>SVHI01000005.1 GCA_015055905.1 Clostridiales bacterium | reverse complement strand
GGCTGGTTTTTTTATTGTTTTATGATTATATTGTGCTATTGTTTGCGTTTTTTGGAGTTTGTGTTTACAATGGAAACAGAGGTAATTTATGGTAGGAAGATTTAAAGTTATAACCCTTTGTGGCAGTACAAAGTTTAAAGATGATTTTTTGAGAGAACAAAAAAGATTGACTCTCGAGGGCAATATTGTAATTTCAGTTGGATTGTTTGGTCATTCTGGTGACAATGAGGTTTGGACTGAGGGCACAAAAGAGATGCTTGATGAAATGCATAAAAGAAAAATCGATATGGCAGATGAAATTTTTGTTATAAACAAAGACGGCTACATCGGTTCAAGCACAAGAGGCGAGATTGAATATGCAATCGAAACAAACAAAAAAGTAAACTATATGGAAAAAGTTTAACAAGGGCAAAACTTGGCTCAAAACCCCACAAAAGATGTTGGTATAGACAAATGCTTGAAAATATGGTATAATTAGGGTGTATGAGGGAGAAAAATGAGAAAATTTGCGAATTTTGTTGTTAGAAATAAAAGCAAATGTTTGGAAGGTTCAAAAGAACCTGAATTTTCGCTTGTTTTAAAAACAAGAATGACCAGACAAGAGGCAAACAGGGTTCTTGAAATAAATCAAGAAAATCTCGACCGCAATGGCGGACAACTTCACTATGAAGGAATATTATCTCACACCTATGCTCTTCTTGCTAAGTTTAAGGGTGAGGTTGTGGGATACACTTTGCTTGAAGAAGACTTTATTTTTAATGGCGATATATACGCAATGCAAGTTGCGATTGATAATAGATTCAAACATATTGGGCTTGGTTCAAAAATGTATAAATATGCCTATAACCACGCAAAAGGCTACAAGATTTTTACAGCAAGTGTTAACCCAGACAACATCGTTTCTCAAAAATTTCACGAAAAGAACGGGTTTGAGGTTGCTGGCGAAAACAATTTGGGACTTTTGTATGCAAGGCTTGTTAAAAAAGATGCTTTAGAAAAATTTGAAGACGGTGACGAAGTTAAGTTTGATATTGACGGTTTTTCACTTAGCCAAGCAGGCACAGAGCCTGGTGATGAATAATCTTAAGGGAGAAAGATAATGACAACTGAAGAAATTGTAAAAGACATTGAAAAGAAAATTAAAGATATTAAAAGTAAAATTAAAAGTGCAGAAAATGAACTTTCAGACGCAGAGTCAAAAAGAAGAATGTCCCAAAGTGATAAAACTATGGGTCTTATAATGATGAACAATCAACATATGAAGACTTACGGAACCTACAAGTTTATAACAAGTCTTGGCGATGAAGGAAAATATTCAACAAGAATTTCTCGACTAAAAGGAGAAATTTCAGACCTTAAACGTAAGCTTAGTAAACACGAGAAAGAATTGAAAGAGGCCAAGGAAAAGTTGGCGTATGAAAAAAGACCAGAGGCAACTTTGGTTGTGGCTGACGATAGAATTCACATTGAGGGCGATGATGCTAGACGAGATATTGTTAAACCTCTTGCTAGCAAAGTTGTTGAGTATATTCAAGATTATGATTCTTATGCAGAATCTCCAGAAGTGGCTGACTACTTAAAACTTAAAAAAGAATTAGACGGAGTGATTGAGGTTAGTGACCTTCCTAAGGCAACAAAAGAAAACTTAGATGAAATCAAGTCTGCTCAAATTCGTTCAAGTTTCAGTTTTGAATATATGGTTATTGATGGCAAGATTTTGGTTGATAGAGACTTTGCTTCAGGCGAAATTAGAGAGGCTGCCAGAGAAGTTGAAAATTATGATAGAGGCATTGCAAAAGTTGATGCATCAAGAGACGAGTTTAGACCATCATTTTTAGGTAGGCTTTTCAGGTCTGTTGGAAAGAAACAGAAGATGAAAAATGATGCAATCATTGACGACAATATCAAAGAGTTAAGTTCATATCGTGGTCTTAGACAAAGTCGTCTTGATAGTTATCAAGGATACAAAGACAAGTATATTGTGCCTGCAACAGAGGCTATGGATATTCTTAGAAAAATTACACAGCTCACCCAAACATCTTCAAATGTTAGCAGATTTATCAATGAGGGTGAAACCGCAAAAAAACACATTGACGAAAAAACAATTCTTCAAGCGTTAAAAGTTAATGCGGAAAACATTGTGCTAAGTGAAATTAAAGGCTACCTCGACTCAAGAGGCTTGAAACTTTCAAAAGAAACAATTTTTGAAGCGATTTGCCATAGCGACACTTATAGGTGGCTTGCAGAACAGGTTCGTGCAACAGGATTTAAGCCTAGTGAGCAGATAAAACAAACAGGAACTCAACCAGGCGAAGAATAAATTAAAAATTCTCAAGGAGTGTAATATGAACTACGAAATTGAAATCCGTTTAACAGAAAATAGGATTGATGATATTGAAACTAAACTTAGAGAAATAAAACAATCTCTAAAAGAGTTGGAGTCTGCAAAAAGAGATGCAGAAAATGACACGACTTTGGGGTTGCTCCAAATGAGTTCAAGTGCACTTAGACCTATTGGGACATATAATTTTTTAAATGGAGCAGGGACAGTTGGGGACATTAGAGCAAAAATAAAAGAACTTGAGCAAGATAAAAAAGATTTAGAGTGGGAACTTTTTGAGGAAAAGAATAAACTCAAACATTTAAAGGAAGAGTTTGAGTATTCAAAGAGAGACCAAGCAAACTTGGTTACAACCAAAGAAGGAATCTTTATTGAAGGCGACGAGAGTAACAGAAATGTTATCTCTTGGCTTGAACATAAAGTTAACTCTTATATTGCTGAATATAACAGAATTTTGGAATCTGAAGAAGTTGCAGATTACAAAAGATATAAGGCTGAGTTTGAAAGACTTGTTAAAGAGACAGCTCTTCCTGAGGCTACACCAGAAAACCTCGAAGAATTAAAGATAATGAAACAAAAATATGGTTCAAGCTTTAAATATATTGTTATGGACGGCAAAATTATTGTTGAAGACTGCTTTACAGATGCCATTGAGACCAGCAACAAGTTAGTGTCTTATTACACTCAAGATGTTGAAAGAGCAAGAAAGAAATATGACGAATTTCAACCAACTTTCTTTGGAAAAGTTTTCAAGAGGGTTGGGAAGAAACAAAAAGAAAAATGGGATAGTGAGGTTAAAGATACTGAAACTCATTACATCTCATATCTTGAAGAGCAAAAGAAAAAAACTGCTGAATATGAGGCTGCAAAAGCAAAATATATTGACCCAGCAGTAGAGGTTCTTGCAAGTCTTGAAAGACTCAACAAACACATCGACGATTCTTATTATGTTCAAAAATTTATTAACGAAATAGATGAATATAAAAAGAATATTGAAAATCACACAATCTTAAAAAACATTGACGATAGCGATGTTATGTTCAGTATATTGTCTAGCTTTAGATATTATCTGGACCAACACGGTTTAAAACTTACTAGAGAAGATATTTATGATGCAATCTTTGAGAGTGAATATCACCAAGACTTGGCTCAGGAAATATATAACGCAAGAGGTTACAAGCCAAGAAAGAAAAAAGTTCAGGTTGTTGCAAGTGAACCTGCGAGCGAATAAAAATAAAAACCTTATCAAGTTGATAAGGTTTTTTTAATCGTCTTTATCTTTTTTAGTAGGTTTCATTCTAAGGTCAAAAAAGTTTTGCTTTATTAAATGAATATTCTTTCTAACAATAATCTTTCCTATTTCAAAAAAGATTGAAATAACAGTTACAATCAAAATTAAAATAGCATATAGAAACGATGCAAAGTCAACTGCGCCCGTTGTTATAAATGCGCCAATCAAGGTTATGATTGAAAGTGTAAAGTTGATAATGGTGATTGTGTATCTCAAAAATGTCGCGGCACTCTTATAGTTTTTCAGGTTGCGTTTCATTTTTGACCTATTTCCAAGACTAACAAGAAGGAGCAAAATAAACACAACAACATAGATTGCCAAAAGATAAATTACTATTTTGGATAAAAAATTGCTTTGCGAATTTTTATATACAAAAAAGAAAGTATAGCCGCAATACAAAAGAATAGGAACCAAGTTCCATAACAAAAACCAGCCAGTGATTGGCTTTTGTTTTTTTTCAGGCATTGACTCTTCTGGCGTGTCAACGATATTTGATTCTTTTGTCCTTTTGTAACTATACACCATATTCACATTATAATAAATTAAATTCAATAAGGCAAATATATGCTTGAAAAAATTGCTTTGGGTGTTATAATTGAAGTAGGAAAAGTTTATGGAAAAAATCGATTTAAAAAAACACAAGCTCACAACAAACAACCTTAGAAAAATTTTGCCGATTTATAAAGAAAACAAAACAAGATTGTTTTGGCTTTGTGTGTGTTTCGTTATAACTGGTGTGCTTGGAATTTTTGCACCTATCTACTCAGCAAATGCGCTTGCAAATCTCGCGGACGCAAAGTTTGACGCAGCAATAAAATGTGCAGTGATTTTAGCAATTATCTCGCTTATTAGGACAGTGTTCAATGGTTTAACCGAACACGTTTACGTAAAGATTAACTCAAAGGTTCAATACACTCTCACTGACAGGGTTATTCGTTCAATAAACAAAACAAAAATGTCAAAACTTGACGGGCTCAAACTTGGCGCTGTTACTGAGCGTCTTGGAACTGATGTCAACACGGTTTCATCAACATATTTGCAAATCATTGATATGCTTTTTGATATTGTCACAAACGCAGCATTTTTCATTTATATTGGAATTTTAAACTTTTGGATATTTCTTATTTTGCTTGTTTATGTTGCTGTTTTATATGGACTTTGCATCTACAAATCACGCGTGTGGATTCGCGGACGAAAAGTTATGAAAGAAGTTAACGACAAGGCAAGGTCGTCATATTACGAACAAATCACGGGTATTCGTGATGTTAAACTTTTGAATATTAAAGAGAATATCACAAGCCATTCAAACAGTCTTAATGAAAAGGCGATTGAATTTGGATTAAAATTCAATGCTCAAAGAAACATTTTAAGACGTGTTCAAGCAGCAATTACTGCAATTTTTGCATCGCTATTTATTATTCTTGGTGTGATTTTTGTAAATAAAGGATTATTGCTTTTAACTGGATTCTTGGTTATCTATTCTTATTATGGAAGAGTCGAGTGGCTCGTTCAATATTTCTCAACAATGAAAGAGAATAAAGCAGAGGGTGAAATTTCTGCAACAAGAATTTTCGAAGTTATTGAAGATTATGAAAAAGAAGTTTTTGGTGATGACCAACTTGAAAACTTTTCAGGAAACATTGAATTAAAAGACGTTGAGTTTTCATACACCGATGGCAAAAAGGTTCTTAATAAAATCAATATGAGTTTTGAATCAGGAAAAATGACCGCAATAGTTGGAAAGAGCGGAAGTGGAAAAACAACAATACTAAGTGTTATTTCAAAACTTTATGACATTAATGGTGGTGCGGTTCTCTTGGACGGAGTTGATATAAAAACTTTAAATGAACAATCAATTCGTTCAAATGTTGGTGTAATTTCTCAATCGCCATACATCTTCAACACAACCATTAGACAAAACTTGTTATTTGTTAAACCTGACGCAACCGAGAAAGAACTTATTGATGTTTTGAAAAAGGCTCAAATTTATGATGACATCAAAAAACTCGAGTTTGGAATTGATTCCGAAATTGGTGAAAACGGTGTGAAGCTTTCTGGTGGGCAAAAGCAAAGAGTTGCAATTGCAAGACTCCTTTTAATGGATAGCAAGGTCATAATTTTCGACGAAGCAACCAGCGCTCTTGATAATTCTAGTCAAAAGAAAATTGTTGAAATGCTCGACCAATTTAAAGATAATAAAACAATCATAATTGTCGCACACAGGCTTTCAACCATTGTTGGTGCTGATAAAATTTATGTTATTGAAGACGGTAAAAATATTGCCGAAGGAACTCATAAAAAACTTATGCGTTCTTGCAAAAAATACAAAGAACTTTATGAACTTGAAGAAGAAAGTGCAGATGTTTCAAGTTTTAATGAAGAAGAGTAAGGAGGATAAAAATGAAAGCAGTTTACAATATTTCTTATGGAGTTTATGTTCTATCAGCCAAAGGCGAAAAACAAAGTGGTTGCATCATCAACACATTGATGCAGGTGACATCGTCGCCAGTTCAAATTTCTGTTACAGTTAATAAAGATAACTACACAACAAAACTTATTGAAGAAACAGGGGTGTTCAATGTTTCAATTTTAGATATGACTACCGCTTTTGATGTCATTGAAAGATTTGGGTTTGCAAGCGGAAAAGACACCGACAAATTTGCTGGGTTTAATGATTACAAGGTTGCAAGCAACGGCGTAAACTATGTTACAAAAAATGCAAACGCTTATCTTTCAGCAAAGGTTACAAAGAGTGTTGATAATGGTTCGCACATTACATTTTTTGCAGAGGTAACGGAAGAAAAGGTTCTTTCAAATGAAAAACCTTTAACTTATGCACACTACCTTGAGAATATCAAGCCAAAGCCAAAAGCAGAAACAGGTGAGAAGGTTGTGTGGGTGTGCAGAATTTGCGGTTATGTTTATGAGGGCGACCCTCTTCCAGATGACTTTATTTGTCCACTCTGCAAACACGGCAAAGTCGATTTCGAAAGAAGAGGCGGAAAAACAGAAGATAAAAAAGAAGAACAAAATAATACAAAGAAAAAATATGTTTGCCCAGTTTGTTTCTACTCAGTTGAGGCTGAAGAAAACCCAGGCAAATGCATAATCTGCGGCGCCGATATGGTCGAGGAAAAGAAATAAAAAAGAAGTGGATTATCCGCTTACAAAGAGTTTGCTTTGCAGGCTCTTTTTTGTTTGGCGAAAAATGTCGAAAAATGTGGAATGTAATCAAAATTAAAAGACAAAATTATTCGTGTTTGCTATACTATTTTTGAGAGGTATTTGCAAATGAAAAATTTGAAAAGAATATTTACGAGTTTAATGTTTATGCTTGCAGTTGTTGTTGGCTCTTTTGCTAGCATTAATTTTAATAAAACAACCACAGCGAGTGCGAACACTGAACCTGTAGCGATAGAAAATGGAAGAACTATAAATGCGGCAATAAAAGGTTTTATTGATAGTGGTGCGGAGTTTACAAGCATTTTGCACGCAGACGAGACCTTGTTTGCGGGTTACGAAACAGCCACATATAAGGCAGTAATGACAGATATGTTTGAACAGGTGTTGCATTTGTGGGTAAGTGAAGATTCCTTATATTACTACACAACAATGGAAAGTGAACCAAGCATTTATTATTTGCCTGAAGATTCTTCCTTGATGTTTAGCTATTTAACAACTGTTGAAATTATAGACCTTATTGGCTTTGATTCTGCTATGGCAACCACAACATCAAATATGTTTGAGGGCTGCACAGCACTTAAAGAAGTTACATTCAACTCTTCAACCGTGTCCTTATATGATGCGCTAACAACTCTTTGGACTGGTGATATTTATAACAAAGACACTGGCAATAAAATCAGCGGAAGTCTTAATATTGATGATGGAACACTTACGGTCACAAACGTGAAAACGACAAAACCGGAAACACCAACAAGTAGTTGTATATTTGATTTAAGAGATGGCAATGGATTAGAGTCACCAGATGGAGAATTTAATTATAACCCAACATCAAAATATTCTTTTTATGGTTGGTCAACAGAACTTGACGGAGAAATAATAGTTGACAAAACTCAAGGAAATGACGCATCTAATTATGATAGCGGCGACTTTACTGGTGGAAATTATTATGCGGTTTGGAAGAACAATGACAAAATTGTTGTGACTAGCGGTTTAGATTTAACCACACTTGAAACCGTAGACAAAATTTCAACACACGGTTATTCTTGGGACGCAACGAACAAGATTTTAACAATTAATGATTTGACACTAGATGTTGTTGATTTAGTTGATGTCGAAGATAATAAATATTGTATTTATTCTTCAAATACTTTTTCTATTATTATTGCAAGTGATAGCGACAATAAGATTATATCAAGCATTTTAGGTGCGATTGCCATTGGTGGTGATGTTTCAATTAGTTATAGCGATACAATAGGAAGATTAACTATTGAAACTAGCACAGGGATAGTTGCTACAAATATTGTATCTTTTGTAGGTGGAAATATTAATTTAAATTGCACAACTGGTTCAGCAATTATCGTTGATAATGAAGAAAACGATACTAATGTTGTAATCGGTAGCCATAGAAATATGCAAACAATTAATCTATATGTAACAAGCAATGCACACAAGGTCATTACTGCAGATGGCGTTAGTGTTTGTGGTGCCGATGCAGTTCTTGAAGCCAATGCCCCTTGGGGTTACGCTGTTTATTGTTCTGGTTTTAGTGTAGGATTTGAGTCAACAGCGAACTTGAGTTCTGGAACAACTTCGCCTTGCGTTTATGCGAAGATGATTTCAGTTACTGACGATTCTATTTTAGAGGCGGTGTCAACATCAAATGCGGCGATTGTTACAGAGAATAAAATAACATTAGACCCTTATCACGGCGTTATCAAAGCTGGAGCAGATAAACAAAGTGCAACCTTTGTTAGTGAATATACAAATGAAAAATATGTAATTATCAAATATCATAAATTTATTTTTGCGCAGAGCGCAGATGGAAAGACTTATACTGCTACTTGTGAAAACGAAGATTGTTGTTTGGAAAACAATAAAATAGAAATGACCCTTTCAATTTTAAATAAGGTTTATGATGGAAATACAATTTCTTTTGATGTTTTAAATAAAGATGCATTTTTAAATGAAACGGGAGTAGAGTATATTGGTGCGGAGTTTGAAGGTGTTGACGGAACAGACTATACCGCAACATCAACCGCTCCAATGGGTGCAGGAAAATATAAAATTTCAATAAAAGCTAGAGTTTTTACAATTAATAGGTCAGTTATTCTCAGTGCAGAGTTTGAAATCTATAAAGCAGATTCTTCAATAGCATCTGTTCCAACAATAAAAGATAATTTGATTTTCAATGGTGAGGCGCAAGAACTTATCAATGCGGGCACAGCAAGTGGCGGAACATTGAATTATAAACTTGAAGGTGGTGAGTATAGTGCTGCTATACCAACTGCTGCAAATGCTGGTGAGTATAAAGTTTATTATAAAGTTGTTGGTGACGCTAATCACAATGACACTGAAGAGGGTTTTGTGACAGTTGTTATTTCACCAAAGAGAGTTGAAATTGATTGGTGTGAAAACAACTTTGTTTACAATGGTTCAGTTCAAACAATCACGGCAACTTACAAAGATGTTTTAAATAAAGATGTTGCGTTATCTGTTTCTGTGGATAAAGAATTTAAATATGTTGGTGATTATGTTGCTACAGCTGCTTTTGCTAATAGCGAAACTAATTATGTTTTGGAACCAATTAATTCTGCGCAATATAACATTGCAAGATTAAAAATAGCAAAACCTGAGGCAAACACATCATCATTTGTCTACACTGGAAGTGAAATTACTTATTCGCTTACAACAAACAGCTACTACACAATTTCTGGAAACAAGCAAACAAATGTTGGAAGTTACGAAGTTATTGTTATTCTTGTTGATACTGCAAACACAGAGTGGAGTGATTCAACAACTGTTGCTTTGACATATAGTTTTGATATTGCTAAGGCAGACGCTGTTTTAACAACCGCACCAACTGCAAAAACACTTGTGTTTAACGGAAGTGCTCAAACTCTTGTTAATGCTGGCGAGACTGAACACGGAACCATTTATTACAAACTTTCAGGTGGCGAATACGCAACCTCTTTGCCAAATGGGACAAATGCAGCGTCTTATGTGGTCTATTATAAAGTTGTGGGTGACTCAAACCACAATGACATCGCAGAAGTTTCATTTAGTGTAACAATTTCACAAAAAGTAATCGAAATTAACTGGTGTGAAAACAACTTCACATATAACGGAAACATTCAAAGCGTTACTGCAACTTACAAAGATGTGAGCAATGTTAAAATTGATTTAAGTGTTTCAGTTTCAAGTGAATTTAGAAATGCAGGTGAATACACAGCCACAGCAAGTTTCAAATTTAATGAGACAAACTATAAACTTCCAACCGTTGTTACCAAAGTTTATAACATTGCAAAATTCAAAGTAGCAAAGCCACAAGCAGATGCAAGGGTATTTGCTTACACTGGCGCACAACAAACTTATCAAATTGCAGTGAGTGATTATTATACTATATCAAACAACATTAAAACCGAAGTGGGAACATATAGTGTTGGTGTCACCTTGAAAGATAAAAACAATACCGAATGGAGTGATTCAACAACTGCTGACTTAACCTATGAGTTTGTTATTAATCAAGTTTCATTTGATGCGGCAGAAGACGCGTCAGGCAATCCAAACACCGATGTTAAGGTTGAAAGCATTAATGGCGGAGTTGTTCCAAATGCAAAATTGGTTGTGGAGACTGTTGATGTTTCAAATGCAACCCAAAAGGCAAGACTTACTGAGGCGATTAGTCTTGCAGCAAATAAAGAGGTTCTTTCAGCGATTGATATTAAGTTCGTTCTTAACACAAGCGAGGTTCAACCAAACGGAAAGGTTGTTGTAAAGATAAAAGTTCCAACAGCGGTTGGTTCAAAATCTTTTGAGTTGTATCACGTTCACGAAGAGCTCGGCGAAACAACTGCGGCAAAACTCACATATTCTGCAGTTGACGCTCAAGGTTACATAACAGTTGAGGTCGAAAATTTCTCAGAATTTGTGTTTGTGGCAGAAAAAGAGGTTGTTCCTCCACCAGTTGCACCAAAAGAAACAAACATTACACCTTGGATTATTATGGGAATTCTTGGATTGTTTTTAGTATTATTTTTTATTTGGTTCTATGGTTTAAAGAAACAAAAATATGACATCGTGTCAAAAATCGTTATTAGCCTATTTGAAGTTGTTGCGGTTGTGTTGGTTTGTTTATATAAAGGAACAGATTTGCTTCCTTATATAATTGTTGACCTTGTTGCATTTGTTGGTGTTGATGTCCTTTATATGTATAACACATCAAAAGAAGAGTTAAAAGAAACAAAACAAACCTCAACCAGCGAAGAGATTAAGGCATAATAAAAAAGACTCAAATTTAATTGAGTCTTTTTTTGTTATAGAGTTTCTTCATAAATGTCTTCAAATTGTTTTAAAACAATGTCTATATCAAAGTTTTTAACAAATGAAATATTTCTGTCTTTATATTGTTTTTGTAGTGTTTTTGATTCAAAAATCTGCAAAATTGCGTTTTTGTAAGCCTCTTTGTCGCATTTTTCGCAGAGAATTCCGCCCTCATTTTCGCCAACAAGGTCAGTGTTGCCTCTAATTCTTGATGCAACAACAGGTAAACCAAAACACATTGCCTCCATCATTGAACGGCTGAGACCTTCTCTATGTGATGGCATAATGTAGACATTGCTTATTGTTAAAATGTCTTGAATATCTTTTCTAAAACCAACTAACTTAATTCTATTTTCAAGGTTGTTCGTTTTAATGAATTCTTCCATTTGTTCTTTGAGAGGGCCTTGACCAACAATCAAGTATTTGATTTTGTCGTTTTCAATATTTTTGATAACGTCTAAGATTTGGTATGTGTTTTTGTTTTCGTTGAGTTCACCGATTGATGTTACAATAAAGTCTTCTTTTTCAAAACCGAGAGATTCTTTAAAGGCCTTGGTGTCGAGTTTGGTGTTTGGTTTATATTTTGAAAGGTCAACGCCGATTCCGTTAACTTTGTAGATGTGTTTTGCTTTCCAACCCTTGCTTGCCTCATAATCTTCATTATTGATTGTGACCAAGGCAGTTGTATGTTTAGCAAAATGTTTTTCAATAGTTTTGAAAATTAAGTTTTTAATTTTGCTGCCGCCTTTCAAAAAGTGGAAACCGTGAGCAACATAAATGCAAGGCTTTTTGAATTTCTTTGCAACGAGTCTACCCATAACTCCACCAACTGGTTGCTGACAATAAATGATGTCATATTGGTTTTCTTTTTGAAGTTTTTTGAGTTGTTTGTAGCCTTTTAAGTTTTTAGGATTAAGAGGACTTCTTGCAAAAGAAATCTCGTGCAACTTCAAGCCATTACTTGCAAGCTCGTCAAACCAGAATCCTGTTTTAGCGCACGCACATTCAACAGTTGCGCCATTTTCTTCCATATATTTTATGTGTGGCACCAAAAATTGCCAAATCATATTGTCTGTTGTTGAGACCATTAATACTTTTTTATTTTTAAATTTTTCCATAGTGGTTATAGTATAGATTAAAAATAGATAAAAATCAATTTATTTTTGTTGCGGATAAAATTTATTAAGATATGTTTTATCTCCAAATATTAAACTTATAAAATATAATAATGTTCTTGACATTTGAGCAATTAGTTTATATAATTTAGTCGTTGAATTAAATGATTTAGCAAGTGTTAATAAAATATGTTTAGGAGGTTTCAATGAATCCAGTTATTATTGAACTTATTGGAATTTCTTCAACAGTTTTAATTTTAATATCAATGCTTTTCAAAACAACAACAATCAAAGGCAGCATTTTAATGAGATCTCTCAATATTGCTGGTTCTGTTGTGTTTGTTGTTTATGGGTGCTTGCTTCCAGCAATCAGCACTGCGGTTTTAAACGCAGCACTTGTTATTATTAACACTTATCATCTTGTTTTGCTTATCAAAGAAAGCAAAAATCAACCAAAAGAATAATATGCCGTTCGCGGCTACGTGCTACTGTGGCTCAGTGGTAGAGCACCACATTGGTAATGTGGCGGTCGCGGGTCCGATTCCCGCCAGTAGCTCCACTTGAAACTCTTACGATAACACGTAAGAGTTTTATTTTTAACCAAAGAAAATCAAGGAGAATCATTAATGGTTTATTTGTGCCTAGCACTATTTGTTTATGTGTGTTTTGCATTAAAGAATAATAAAATCATAAAAACAACACTTGGCAACGAAATCATCGTTCCAGCCAAAGAGAAGGAACAAAAAATTTCCTGGCTTGCTGTTGTCGTTTTAATTTTATTCTGTGGATTAAGAGCTCTTAGTGTTGGTGGTGATTTAGGCGTTTACAATACAAACTTTATGGACATTGCCAAAGACCATAATATTAATGCAGGGTATCAAAGTTATGGATTGTTCTTCAAGATTTTAAATTGGTGTTGTTCTTTTTTACCAGTCACAACAGGGTTTCATATGATGCTTATAATATTGGCGATTATGAATATTTTGTTAATGGTGTTTGCAGTGAAAAAACTGTCTCCTGACATATCATTAACAATGTTCCTAATTATGTGTATTGATGTTTTTATCCCATCTCTTTCAATGCTTAGACAAGGGGTTGCTGTTTCATTAATAATCCTATCTTTTAAGTATATTTATGAAAAAAACTGGAGACTGTTTTTAGTTTGTGTAATATCTGCGGCGTGTTTTCACGAGTCAGCTCTTTTCTTGTTGCCGACCTATTTTTTTAATTTTTTCTGTGACAAAAAGAAATGTTATGTTTTATATGGTTTAGGGTTTCTTGTATTTTTTATATTTGCAATTTATGACCACGATATAGTTAGGTGGTTGTGCAAAATGCTTGGTTGGCACTACTATGCTTCATATAAAATACAGGGTTCAGCGTTAACAATGTTTTCTTATATTAAGAACATTGGAATGATTTTGGTGTTCGCATTTTTCTTGATTTACAAAATACTTAGAGATGCGGTGAATAAACCATTAAACAGGATGTTTGTATTGAGTTTAAATATGTTTTTTATTGTGGCGCTTATATGTGTATATAACATTGTTAGCGGGGGATTTTTGATTATTTCTAGAATGATTTACTATTTTTCTTGGAGTATTATATTAATAGTTCCTCATTTTATAGGAGAAATAAAAAATAAAAAACACAGAGCGTTGTTTACCATCGCAGCAGTTATCATTGGATTGCTATATTTATCAACAACTGTTGTTATAAGGGACCAATTTAATGTCGTGCCATATTCAACAATATTTGGTTAGATTGTTTTTGTAAATGTTGAAAAATTAGTTATTTGTGCAAATGTGAAACTTGATTTGGTTGACAAATATAAGGACTGTGTGCTAACTTTTAATAGGGAATTATTGGAGATAATAATAAATCCAAGAAAATATAAGGAGAAAATTTAAAACGATATGGAAAAAGTTTATGAAAATATTATAAATAAGAAGTCAAAAATTGCGGTTGTCGGACTTGGTTATGTTGGTATGCCAATTGCTGTTGAATTTTCAAAACACGTAGACGTTATTGGTTTTGACATTAATAAAGCTAAAGTTGAATTATATAAACAAGGCATTGACCCAACAAAAGAAGTTGGCGATGAAGCTATTAAAAATTGTTCAGTTGAATGGACTTGTGACCCAACAAGACTCAAAGAAGCAAGTTTTATTATTGTTGCTGTTCCAACACCAATCAATAATGACACAACACCAGACCTTACACCAGTTGAAAAATCTAGCGAAACAGTTGGTAAAAATATGGCAAAAGGAACAATTGTTGTTTATGAATCAACAGTTTATCCAGGTGTTACAGAAGAAACTTGTGTTCCAATTTTGGAGAGAGAATCAGGTCTTAAATGTGGCGTAGACTTCAAAGTTGGTTATTCACCAGAAAGAATTAACCCAGGTGATAAAGAACACAGACTTGTTAATATTGTTAAAATTGTTTCAGGTATGGATAAAGAAACTCTCGAAGAAGTTGCAAAAGTTTATGAAATCGTTGTAGAAGTTGGTGTTCACAGAGCAAGTTCAATCAAGGTTGCTGAAGCGGCAAAAGTTATTGAAAACAGCCAAAGAGACATTAACATTGCGTTTATGAACGAACTTTCAATCATCTTCAACAAAATGGGCATTGATACTCTTGAAGTTTTGAAAGCTGCAGGAACAAAATGGAACTTCTTGCCATTTAGACCAGGTTTGGTTGGTGGACACTGTATTGGAATTGACCCATACTATTTAACATATAGAGCAGAACAATTTGGTTATCACTCACAAATCATTCTTTCTGGTAGAAGAATTAATGACGATATGGGTAAATATGTTGCAGAAAACATTGTTAAACAGCTCATCAAAGCTGAAGCTTCTGTAAAGAATGCTAGGGTTGGTGTTCTTGGTATCACATTTAAAGAAAATTGTCCAGACGCAAGAAATTCTAAAGTTGATGACATTATTAAAGAACTCAATGAATATGGAATTTCTCCAATTATCGTTGACCCAGTTGCAGATAAAGAAGATGCTGAAAAATTCTATAATATTAAATTGCACGACATTAGTGCTCTTACAAACTTAGACGCTCTTGTTATTGCTGTTGCTCACGACGAATTTAAAACCATTACAAATGAACAAATCAACGCTATGTTTAGAGATGTTGAAATGAGCAAAAAAGTTTTGGTTGACATCAAAGGTGTTAGAGACAGAGATGAAATGCTCGGTCTTGGATACAATTACTGGAGATTATAATTTTAAGGAGTTAAAAAATGGGATATAAAAATTTAGAATTTCCAAAGGATTCTGTCTTTCTTGTGACTGGTGGAGCGGGATTTATTGGCTCAAACCTTTGCGAAGCGATTTTAGGATTAGGTTACAAAGTTAGATGTCTTGATAATTTTTCAACAGGTAAAAGAGAAAATATTGAGGAACTTTTAAAAAATCCAAACTTCACACTTATTGAAGGCGACATTAGAGATTACAACACTTGCTTAGAAGCAACAAAAGACGTTACTTATGTATTAAACCAAGCTGCTTGGGGAAGTGTTCCTAGAAGCATTGCAATGCCACTTGAATATGAACAAGTGAATATTATGGGTACACTTAATATGATGGAAGCGTCTAGACAAAATGGTGTTAAGAAATTTGTTTATGCTTCAAGTTCATCTGTTTATGGAGATGAACCAAACTTGCCAAAAGTTGAAACGAAAGTTGGTAAAGTATTGTCTCCATACGCACTCACAAAGAAAACCGATGAAGAATATGGTAGACTCTACACTGTTCTTTATGGTTTAGAAACTGTTGGACTTAGATATTTCAATGTTTTTGGTAGACGTCAAGACCCACACGGATTCTACGCTGCAGTTATTCCAAAATTTGTTAAACAAATTTTAGAAGGTGAACAACCTATCATTAATGGAGATGGTCAACATTCAAGAGATTTCACCTATATTGAAAATGTTATTGAAGCAAACTTAAAAGCTTGTTTATCAGGTCCAGAGGCTGCGGGTGAAGCATTCAACGTTGCTTATGGCGGCAGAGTATTTATGGTTGATTTGTTTAAAACAATCGCAAAACTTCTTGGTAGTGATATGGAACCAAAGTTTGGTCCAGATAGACCAGGGGACATAAAACATTCAAATGCAGATATCTCAAAGGCAAGAAACCTTTTGGGATATGACCCAGACTATTCATTTGAAGATGGTATCAAACTTTGTGTAGAATGGTATAAGGAAAATTTAAAATAAATCATACAATACAAAATTAATTGTAAATAGTGTGTAAATATGCTATAATTTGGTGTGTAAATATCAAATTTTAGCATATTTTTTTTAGGTTTAAAGGAGTTAATATGAAAGTTTGTTTTTTTCTTCAAAGTTTGGGTACAGGGGGAGCAGAAAGAACAGCTGCTTATCTTGCAAATTATGGGGTTAACCATGGTTATGAAGTTGATGTCGTTATTTATGGCATTCAAGAATATGATTTAGACGAAAAAGTAAAAGTTTTTAATATCGGCGAATTAAATGAAAAAAACAATATCTTTAATCGTATAAAAAAGATAAAAGCACGTAGAAAAAAATTTGTTGAGTATTGTAAATCAGAAAAGCCCGATATCATTTTCAATATGCTTTTTAGACCTATCATCTACACGATTGGAATAAAAAATAGACCTTGCGTTATCACAAGTGAAAGAAGCAATCCAAGATGGTTGAAATCAAAAGCAAAGAAATTAATGAGAAAATATTTACTTTCAAATGTTGATGCAATGATACTTCAAACCAATAAAGCAAAAGAGTTTTACAAGAACATAAAGTGCGACAAGGTTGTAATTCCAAATGCCATTGGAAATCCAGAAGTTTATAACACAACTGCTGAGATTGGTAAGGAAAATAAAATTTGTGCTGTTGGTCGTTTGTGTGAAGAAAAAGACTATCCAACATTGTTTAAAGCAATGCAGATTGTTTTAGAAAAGAAGCCTGATTTGAAACTTGAAATCTATGGCAAGGGTGCACTTGATGAATCATTAAAATCTCTTGTGAATGAAATGGGTTTATCTGAAAGCATTATCTTTATGGGAAATCATAAAGACGTAATGAAAAAAATTTCAACCTCACATTGTTTTGTTATGACTTCAATTTCAGAGGGTATGCCAAACGCGCTTATGGAAGCAATGGCAATTGGTTTGCCTAGCATTTCAACAGACTATGGTAATGGTGTTGAAGACGTTATAACAGATGGTGAAAATGGGTTAGTTGTTAAAGCGGGAGATTATCAAGGTGTTGCAGATGCAATCTTAAAATTTATAGACGACAAAACATTTGCAAAAAAATGTGGAAAGGCTGCATCAAAATTCAAAGAAACAAATCACGTTGATTATATTTCACAAAAATATTATGACTATTTTGAGAAGGTAGTAAATGAACACAAAAGTAAATAAGATTGCAGTTTTTTTGCCAACCGTTGATATCGGCGGTGCTGAAAGAATGATTGCAACACTAGTGTCAAATTTTAATGATAAAAATGTAAAGATTAGACTATATATAATCGGGCAATTTAAAGAAAATCAAATTACTGAACAATTAATAGCGGCAGGTGTTGACTGTGTATATTTTGGTAAAACAAAAGGTTTTTCTCTTAAAATTTTAAAAGTTATTGAGAAAGCATTGAATGAATATCAACCAGATGTCATTCATACGAATATGTCATCATTATATTATTGTTTGCGTTGGGCAAGGAAAAATAAAGTGAATATTATTCACACAATTCATACATCAGTGAAGAGGAAAAAAGGATTCATCAACGAAACATTGATTAAATATGCATACAAAAAATCATATGTTGTGCCTGTAGCAATTTCTGATTATATTTATGGCGAATTAAATGAGTGTTATAAATTTAAGACACTTAATCCTGAATTAATTTATAACCCAGTAGACTTATCTAAGTTTTCACAAAAAAAAGAGAAAAAAGTTTACGATTTTGTCAATGTTGGAAGATTTCATCCAGTAAAGAATCACGAACTTCTTATAAAGGCCTTCAAGTTGGTTTGTGAAAAACATCCTGAGGCAAAACTTGCGTTGGCTGGTGAGGGTGAACGCAAGCCAGCGACTGAAACATTAGTTAAAGAATTAGGTCTTGAAAACAATGTTGAATTTTTGGGAAATGTTAATGATATTTGCGGGTTGCTTAATAAAAGCAAAATATATGTTTTGTCATCAAACGTTGAAGGTTTCCCGATTACACTTTTGGAGGCAATGGCTTGCAAACTCCCTGTGATTACAACCAACTTTGGTGGTGCAGAAGGAATTGTTAAGGAAAATGGCATTCTTGTTAATATCAATGATGTTGATGAGTTGGCGCGAGAAATGATTGGTCTTTTGGAAAATGAACAAAAGAGAAATAGACTAGTTGAAAATGTTGAAAACAATATTGAACAATATTCCATTAAAAATATCGTAGAAAAATATAAACAATTATATTTAAAGTATTCGAAATAAAGGAAATAATCATATGAAAATTTGTTTTTTTATTTATAGTATGGGTTTTGGTGGTGCAGAAAGAACTGTTTCATATCTAGCCAACTACGGTATAGACAATGGTGTAGACGTAGATGTTGCTATTATTGATAAAAACACAAACACATACAAACTTGACGATAAAGTAAAAGTTCATAATATTGGTTTTGGCCTAAACGTTCAAAAAAGGCACAAAACCATTTTCGGTAAAGTTTATGGTGTTATTAATTCCATACTAAAAATAAAAAGAAACTTTGCGAGATATTTAAAAGAGAATAAACCAGATGCAGTTTTTTGTATGTCTGAAACAGTTGTAAAATATGTTCCTAAAAACACGCGTGCAAAAATATTTGGAACTGAAAGAAGCAACCCTTCGTGGATAAAATCAAAATCTAAACTCAAACAAAGAATAAAGGCGTATAATAGATGCGATGCAATGGTTTTCCAAACAAAAAGAGCAATGCAATATTATGAAGGAAAAATTTTCGTAAAAAATCAAGTTGTTATTCCAAATGCAATTGGAAACGAATTGTGCTACAAAGTTGTTTATGATGCTAAAAGTTTAGAAAAGAAAATTTGCGCGGTTGGTTCGCTTAGAGCTCAAAAAGACTATCCAACTCTTTTAAAAGCATTTGAAATTGTTTTAAAAAAACATAGTGATTTCAAGCTGGAAATTTTTGGTGAAGGGTACGATAAAGACAATTTGAAGGCATTGAGTGAAAAACTAAAAATCTCTAAAAATATTGATTTTAAAGGTAATGACTTAGAGGCTTTAAAAAAGATATCAAATGCCTATTGCTACGTGATGTCATCAATTTCAGAAGGTATGCCAAATGCCTTGATGGAAGCTATGGCAATTGGTATGCCTTGTGTTTCAACAGACTGTAATAATGGTCCAGCAGAACTTATTGAAAATGAGAAAAATGGGCTTCTAGTTCCAATTCAAAATCCAGAAGTACTTGCTGGAGCACTTTGCAAAATGATTGAAAATAGAAAATTTGCAGAGGGTTGTGGAAAAGAGGCGACAAAAATTTTGAAAACAAACTCTATTGAAGAGATTTCAAAGAGATACTTTGAATTTATAAATAGTATAATAAAGGATAAAAAATAGTATGATAAAATTTTTAAAAGCCATAAAAAGAATGGTTGGAAAACCTTATAGAAAAATGCAAGGTGCATATATCAAAAATAAACAAGCACGCGACTACTATCACATGTCTAGAGAAAAACTTGTTTCAAAAGTCTTCAAAGAAGGAATGGGTTATTATCCAAACTTAGACAATCCTCAAACATTCAATGAAAAGGTTTGTTGGATGAAAGTAAATTATTATAATCCTCTTGCAAAAGTATGTGCGGATAAATATGGCGTTAGAGAATATTTAAAAGCATTAGGACATGAAGATTTGCTCATTAAACAATATGGTGTATATGGAAGTGCTAAGCAAATTAAGATTGAAGACCTTCCAGAAACACCTTTTATTTTGAAAACCAATCATGGCTGTGGCGGACACTTGATTTGTAAAGATAAAAGCAAATTAGAACAAAAACACTTATTAAAAGTTCTTGGTGCAAATGAAAAGAAAAATATAAATTATGCCACACACGCACAAGAATGGGTTTATGAGCACATTACTCCAATGATTTTATGTGAAGAGTTTTTAGACGAAGATGGACATTCTCCAATGGATTATAAAATTATTTGCAATAACGGAAAAGTTAAGTTTTTATATGTTTGCAAAAGATTTGATTGTGCTGAGGGTGTTGACCACGAACTCACTATTTTCGATAGAGATTTTAATAAACTTCCATGCACATGGTCAAGACCAAATCTTTCCATTGAACTTAAAAAACCAAAAAATTATGATAAAATGATTGCTTTGGCGGAAGAACTTTCAAAACCATTCCCATTTGTTAGGGTTGATTTTTATAATATCAATGGAAAACTTTATTTCGGTGAGTTTACATTCTTCCCATGGTCAGGAAGACACCCATTCCAGCCAGCAGAATATGATAAGATTCTTGGCGATATGATTGAGTTGCCAGAAAAACAGGAGACACCTTTCAATTATGAAAAATAACTTAAAGATATCAGTTAGGTTCGATGACGTATGTCCAACAATGAGTTGGGACCATTTCAACAAAGCTATGGAACTTTGTAAAAAGTATGGGGTGAAGCCATTACTTGGAGTGGTTCCTTGTAATAAAGATCCTCATCTTGTTGTTGATGAGGAAAATAAAGACTTTTTTGATATTATGAGAAAATACCAAGAGCAAGGTATTTCTTTTGCTCAGCACGGTCTAGACCATATTTATAGAAATAATAATGGTGGCGTTTTAAAATTAAACAAAAAAAGCGATTTTGTTGGACTTTCAAAAGACGAGCAAAAAAAGTTTTTGGGTGAAGGTCTTGAAATCTTGAAAAAAGAGGGCATTAACACAAAAATTTATATGGCTCCATCTCATTCATACGACAAAAACACAATTTTGGCACTTAAAGAATTGGGTTTTGAATATGTTACCGATGGCTATACAAACTATAACTATAAATGGCACGGTTTGACATTTATCCCTTGCAGGCATACGTTTAAAACAAGAAGAAAAATGACAGGTGTTTGCACATTATGTTTGCACGTCAACACTATGTCAGAAAAGGACTTAGAAACATTTGAGGAATCATTAGAAACCTATAAGGAAGTATTGTGTGATTACAGTGAACTTTTGAATTTAAAAACAAAAAAATGTTTTAGAATTAATCAAAAATTCAATCTATTTATTATTAAAGTGAAAGTTAAAGTTTATAAAATTATTAAGGGGAATAAAAAATAATGATTAAGTTGTCTTATAGAAGAAATAAGATTGATAAAAATTTAGTTTTTTTTCACAATGGTGAGGAATTAGATTTGCCTAAATGTGATATTATTTCTTTTAGAGAATCAAGGCAAAAACCAAATTGCAAGCATACTGAAAAATTTACTCTTATAACAAATCTTCACGAATCAGAAGAAGAACTTTTGGCGAAGATTGATAAAACTTATAGATATGAAATTAGAAGAGCAAAGGAAAAAGATAATCTCAAAATTGATATTGTTGATTCAAATAAATTGACGAAAAATGATATTGATAAGTTTGAAAGTTTCTTTAATGAGTTTGCAAAAACCAAGGGACTTGGTTATTGTGATAGAAAACTTATGGATGCATTCTTTACCAATACGAATTTGGTTATTGCGTTTGTTTATGATGAGTCACAAGAGGATAAATCAAAAGCATTGATTGTTGCACACGCATATTATGTGTCAGATAAAATTGCTAGACTTTGGTATTCTTGTTCTCATTTTAGAGACGGAGACGGACAATATAAAAATCTCGTTGGAAGAGCAAATAGGCTTTTGCACTGGGAAGATATTTGCTGGTTTAAAAATGCTGGCTATGACACTCTTGATTGGGGTGGTGCAGGAAAAGCTGATGATGTTAAAAATATTTCTAAATTCAAAAGAGGTTTTGGTGGAAGCGATGCAACATTCTATAACTATGATGTTGCAAAAACATTCAAGGGAAAAGTATTTTTATTTATAAAGAGATTATTAGGAAAATAAAATGGTAGAATCAAGAAAGAAAAACAGCTCAATGAATTTGATTTGGGCACTCATAAAATACACAATTAGCATCATAACGGCGTTTACTCTCAGAACATTGACGCTCAAGGCTTTTGGTGATGTTTTTTCTGGATTAATTTCTTTATATTCAAATATTATATCTATTCTTTCAATAACCGAACTTGGTATTGGTACTGCGCTTATTTATAAAATGTATAAGCCGGTTGCAGACGGTGATGACACAAAGGTTAGAACGCTAACAGTTGCTTATAAGAAAATCTATTATGCTATTGCAGGTATAATTTTAACATTAGGCTTAATTATAATGCCATTCTTGAGTTTCTTGACCGGCGATATTGTTCTTAATAATGGAAATATTTACTATGTATTTATTTTCTATTTGGTTAACTGCTTAATCACATATACTGTTGGACATAGAAAAGCGCTTTTGTTTACGATGCAAAGGAACTGGGTTGAAAACTTTGCAATGTCAGTGTCAATTTTGGTGGTTTTCCCAGTCCAAATTTACATATTAAATATTGTTAAAGATTTTTATATCTACTTGGCGTGTGAAACAGTTATTAAGATAATTGAATGCTTAATTATTGTTTTGTGTTCGAACAAGTATTATAAAAAAATTATGAAAGCACCAAAAGAGAGGCTTTCACAAGAAGATAGAAAAGAACTTGTAAAAAACACCTATGCACTTTCATATAGCAGAATTGCATCAACGGTCTTCACGGGTGTGGACAGCATTATCATTTCTACTTGTTTGGGTGTTGTTAGTGTATTCTTATATTCAAACTATTACTTGATTTTAACTTACTTATTTTCAATTTTAAACCTTGTGTTTAATGCTGTTAGAGCGAGTGTTGGAAACTATATAAACATAAAGACATTAGAAGAAACAAAAACACTTTTTAGACAACTAAATTTAGCATCATTTTTTATAGTTTGCTTTTGTGGTGTAACTTTATTCTGTTTGTTTCAACCATTTATGTATTGGTGGAGTGGACTTGCGAATAATAATATGCTTTTACCATTAATTGTTCCTTTGATAATGTCAATATATTTTTATGTTGATAGAAGTAGGCAGATGGTACAAATATTTAAAGAAACAGCGGGTTTGTTTTGGAAGGATAGATTTGTGCCATTATTTGCCTCTATTCTAAATATTGTTTTATCAATTATTCTTGCTTTTGTTATGGGTATTGAGGGTGTTATTTTGGCATCTTTGATTTCAGTATTACTACCTGCAATAGTAGAAATTCAAATTACATATAAAGACCTTTTTAAAGAATCGCCAAAACGTTTTTGGATTGACTATATATTTAAATTTGGTTTATTTGTATTAGAAATGGCGGGTACATTCTTTATATGTGAGCTTATTCCACTAGTTGGAGTTTTAGGACTTTGTGTTAGAATTGTGGTGTGTTTTATTATAACAACCATGCTAAATATATTAATATTTATGAGAACAGAAACATTTAGAGGTTTGATTTCAAAACTAAATTTAAGGAGATTTTTTAAACGTGATAAAGTTTAGTTACAAATATAGGGGATTAAAATATGTTTTCACCTACTTTGCCGAAGATGAAAAATTTTTAGGGGGGGGGTAGACGTTGCTTCTTTTTGTCAATCGTATAAAAAACCAGAGAATGTAAATGCTGAGATTTTTTATAGTGGAATAATTGATTTGGAAAACACTCTCGAAGATATTAATCAAGGATTTGATAAGGGTTGTAGATATGATGTTAGAAGAGCCGAAAGAGATGGTGTAAAGGCTGAATTCTTGATGGACTTGAGTGTTAAAGAATTAAATGATTTTATTAAATTTTACAATGAGTTTGCGAAGCAAAAAGGGCTCCAAAAAGCCAACAAAAAAATGCTTTCGTTATGCAATAAGGAAAAACAACTCTTAATAACAAGAGCTTCTTTTGAAAACAAAAATTTAGTGTATCACGCATATTTGGTTGATAGAACACACGCCAGGCTTCACCATTCTTGCTCATTATATCGTTCAAAAAAGAATAATGTAAATGGTCAAATGGTTGGTAGAGCAAATAGATGGTTACACTTTGAAGATATGAAATATTTGAAAGAAAAAGGATTTAAGATTTATGATGTTGGAGGAATTGGAAAGGCTGACGAAGTGAAAAATATTTCGACATTCAAAGAAGAACTTGGTGCAGAGCCAAAAGAATATTATGACTTTAAGATATTCTCTGATAAAGCAAAAAAGCAAATTGAATTTAAAACAAAAATCAAAAATATTATAACATTAAAATTTTTAAGAAAAAAGTAACAAAAAAGAGTATTTAAATACTCTTTTTTATTTGCTATTTTAGTTATAAATGTTGAATTTTAACATAAAATTGGTTTGAAATAGGGTTGTTTAGCGGTATAATGTATTTGTTAAAATAATAAAAAAGGAGAATAATATGCTACAAGTTAAAAACTTAGTAAAGGTTTATAAGTCCAAGAAAGCTGAAAGTGTTACTGCGCTCAACAATGTTAGCATTGATTTTCCAGAGACAGGATTTGTGTTCTTGCTCGGTAAGTCTGGTAGTGGTAAGTCAACACTTTTGAACAGTATTGGTGGTCTTGACAAGTTTGACAGCGGTGAAATTATCATTAAAGGCAAATCTTCAAAAGATTTCACTCAAGCCGATTTTGATAGTTATAGAAACACATTCATTGGTTTCATTTTCCAAGAATATAACATTTTGGAAAACTTCTCGGTTGCGAAAAACTTGGCACTTGCTCTTGAACTTCAAGGCAAAAAGGCTGACCACGAAGAAGTTATGAGACTCCTTCGTCAAGTTGAAATGGAACAATACGCAAAACGTAAACCAAACGAACTTTCAGGTGGTCAAAAACAAAGAGTTGCGATTGCCCGTGCTCTTATCAAGAACCCTGAAATCATTATGGCGGACGAACCAACTGGTGCGCTTGACAGTAACACCGGAAAACAAGTTATGGACACATTGAAAGAACTTTCAAAAACCAAACTTGTAATCGTTGTTTCACACGACCGTGAATTTGCTGAAATTTATGGTGACCGTATCATTGAACTTAAAGACGGTAAAATTTTGTCAGACGTGACAAAGAAAGAAATTGAAGCACAAGAGGCTTCAGATGGTATCAAGATTATTGATAACAGCGTGCTCTACATCAAAAAGGGTAAACAAATCAGCGACGGCGAAATGAAAGCTATTGCGAAAATCATTAACGCAAACACCGAAAAAGGTGACACATTCATTTCACTTGACCCTGCTGCGAATGAAAAACTCAAAGAGGGCGCAAAAATCAATGATGATGGTAACAAAGAAAAGTTTACTGAAACTGAAAAAGAAGACATTAAAGTTAAGAGTTATAACCCAAACAGTTTAAAACTCATTAAGTCAAGACTCAAGTTCAGTGACTCATTTAAAATGGGTGCAAGTGCACTTAAAAACAAAGTTGGAAAACTTATTTTCACAATCATTCTTTCATTCTTTGCATTCACTGTGTTTGGTGTGGTTGATGCTCTTGGTCAATGGAACAGAGCAGACTCAGTTTATCAAGCAATGACAATGCAAAATGAGAAAAATATTGCATTTAGAAAAACTGTTAACGAAGGAACTTATGCCTATGATCAGGCTCTTCCTGCAGGGGACTTAGCGATATTACAAAACAAATTTCCTAACCACGTAATTAAGGGTGTTGCTGAATCAAACTATAACGATGATATTACCCTTAACGGAATTTCTTGGTCTAGAAACAACAACCCTCTTTGGGACGTTCAGGTGTCAGGCTACCTTTCAATAACAAAAACTGAACTTGACAAACTTGGCTTTGAACTTATTGGACGACTTCCTGCAAATGACAATGAGGTTGCTATTTCTAAACACCTTTATGATTCTATGGTTAAAAGAACCGAAGAGGCTACTGACGATAGCAAGAAAATCAAGGCAGACTTTATGACCAACTATAACCCAGACGGTGCAACACCACTTATGGTTTCTATGCCAGGTTTAACACAAGGTTCTAGCGGTTATGATATCAAGATTGTTGGTCTTGTTAATGATAAAACAGACCTTCAAAAATATAAAGATATGTCAGATGAAGATATCTTGAAGTTGTCAGACAAAATGATAGACTTAGACCAAGTTCTTGACTATGGTTGGACAAGACTTTGCTATTCAACACCAGCAAGATATAGCACAATTCTTGAAAATTCTTATGTAGACATTCACTATTACTTAAAGTGTGGCGAAGGTTCAACAGGTATTTCAAAAGGTTCAATGAGCGACTTTTTAGACCAAGATGATTTTGAAAACTATGCTTGGCAATTCTATAATGAAAGAGAATGCACAAAATATGACTATGATTTAGAAAAATGGGTTGTTGACACAGAAAGTCCAAACTATGTTGAATATACAATGGAAGATTTCTATGAAGATAAACAAATTATTGCTGTTAAAACAGGTAAAGATATTTTCAATCTTGCAAAAGATGAAATCATTGTTTCAGAATATTTGTTAAAAGAAAGCGTTGCAAACTATCAAGCAGCAATTGATGCAGGTTTAACTGTTAAGTTATCTTCTGACTGGGATGGAAAAGACGTTATTAGAGAATTCAAAGTTGTTGGCGTTCACGAATACAACTATTATGTTTCACCAGAACTTGCAGAAGAGTTAAAGCCATTATTCGCTGGTTATTCATTTGCTGTTTCTGCTCTTACGGGAAATGCTGAACTTGATGAAGCATTTGTTAATAGACTTGAAACATTTGACGACAATGGTATTAAGTATAGAATTCAAAACTCATCAACACCAATGCTCAATATGCTTGAAGAAATTTTGCTTATGATGACAGGTGTGTTTGTTTGGGTTGCTCTTGGATTTGCAGTGTTTGCATCACTTATGCTTATGAACTTCATTTCAACTTCAATTTCATACAAGAAGAGAGAAATCGGTGTGCTTAGAGCGCTTGGTGCAAGAGGAAGTGACGTATTTGGAATCTTCTTCAATGAAAGTATGATTATTGCGGCAATCAATTTCGTGCTTTCAACAGTTGCAACATTCGTTGTCTGCACCGTTCTCAATAATATTGTTTTGGCGTCACTACCTGTAGACATTGTTCTTTTGAACGTTGGCATTAGACAACTTATCTTGATTGCTGGCGTTTCAGTTCTCTCTGCATTCCTTGGAAGTTTCTTACCAACTTCTAAGATTTCTAGAAAGAGACCTATTGATGCTATCAACAATAGATAAAATTAAACAAAAAATCACTCTAAAAAATAGGGTGATTTTTTTGTTGGGCTCAAATTTATTTGACGGCATTTTATTAAAAGGTATAAAATTTATATGTATTTTTTTACAAAGGGGGATTTTTTATGAGAAGTTATGGAACTTGTGTGTATGGAGTTAGAACTCCAGTCATCAAATCTGGTGATGACCTTGCTAGCATTGTTGTAGATTCAGTTTTAAGGACTGCTGAAGAGAGAAAGGTTGCCTTAAAAGACAGAGATGTGGTTGCAATAACAGAGGCTGTTGTTGGAATTTCTCAAGGCAACTATGCAACGGTTGGTCAAATAGGAAAAGACATTCAAAACAAGTTTGGTGGAAAGAAACACATTGGCATTGTTTTCCCAACACCTGTTTCAAGAAATAGATTTTCGCTTATTTTGAGAGGTATTGCAAATGGTGCAAAGAAAGTTACTATATTGATGGCATATCCTGAAGACGAGGTTGGAAATAACCTTTTTGACGAGGAACTTCTTTATAAATATAACATCAATCCTTGGGGTGAAGTTTTAACCGAGGAAGAATATGATAAATATTTTGGAAAAGAACTCCACGTTTTCACTGGTGTGAATTATGTGAAATATTTTAGAGAGATTGTTGAAAATGCAGGTGCAGAGGCAGAGATTATTTTCTCTAATCGCCCAACAGCAATTCTCGACTATACAAAAAACATTATTGTTGCAAATATTCATAAACGTGAAAGGACAAAAAAGATTTTAGCGCAAAATGGTGCTGAAATTATCTATAAAACCGATGAAATTTTGCGTGAAAGTGTTGATGGAAGTGGTTATAACTCAAAATATGGTTTGCTTGGTTCAAATAAAGCAACTGAAGACACAGTTAAACTTTTCCCTGAACACGGAGACAAGGTTGTCGAGGCTGTTCAAAAATCGCTCTTTGAAAAAACTGGAAAGAAAATTGAAGTTATGGTTTATGGTGATGGTGCATTCAAAGACCCAGTTGGAGGAATTTGGGAACTTGCTGACCCTGTTGTTAGCCCTGCATACACCTCTGGTCTTGAGGGAACACCAAACGAACTTAAACTTAAGTATATTGCAGATAATGACCTTTCAAATCTCAAGGGTGAGGCTCTTGCAAACGCTATGAGAGATAAAATCAAAAACAAAGCAGACAATCTTAAAGGAACTAACGCAACTCTTGGAACAACTCCAAGACGATATACAGACCTTTTGGGTTCACTTTCAGACCTCACTTCAGGAAGTGGTGACAAAGGCACACCAGTTGTGCTTATTACTGGTTATTTTGACAATTATGCCACTGAATAATGTTTGGAGATTTCTTGATAAATAGAGTATAATAAAATTGTCTTAAAAAGATATAAATTTTTTGGGAGTGAAACTATGTTTGAAATTAAAACAAAAAGATTTTTAAACCCAACAGTTTGTGAAATGGATATCCTTGCTCCGCTCGTTGCAAAAAAAACTGAGCCTGGTCAGTTCATTATTCTTCGTGTTGACGACGAAGGCGAGAGAATTCCTCTCACTGTTGCTGGTTACGACAGAAAAAACGGAACAGTTAAAATTATTTTCCAAATCGTTGGTGCAACAACAAAACTTTTAAGTGTAAAGGAAGTTGGTGACACAATCCCTGACTTTGTTGGTCCACTTGGAAATGAAACAGAACTTGATGGTCTTCAAAATGTTTGTATTGTTGGTGGCGGCGTTGGTTGTGCTATTGCATATCCTGTTGCAAATAAACTTGCTGAAATGAAAGCAAATGTTACAAGCATTATTGGTTTTAGAAACAAAGACCTTGTTATTTTGGAAGAGGAGTTCAAAAAGGCATCAAATGAATTCTATTGTATGACCGATGACGGAAGTTATGGCGAACAAGGAAACGTTTGTGTTCCTCTTGAAAGAATGCTTGCATCTGGAAAGAAGTTTGACAAAATCATTGCTATTGGACCAATCATTATGATGAAGTTTGTTTGCGAAACAGCTAAAAAATATAACGTTCCTTGTGTTGTGTCAATGAACCCTATTATGATTGACGGAACAGGAATGTGTGGTGGTTGCAGACTCACAGTTGATGGCAAGGTTAAATTTGCTTGTGTTGATGGTCCAGACTTTGATGGTTATAAAGTTGACTTTGATGAACTTATGGCAAGAAACAGAATGTATGCAGATTTCGAAAGACACGCCTACGAAGAAACTTGCAATCTTTTAAACAAGGAGGTTAAATAGATGGCAGAATTACCAAATATGAAACCAAATAAAAACGAAATGCCAATGCAAGACCCAAAGGTTCGTGCACACAATTTCGATGAGGTCGCAATAGGCTACAGTGAAGAAATTGCAATCGATGAAGCAAAAAGATGTTTAAACTGTAAGACTATGCCTTGCGTTGCAGGTTGTCCTGTAAAAATTCATATTCCTGAGTTTATCGCAAAAATCAAGGAAGGTGATTTTGAAGGTGCATATCAAGTTATTGCTCAATCTTCAAGTTTGCCTGCAGTTTGCGGAAGAGTTTGCCCTCAAGAAACACAATGTGAATCAAAATGTGTTAGAGGAATCAAAGGTGAGCCTGTTGGTATTGGCAGACTTGAAAGATTTGTTGCTGACTGGCACAATGCTCACAGCGACACAAAAGAAGTTTGCGAAAAGCCAAACGGACACAGAGTTGCTGTTGTTGGTTCTGGTCCATCAGGCCTTACTTGTGCTGGCGAACTTGCTAGAAAAGGTTACAGTGTAACAGTTTTCGAAGCGCTCCACAAAACTGGTGGTGTTCTTGTTTATGGTATCCCAGAGTTTAGACTTCCAAAAGCAATCGTTCAAAAGGAAGTTGATAAACTTAAATCAATGAATGTTGAGTTCCAAACAAACGTTGTTATTGGAAAAACTCTCACAATCGAAGAACTCTTCAAAGAAGGCTATGAAGCTGTGTTTATTGGCTCTGGTGCAGGTCTTCCAAGATTTATGGGTATTCCTGGTGAATCACTCAATGGTGTTTACTCAGCAAACGAGTTCTTGACAAGAAACAACCTTATGGGTGCTTTTAAAGATGATTCATTCACTCCGGTTATGAAAGGCGGAAAAGTGGCTGTTGTTGGCGGCGGAAACGTTGCTATGGACGCTGCAAGAACTGCTCTTAGACTTGGCGCTGAAAAGGTTTATATCGTTTATAGAAGAAGTATGGAAGAACTTCCAGCAAGAAGAGAAGAGGTTGAACACGCTATTGAAGAAGGCATTGAATTTATGCTTCTCAATAATCCAGTTGAGATTATTGGCTACAACAACCCAGACGACAGAAGAGACCCTAAAAATGGCTTCGTTAAAGCAATGAAATGCATTAAAATGGAACTTAGTGAACCAGACGAAAGCGGTAGAAGAAAACCAGTTGAAGTTCCAAATAGCGAATTTATTTTAGATGTAGATGCCGTTATTATGAGTATTGGAACATCTCCAAACCCACTCATTAAATCAACCACAGTTGGGCTTGAAATTAACAAATGGGGTGGAATCATTGTTGAAGAGGCAACCAACAAAACATCGCTTGATGGTGTTTATGCAGGCGGTGACGCTGTTACAGGAGCTGCAACAGTTATCTCAGCAATGGGAGCAGGAAAAGTTGCAGGACAAGCAATCGACGAATATCTCAAAAATAAATAAAAAACAAAATAAAAGACAGGTTTAAAACCTGTCTTTTTTATTTTAAATACATTAGCAGCACTGTGATGTCGGCAGGGTTGACGCCAGAAATTCGGCTTGCCATACCAACAGTAAGTGGTTTAATTTTTGCAAGTTTTTCGCGGGCTTCTAAGCGTAGTCCTGAAAGCGATGCGTAGTCCATATCTGCAGGAATTTTCTTTTCTTCAAGTTTTTGGTCGTGCAAGATTTGGTCACGTTGCATATTAATGTAGCCAGAATATTTTGTGTTGATTTCAACTGCGGTCAAAACTTCTCTTGAATAGCCTTCAACCAAGCCAATATGTTCATTTGCTTGAACAAAACTAAATGCAGGGCGTTTGAGTAAGTTTTTAAGGCTTGTGGCTTGTGTTGGCATCTTCTCGCCAATCGAATCGAGATATTCTTTTAGTTTTGGTGAGTTTGGAACAGTTTTCAAAATCTCTTCGTTGAGTTTTTCAATTTGTTGCATCTTTTCCTTGAAAACGTTATATCTTTCATCGTCAACAAGACCAACGCGTCTGCCAATTTCAGTGAGCCTTTGGTCAGCATTGTCTTGACGCAAAATAAGTCTAAACTCGGCTCTACTTGTCATCATTCTATAAGGTTCGTTAGTTCCTTTTGTTGTGAGGTCATCAACCAAAACGCCGATATATGATTCATTGCGTTTTAAAATGAGTTGCTCTTCGCCTCTTAAGTATAGTGATGCGTTTATGCCCGCCAAGATTCCTTGACCAGCAGCTTCTTCATATCCGCTTGTTCCGTTAATTTGACCTGCACAGAAAATACCTTTAACTTTTTTAAACTCAAGTGTTGGGTAGAGGTTAAGTGGGTCAATGCAATCATATTCGATTGCGTAGGCATATTTTAAAATCTTTGATTGTTCCATACCTTCAATCGACTCAACCATTTTGTGTTGAATGTCCATTGGCATTGAGGTTGAAAGTCCTTGAACATAAATAACGTTGTCATCGAGAGTTTCTGGTTCAAGGAAAATTTGATGTCTGTCTTTGTCAGAGAACCTAACAAATTTTGACTCGATTGATGGGCAATATCTTGGGCCCTCTCCAGTGATAACACCAGAATACATTGGTGCTCTGTCGAGGTTGTTCATTACGATACTTTTTGTTTCTTCACTTGTATAACCGAGCCAGCAGCATCTAACATTTGGTTTGGCTTTTTTTGTTAAGAATGAAAAGGTTTGAATGTTTTCGTCGCCGTCTTGGCGAGTGAATTTTGTGTAATCGATTGTGTTTCCGTCAATACGAGGAGGTGTTCCTGTTTTGAATCTTCTAACATCGAAACCGATTTTTACAAGAGACTCTGTGAGCCCTTTTGCGTAAGGGAAACCTGATGGACCAGATGCGTTAATAATTTCGCCAGTAATAGTTCTTGAGTCAAGGTATACGCCTGTTGTGAGAACAACTGCTTTAGTTCCAAAGGTTTTTCCGTCTGCGGTTTTAACTGCTTTAAGTTTGCCGTCTTCAACCACAACTTCAGTGCATTCTCCGTCATAAATATAAAGGTTTTCTTGGGTCTCTAATGCTTTTTGCATTGACCTGTGATAACCAGTCTTGTCAATTTGCGCTCTAAGCGATTGAACTGCAGGGCCTTTTCCCATATTGAGCATACGAAGTTGAATTGTGTTTGCGTCGGCTTGTTTTCCCATTTCACCACCGAGAGCGTCAACTTCACAAACGATGTGTCCTTTTGCTGTTCCGCCGATGCTTGGGTTGCAAGGAAGAAACGCTATGTTGTCACGAACAAGGTTAATAATGAGTGTTTTTTGACCAGTTCTAGCAAGAGCCAAGCAAGCCTCACAACCTGCGTGACCTGCACCAACTACGATTGCATCAAAAAAGTCGCCATCTTTGATGTCGTAAACTTTGTTTTCTATGTTTTTTTCATAGTCAGTGATGTCATATTTTTGGTCTATCATATTTTCTCCACTTGATTTTCGTTTGCATTTAAAATTTTATTTATTGAATAGAAGTCGCCGTCTGCGCGGAGATAACTTCTTGACCTTCTTGCAAATGAAAACCCAAATTTTTTGAAAAGATTCAAACAGGTTGAATTGTGCCTGTGAACGAGTGCGTGAACGTCGGTTGGTGTAAATCCAATGTAATCTCTAATGTTTTTGAAAAATTCAGTAAACACTTTAGAGCCGTAGCCTTGATTTTGTTTTGATGGATTTAAAACCACATATTGAATATATAGTTCGGAAGAATAATCATTAACATCTCCCGCGCTACACAAAATAAACCCTAAGATTTCGCCCTTGTCATCTTTGATTGAAAATGCCTTTTTGATTTCAAAGAATGGGTCAATTTCATAAGACTCGTGTTGACTTTCAATGACTTCAGCAAGGTCTTTAAAAAGACGGTTTTCTAAAATATACCATTCAATTTTGTCGTAGCCATAAGTGCCAGTATATTCGTTTTCCCAAGACGAAATTTTTGGCTTGTCTGCTTCCAAATTCATTTCAGTTATTGAAAAGTTTGCCATAATTATTTTCCTAAACAGAATTTTTTGAAGATTTGGTCAATAATATCTTCACTTGTTGTGTTTCCAGTGATTTCACCAACTTCAATATAGGCTTGTTTAATGTCGATTGAAACAAGGTCGAGAGTGTCGGCGGAAATGTTTTTGATAACCCTGCCAAGACTCTTGTTTGCTCTGGTTAACGCATCTTTATGACGCTCGTTTGTAATGATTATGCTGTCAGCTGGAATGTTTGAAAGGTTAGTAAGTTCCAAAATCTTGTTTTTGAGATTTTCCATTCCGTCGCCAGTTAATGTGCTAATTTCAATTTCGTTTTCAAAGGTCTTATTTAATTTTTCGTTGAGGTCGCTTTTTGTTTTAACAACAATGTAGTTTTTACCCTTAAGTGCAGTTAGAATTTCTTCGTCTTCTTTTGAATAAGCTCTGCTTGAATCAATGAGGAAGAGAATAATATCGGCTTGGTCCATAAGACTTTTTGCTTTATCAACACCAATCTTTTCAACCTTGTCAGCAGTGTCGTGAATACCAGCGGTGTCAATAAGATTGATTTTTACATCGCCAAGCATAAATGAATCTTCAATAATATCACGAGTTGTTCCCGCAATGTCAGTAACGATTGCACGCTCACGGTCTAAAAGTTTGTTTAAAAGACTAGACTTTCCAACGTTTGGTTTTCCAACAATCAAAACATTGATTCCACTTTTGATAATCTTTCCTGCAGACGCTGTTGCAAGGACTTTCGAAATTTCTGCCTCAAGCCTAACAAGGCGTTCTTTAACTTTTGCTTTTGTGATATATTCAATAGTTTCTTCAGGATAGTCAAAAGAAACTTCGATTTCTGATAACACGTCCATAAGTTCCGCTTGAGCAGAAGAGGCAAGTTTGCTAAGTGAACCAGAGAGCAGGTTGTATCCCGCACGAACTTCTGCGTCGCTTTCGGCATTAATCATATCCATCATACCCTCGGCAGACGCAAGTGACATTTTTCCGTTCATAAATGCACGTTTTGTAAATTCGCCATTGGTTGCAATTCTTGCTCCTGCGGCAATACATTCTCTCATTACGCCAGACGCGATTTGTGTTCCGCCGTGGCATTGAAACTCAACCATATCTTCGCCAGTGTAAGACTTTGGACCCTTAAACACAACGCACATTGCTTGTTCATTGAAACTTTCAGTTTTTATTGTCCCAAGAGTCAACATTCTTGGCACGAATGAAGATGGTTTGTCGCCAGAAATGCTCACAAAAAGACTGTCAGCAATAGACACACAGTCTTTTCCTGACATTCTAACGATTGATATTGCACCGGAACTTGCGCCGGTTGAAATTGCTACGATTGAGTCACTATTATTCATAATAACAATTATAGCAATATTTTGACATTTTTCAATAATTTTGAGATATTTTTTTAACTACGTTAAAACAGAGAAAAATTTAGCAACAAAAAACCTCAGGAATTTCCTGAGGTTTTGTTTATTAATTGTTGTCGTTGTCGTCAAGTTCGTTAAGTTCTTTTTCAACGCGAATTGAATCGTCTTCAAAATAATCTTTAATTTCGCCTTCGTTTCTTTGACGAGAAATATTGTTTCTAAGTTTAACAACAACATATCTGTTTGGCTCGTTGCCATAGCTTTCAGTGATAACTTTGCCGTGGTCAGCAAGTGCAGAGTGAATGATTCTTCTTTCATAAGAGTTCATTGCTTCAAACTTGAATTCTTTGTTGTCACGAACAACTTTTCCTGCGGTTCTTTTAGCAAGGTTTGTGAGAGTTTCAGTTCTGCGTTGTGCATAGTTGTTGCTGTCGATGATGATTCTCTTTGCTTCGTCTCTAGCCTTGTCTTTATTGAAGATATAGTTAACCAAGATTTGGAATTCTTCAATAGAGTCGCCGTGCTTTCCAATAAAGATTGCAGAATCAGTTCCAATAACGTTTACAAAAAATTCTTTTTCTCTTTCTTCAACATAAACATCTACGTCGAGACCCATTAAAGAAATGAGTTTTTCAATAAGTTCTTTAAGTTTTCCTTCGTCAGGTGAGCTTGTTCCAAGAGAAAGTCTTACTCTTGCTTTGTTAAAAAGACCAGCTTGTTCAATGATGTCAATTTTAACGTCTTCTCTTTTAACGCCGAGTTTGTAAAGACCAATTTCGATTGCTTGGTCAACGGTTTTGCCTTGTGTTTCAATGCTTTTCATAAGTTTACTCCTTAATATGTCCTTTTCTAATTAATCTGTTTGCTTCCTTCTCGAGGAATTCTTCAACTTCAAGTCTCTTTTTCTTTGTCATTTTATCAACAATCAATGTTGTGATTTCACCGAGTGCGATTGATGCAACGTTGCTTGCCAAGATATAAAGACCGAATGACGCTGTTGAGGTTAAAACGAAGATAACCATAACTGCTGGCATAACAATCTTCATAACTTTCATTGAACCAGTGTTTTCTGGTCCAGCAGATTTTGCAAGTATTTGTGCTTTTTTGTTTTTAAGTTTGTTGTGAAGTTCTGTGATGTATTGTGACAAGAATGTAATAACACCCGCAAGAACGGCTAAAATGTAATAACCGTTTGCTGACCTAGAGTTGTCAATAATAAGAGCCGCAATTTTATTGTAGTTGTCTTTATTGATGTTTGTTGTAACATAGTCTGTGTAGCCAGAATTCTTTGCCATAGAAACAAGTGAATCATAGTTAGGGAATGGAGATGTTGTGCTGTCTTGAACCCAGATGTTTTGAATCCAAAGCCAAGAATGACTCTTTTTGTTGTCGTTCCATTTTGCTACTGCTGCTTTTGAGCCAGCGTCAGTTGCTTTTGTTTGGAAGTCTAAGATTCTGCCTTCTTCAGTTGCGATGGCTGTAGCCTCTGCTTGTTTTGCTTCGCGTTCAGGGTCGGTTGTTTCTGGCATTGCCTCATAAGCAGCCTTTCTTTCATTCATAGTTGTTTGCCAAGCATTAAGGTCTGCTTGAGAGTCAAATTCGCCGTTGCTGGCTTGACTTAAGCCTGCAAAATAGCCAGCTTCATAACTTGCAGAAACTTGTTCATATTGGTTGATTGCTTCATAAGCTGAGAATTTTCTAAGTGAACCAAAGAATGTGAAGAAGATTGTCATTGTCAAAATAAGGTTAACAAGCATAATAATGCAGCCTGCGCCCATATTCAAACCTTCGCGTTTATAAAGTGAGTTGGTTTGAACTTGAAGTGTTTGACGGTCGTGACCAAACTTCTTTTGAAGTTTTGCAACTTGTGGTGCACATTTTTGTTGAACAAGAGTTTGTTTTTTTGTGCTGAGTTTAACCATAAAATCAAGTGGGGTAGTAACAACTTTAACTAAGAGTGTAACTAAAATAAGAGTCCAGCCAAGGTTTCCAACTGAGCCTCTAACCCATTCGATTAAGGTTACCCAGAGGTCTGAAGGTGCTTCAACTGCACCAAGGATAGAAAGAATGTTCATAGGGTCTCCTTAAATAAAATTTTTGTATTTTTTTCGAGGGTTAACAGGAACAGGGTCTGTTCCGCCTCGCCCCTTTGGATTGCATCTCAAGAGCCTTTTTGCGGTCAGTTTTAAACCTACAAAAAAACCCCACTCAGCAAAAGCCTGACCTGCATAAACTGAACAGGTTGGAGTGAATTTGCATACGTGGGGAATAAATGGTGAGATGCAAAATTTGAATATGGCAACAAGCGACAACGCAACGTATTTTGGAATAGAAATTATAAACTTAAATACTTTCTTCATCTTTAACAAGTTCAGCCTTTTTTGTTAGTTTCTTAAATTCATTTATAAGGTCATCAAACTTTGCGTTTGTGATGTTGTCTTTAGCAACAACTATAATGTTATAGTGTTGTTTGAGATTATCAATTTGACCCTTAATGACTTCACGAAGGCGTCTACGAATTTTGTTTCTAACAACAGCGTGCCCAACTTTTTTTGTTACAGCTAAGCCAACTTTGATGTTTTTTGTTTTTGAGCCAGTGAAGTATAAAACAATATAATTTCCTGAAACGTGCTCGCCATATTTGTAAACATAGCTAAATTGATATCTTTTCTTTAGCCTATTTATTTTCTTTAGCATAATGAGCCTCGAATATTATTTTCTAATTAATTCTTTACGACCCTTGTTTCTTCTTCTAGCTAAAACTCTTCTGCCACCTTTAGTTCTCATTTTTGCTCTAAAACCGTGAACTTTATTCTTGTGGTTCTTTTTTGGTTGATAAGTTCTTTTCATATCTGTTTTTGCTCCTAATAGTTTTTATAGTTTACCTATTTTACATAGTTACCGTATAATTATAAACACATAATGGCGAGTTTGTCAAGAATAAACTTTTATTTTGAATAATAAAAAACCTTGGAAACGGTGTCCAAGGTTTTGATTTTTATTCTTTATTTGATTTATCAACTTTAATGAGGCACGCATTAATAAATTTCTTTGATGAATAGAGCGATAATGCGAACAATAAAATCATTATTGTTGTTACAACAAACATTGTTCCAAATTCAACTGAATAAGCCATAAGGTTTGAGAACTTGTAGTTTGGGAAAGCCAAGAATTTAACAAAGTTAACAATGAATTGGAAGATTGCTTGAATTGCGAGTGAATAGAAATAAACATTCACAATCAAGTGCTTTGGAACAGTTTTGAGTTTGTTTTTGTTATCTTTTTCAACGTTGAAGTAAACTGACAAGCAAATGATGCTAATTAAAAATGCAAAATATGCAAAGAAGAAGATGAGTCCAATGATGCTTGCATACCAGTTCAAAAGGTAATATGTGTTTGTGAAGAGGAAGAATGAAATGTAAAACATTATCCTAAACCAAGATGGCATATAAACCTTTGTGAGTTTATAGGTGAAAAAGCCTGAAATGTAAAGCGCAAGTGAAACGACAATCAAGATATAAGCAACAATAAAGTTGAATTCGTCATAGAGTTCAATGTCGATTTTAGTGAAGAACCCAAGTGTAACAATAACAAGATGTGCGATTGTGAATAACAATACGGCAATAAGTGTGATGTTACAAGCAAGGTCTTCTCTAAAGCTAGGTTTTTTTGTGTTTTTCATAATAGTAATCCTTATTCTACAATTCTAACAGGCAAGATTAAATATAAATATTTGTCTTCTTCTGCTGAACAAATTGTGCAAGGCGCAATTTGTGATGTAAAGTTAATTTTAATGAACTCGTCAGAAATTGTGTGCATACAGTCGCTCAAGTATCTTGCGTTGAACGCGATAGAAAGGTCTTTTCCTTCGAGTGAGATTGTGATGTTTTCTGTAACGTTTCCAATGTTTGATGCAGAGGTGAGTGTGAGAATTTTGTCACGGATATCAAATCTAACAAGATTGTTTTTATCCATACGTGCAAGAAGGCTCGCTCTGTCAAGACCATCTTCAAGTTGTGCTTTGCTAACAATGATTGTTGTTGTGGTTTCATTTGGAATAACTTGGCGGTAATTGATAAATTCGCCTTCCAAAAGTCTTGTTGAAACCTTAACTGAACCATCGTTGATGAGCAAGTTATTTTGGCTAATCAAAACATTGATTGAATCATTTTCAGTGTTAATGAGTTTTGAAATTTCGCTAAGGCTCTTTGCTGGAATGATGCAAGAAAGCTTTTTGCTTGTTGACTCAACTGGTGTTTTAACCATTGCAAGTCTATAACCATCAAGAGCTACGGCAGTGAGTATTCCTTCATTAACTTCAAAGAGGCAACCTTTAAGGATTGGTCTTGCGTCATCGATTGCAACAGAGAAGATTGTTTTGTCAATGAGGTCTTTAAGTTCTGCAGGAGCGAGTGTGAGTGTTTCAGGAGCGCTTGGCTCTTTAATAACAGGGAACTCGTCTGCGTTCAAGCATTGAAGAACGCCTTCGCTGTCAGTGTATTTAATTTTAAGTGTGCTTTCACCTACAAGTGAAAGTTCAATTTGTTCATTTGAAAGTTTTTTAACGAAATCAGCAAACACTTTTCCAGGAACAACAATTTCGCCAGGAACTTTTACGTCAGCTGTGATTGTCTTTTCAATAGAAATTTCGAGGTCTGTTGCAGAAAGTGTAAGAGTGTCTTCTTTTGCACAGAGTTTGATTCCCTCCAAAATAGGGTTTGTTGTTCTAACGGCAGTTGCTCTTAAAACCTTAAGGACTGCGTCGCTTAAATCTAAACCTTCACAAATAAGTTTCATAATAATCTCCTTTATTTTCCTTCAATCATTTGTCTAATGTCATTAATTTGAATTTCAAGTTTCTTGAATTGCTTGATGTCTTCAGCAACCTTGTTTTTAGCATAAATTACAGTTGCGTGATTTTTTCCAAAGATGTCACCAACGGCTTCAAGAGGAATGTTTAAATATTCAGTTACAAGATACATTGCAATTTGTCTTGCCTCTGCGATATTTTTTGTTCTCTTTCTTGCCAAAAGGTCTTCTTTCTTAACGCCATAGAATTTGCAAACGATATCAATAATTTTTGTTGCGTCAATGGTTTCTTCGTCTTGCTTAGCAATGTTTTTGAGTGCTTCTCTTGCAGACTCGATTGTAACAACTTCTTCTTTTTGCAAACTTGAATAGAAGACTGTTCTAGATAAGAACCCTTCCATTTCACGAATATTGGTTGTTGCAACATCTGCAATATATTCAATAACTTCTCTTGAAACATTATAGCGTTCCATTTGAGCTTTTTTGTTTAGAATTGCAATTCTTGTTTCAACATCAGGAACGCCGATGTCTGCAAGCATACCCCATTCAAAACGAGAGCGAAGTCTGTCTTCTAAAGGACTGAGTTCCTTTGGTTGTTTATCACTAGTGATAACAATTTGTTTTCCGTTTTGATAAAGGTCATTGAAGATGTTAAAAAATTGTTCTTGAGTTTGCTCTTTTTTAATTATTGCCTGAATGTCGTCAATAATAAACACATCTGCTTTTGAATAAGTTTCTCTAAACTTGTCGGTTGTGTGTTTTTGGAGCGATGTTGTGAAATCTGTTATAAACTTGTCAGTTGTAACATAGATAACATTAAGTTTTGGGTTGTGTTCGTGGAGATGGTTTCCAATAGCGTGCAAAAGGTGAGTTTTTCCAAGACCAGAACCGCCATAAATAAACAGAGGATTGATTTTTGTGCTAGGCTCTTCTGCAACGGCTTTTGCTGCGGCTGCTGCAAATTGGTTGCTTCCACCAACAATAAATGAATCGAATGTGTATTTTGGGTTGAAATGGAAAACGTTTTCGTTTGACTTTAAAGTTCCTTTGTTGTTTTCATCAACATAAACTCTTTCGGTTCCCATCACAGAAGATTCAGGTTCTTCTATAGAGATTTCTTTTTTAATGTTGATTTCAACGTCAGTGATTGCTCTATAAACAGTGTTTGCTGCTGCAATGATTTGTTTTTTATAGGTCTTCAAAAGAACGTTTTGAGAACTCTTTGTTGGGGTGTTTAAAACAAGAATGTTTTCTTTAATGTCAACAATTTCAAGTGTTCTCATCCACACATCAAAAGATGTTGCCGAAACTGCTTTTGCAATTTCTTCAAGGATATTAGCCCAAATTTCGTCCATATCAATATTGGTTGTCGAGATGAAGTCTTCGTTAGCCAAGATATTTCCTCCATAATAGTTAATTCATTTTCAATTATATTTACAAATAGGGCAAAAATCAAGAACTTTCTTGTAAATTATAAATTATTATTAGGTAGACAACGGGTCATAAATTATTTATAATATTTGTGTTAAGGGAATTTTTGATGAGAGTTAAATGGCTTAAACTTAAAAACTTTAGGAACTACGACGAACTTGCCGTAGAGTTTTTTGATGGCATAAATTTGATTTCAGGAAAGAATGGTCAAGGCAAAACAAATATGGTTGAAGCAGTGATGCTTTCAGCGCTCACAAAAAGCCCAAGAACTTCTCACGATGAAGATATGAAGCTAGAGGGCACCGACGGAACGGTTGCTGAACTTTGTGTCGAGAGAAACTTTGGTGATGTCACTATAAAAACAACAATCAATAATGAAACCAAGAAAACGTTTTTTATAAACACCAACGAAGCGAAAAAACTAAGCGAGGTTTTTGGTAACTTGGTGGCGGTTTACTTCTCGCCAAACGACCTAAAAATTGTGAGCGGTGGTCCAAATGAAAGAAGAGAGTTTATGGATACCGATATCAGTCAACTTTCTGGCTCGTATTACAACCTCACTCAGCGATATGAAAAAGTTTTGATTCAAAGGAACAAACTTTTAAAAATGGTTCACGACAAGGCATTGCTTGAAACTCAAATTGAGGTTTGGGACAATCAACTTGCTTACCTTGCGGGGCTCATTATAAAGACTCGAAAAAACTTCATTCAAAAAATCACTGTTCCAGCTAATGAAACAATGAAAAACATTTCCAAAAACGCTGACGAACTCAAAATTAGTTATGTTGGTGCAAAGGGTGAAACTGCAAAGGAAATTGAAGAAGAAGTTTCAAAGTCGCTCAAAAACAATTTGTCTCGTGATATGGAACTTGGCTACACTAGCATTGGTCCTCACAGAGACGATGTTAAGTTTGAACTCAATGGCAGAGATTCAAAGGTTTTTGCCAGCCAAGGTCAACAGAGAAGTATTGTTCTTGCACTCAAAATTGCAGAAATGAAAGTGTTTGAAACCGAAATGGGTGAAAAACCAATATTTGTGCTTGATGATGTGTTTAGTGAACTTGATTCATCAAGACAAAAAAAGATGTTCGAAATGCTTTCTGGCACACAGGTTTTAATGACTGGCACAGCCTTTAGATTCAAACCAAACGAAAGTTATATGCAGTTTGATGTCAAAGATGCTAAAGTGAAAATTAAATTTTGCGAAAAATAAAAACAACCACCAATTTGGCGGTTGTTTTTTGTTTAAAGGTCGTCTGGCAAACTAAGGCTTCTGCCTTCCATTAATAATTTATCTCTTTCAAATGCACCACTTTGTCTGTATTCTTCCATATCACTATGTGTCTTAATACCTATGAGACCATAATCTTCAATGTCTTTTTTGTCTTGGTCTGTTAGTTCGTTTGAATTTGGTTCTGGATTTGGTTCTGGACTTGGTCCTGCTTGTTTTGGAGTTGCTTTGTTTTCTTTTGGAGGCATTCCTTTTGGAAGAGAATCGCTCAATGTTGCAAGCGCCTCAACTTCACGTTCGTGTTCGAGGTGGTCACAAACATCACAAAGTTCAGTTTCCACTGCTTTTTTGCAGGTGTCTTCGTCCATATCAAGGGCTGCTGTTGCCGCCTTAACATCTTCGTGAATAATAAGTTCATCGATAGCGTGGCTATAGTGATGTTGTTTGTGTTTCCACATTTCATCTTCTTCTTTCTTTTTTTCTTTTAAAAGCTGAGATGTTAAAACAAGACCGAAGTGTGCGTCTGCAAGTGCATCAACAAGAGATTGGTTTTTGATGTGGAATGTTTGAGTAATACCAACTGAGTTCATTTGAACAGGCTTGCTGATTTTTGCGTCACCTGGGTTGAGTGCCTTTTGCAAATCTTCGCTAGAAAGTTGTCCTTCAAGACATTCAAGAATAAATCCACGAATATCTTGGTGAGCTTCGTTGAATCTGCCTTCGTGAACTAGAGATAAAACTCTTTTTTCAACTTCAGGGTCTGGTGCGATGTGGAAAGAAATTGATTTTCCATCGCCCATTGTTACGTTGTTCATATCACGAGCATTACCAGTGTTTGTTCTTGCGTTGTGGGCATCTTGTTCTGGTTCTTCCTCTTCAAAGATGCTTTCTTTGTCTTTTTTCTCTTTTTCTTTTGCTCTTCTTTCAGCTTCTTCACGTTCCTGCTCTTCTTTTTCGCGATTTGGGTTTGATTTCTCCCAAAGCTCGTCAGAAATTTTCTTGATTGCTGATTTATAAGGCAAACTTTTAACGTCTTTTAAGAACTTAGGGAAGAACTCATCTTTTTCTTTGAGTGCGTTCCAGTCTTGTTCGTCAAAAGCGTATGTTCTAAAAGCAGATGCGGTAAGATAATATGCTTGGTCTTTTGTTAAGTCTTTCATAATACCAAGACGAGTGTTTAAATAGGTTAATGTTTCACCAACAATTCTTGCTCTGTTGACATTGAGGTGCATTTCGTATGCTTTATCCATAAATAATTCTCCTAGAGTTTCGTTAATTTCAGTTTAACAACAAAAAATAGGGGTGTCAATTATTTTATAAAAATAACTTTCAAAACTAGCCAAAAAATCGCAATATTAGACCAAATTCCTATATATACTATATAATAATATATTTATTATAATATATAGGCTCAAATCGTTTGTTTTGGGCTAAAGATTTTGTTATAATGAATGTGGCAAAAAATTTTTATAAGGAAGCGAAAAATGGACGATATTAGCAAAGTTGAAAATAGTTATGGTGCAGAACAGATAACAGTGCTCAAAGGCCTTGAACCAGTTAGAAAAAGACCTGGTATGTATATTGGCTCAACAGACACAAATGGTTTGCATCATTTGATTAGTGAAATTGTTGACAACAGTATCGACGAAGCACTTGCTGGATACTGCAACGAAATCACTGTTGAAATAAATAAAGATGGTTCTTGCTCGGTTACAGACAATGGTCGTGGTATCCCTACAGGAATCAATAAAGAAGAGGGTAAAAGTGCCGTTGAACTCGTTTTGACAAAACTCCACGCTGGTGGAAAGTTTGGCGAGGGCGGTTATAAAATCTCTGGTGGTTTGCACGGTGTTGGTTTGTCTTGCGTAAACGCTCTTTCAGAGTGGCTTGAAGTTGAAATTAAACAAAATGGAAACCTTTATAAGCAAGTTTATAACCGTGGTATTCCTCAAAGAGACCTTGCGATTGTTGGAACTGCAAACACAACAGGAACAAAGGTCACCTTTATGCCAGATGATGAAATCTTTGAAACAACCCTTTTCGAATATGAAAGAGTTAGAAGAAGACTTCGTGAACTTGCGTTCCTTAACAAAGGTATCACAATCACAATTTCTGACCGCAGAGACGACAAAAAAGAAGTTTTCCATTATGAAGGCGGTATTGTTGAGTTTGTTGATGAAATCAACCAAGGCAAAACCACAATCTTGAAAAAGCCAATCTACATCAAGGCTATGAGTAAAGATAAAACCGGCGAACTTGAAATTGCGTTCCAATATAACGACGGCTACAACGAAGTTATGCACGGCTATGCAAACAACATCAACACAATCGAAGGTGGAACTCATATTGAAGGCTTCAAAAAAGCACTTCACAAAACCATCAATGAATATGGTCACAGACTCAAGATTTTAAAAGAGGCTGACAAACTTTCAGGTGAAGATGTTCGTGAGGGTATCACAGCAATTCTTTCAGTTAAACTTCAAGACCCTCAATTTGAAGGTCAAACCAAAACAAAACTTGGAAACAGTTATATGCAAACAGAAGTTTACAATGCTGTTTGTGATTTGTTTGGAACATATTTAGAAGAAAACCCAGATGATGCAAGAGCGCTCATCTTACGTTCAGTTACTGCTCAAAAAGCAAGAGAGGCTGCAAACGCCGCAAGAAGTATGGCTAGAAGAAAAGGTGCACTTGAGTCAACCACTCTTCCAGGCAAACTTGCTGACTGCACCGACAAAGACCCAAAGCACTGCGAAATTTATATTGTTGAGGGTGACTCGGCTGGCGGAACAGCAAAACAATGCCGTGACCGCCGTTTTCAGGCTATTTTGCCACTTCGTGGTAAGATTTTAAACGTTGAAAAGGCGAGACTCAATCACGTTCTTTCAAACGAAGAAATCAAAGCAATGATTACAGCGTTTGGTGGCGGTGTTGGTCAAGAATTCGACCACACCAAACTTAGATATGACAAAGTTATTTGTATGACCGATGCCGACGTCGATGGTGCGCATATTAGAATTCTTTTACTCACATTCTTCTATCGCTTTATGCCAGGACTCATTGAAAACGGTCACGTATATTCAGCAATGCCTCCACTTTACAAGCTCCAAAAAGGAAAGCGTATTGAATATTGTTATTCTGAAGAAGAAAAGGCTAAAAAGGTTAGCGAAATGGGAACCAAGGGTCTTGACATTCAACGTTATAAAGGTCTTGGTGAAATGGATAAAGACCAACTTTGGGATACAACAATGAACCCAGAACACAGAGGTCTCATTCAAATTCAAATGGCTGACGCTATTGAAGCCGATAAAATCTTCACACTCTTGATGGGTGACGCTCCAGAACTTAGAAGAAAGTTCATTGAAGAAAACGCAAAACTAGTTGATAATTTGGACGTGTAATATGGAAAAGAAATATATTGATAATTACAAAAAATGCATTGAGGTTTGGGGCATTGATGCACAAATTAAAATGTGCATTGAAGAAATGAGTGAACTCACAAAAGAACTTTGCAAATATTATAGAAAAGGCGAAATGAATTGTGACGCAGAACTCAAAGACCATATCTGTGAAGAAATTGCAGATGTTCAAAATATGGTTGACCAACTTCAGTTCATTTTTGGTGAAGAAAAAGTTAATAAATATCGCGATTATAAAATCGAAAGAACAAACAAAATTTTAGATGAGGAAGGAAAGTAGTCGATGGCAAAAAAGAGAGATTTTAGTTTAGAACACGAACAGCTTGTTGACAACACCATCATTTATCCAGTTGAAATCAATGACGAAATGAAAAAGAGCTTCATTGCTTACGCAATGGCTGTTAACGTTTCGAGAGCGATTCCTGATGTTAGAGATGGTTTAAAACCTGTTCACAGAAGAATTTTGTATTCAATGAATGAAATGGGCAACACATCAGACAAACCACACAAAAAATGTGCGCGTATCGTCGGTGATGTTTTAGGTAAGTTCCACCCACACGGTGACTCTTCAGTTTATGGCGCACTCGTTCGTTTTGCGCAAGACTTTGCCATTCGTTATCCACTTGTTGACGGTCACGGAAACTTCGGTTCAGTTGACGGCGACCCACCAGCAGCCTATCGTTATACTGAAGCAAGACTTTCAAAACTTGCTGACGAAATGCTTAGAGACATTGACAAAGAAACTGTTGATTTTTCACCAAACTTTGACGCAAGCTTAAAAGAACCTGACGTGCTTCCAGCAAGGTTCCCAAGTTTGCTTGTAAATGGTAGTGACGGTATCGCCGTAGGTATGGCAACAAACATTCCACCACACAACCTTAACGAAACAATCGATGCGGTTATTGCTGAAATGAATAACCCAGATATGACAATCGAAGAAATCTTGCAAATTCTTCCTGCACCTGATTACCCAACCGGTGGTGTAATTATGGGAACTGAAGCATTAAAACAAGCCTACCTTACAGGTAAGGGCGGTGTTGTAATTCGTTCAAAAGCAGACATCGAAGAAGATAACGACGGAAAATGCAGGATTGTAGTAACCGAAATACCTTATCAAGTAAACAAGTCAGAAATGATTAAACAAATCGCTGAAATGGTCAAAAATAAGCGTATTGAGGGTATTCAAGATATTAGAGAAGAGTCAGATAGACACGGTATGCGTATTGTGTTCGAAGTTAAACGTGATTTCAATGCACAAGTTGTATTAAACACACTTTACAAGAGAACTCAACTTCAATGCAGCTACGGCATCAACTTCTTAGCTCTTGTTGATGGTTATCCAAGAGTTCTTAACATCAAACAAATTTTGGATTGCTACATCGCACATCAAAAAGATGTTATCTATAGAAGAACAAAATTCGACCTTGCTAAAGCAGAAGAAAGAGCACACATCATCGAAGGTTTGGTTGTTGCTCTTGCTAACATTGATGAAGTTATCAAAATCATCAAAGCTTCAAAAGATAGAGATGAGGCGTCAAAAGCATTGCAAGACGCATTCTTGCTTTCAGAAGTTCAAGCAGGCGCTATCCTTGATATGAGACTTCAAAGACTCACAAGTTTGGAAGTTGAAAAACTTAACAATGAACTTGCAGAACTTAGAAATCTTATCACAGAACTTCGTGGAATCTTGGCAAGCGAAGAAAAAATTAAACAAGTTATCATCAATGAACTTGAAGATGTCAAGGCTCGTTATGGTGACGAAAGAAGCACCGAGATTGACTTTAATGGTTCAGTTGATATCAATATCGAAGACCTTATTGAAAAAGAAGATGTCGTTATCTCAATGACTCACTTTGGATATGTAAAGCGTCTTCCAGTAACAGAATATAGACAACAACACCGTGGAGGAATGGGTTCAACAGGTCACAAGCCAAAAGAAGAAGATTTCGTTGAACATATGTTCATTTGTTCAACCCACAACACACTCTTGTTCTTCACGAATAAGGGTAAGGTTTACACCTTGAAAGGCTATGAAATTCCTGAAGAGCAAAAGACCGCAAGAGGCAGAAACATTATCAACTTGTTGCCGCTTGAAAAAGACGAAAAAGTTGAGGCTATCTTGCCAAAACTTACAGAAGGCGAGGGCTATCTTGTTATGGCAACAAGAAAAGGTCTTATCAAAAAGACCGCAACAAGCGAGTTTGAAAGCATTAGAAAAACAGGTAAAATTGCTATCAACCTTGCAGAAGGCGACGAACTTATTTCTGTTGAATTTAGCGCTGGCGACAGCACAATTATGGTTGCATCAAACGAGGGTAAGTGTATTAGATTTGACGAAAAAGACGTTAAACCTCTTGGCCGTGACACAATGGGTGTTAAGGCTATCGACCTTTCAAAAGACGACTATTTGGTTGATATGATTGTCTATAAACCAGGCTATGACATCTTAACAATCACTGAAAACGGCTACGGAAAAAGAACCGATATCACCGAATATAAGATTCAAAACAGAAACGGAAAAGGTATGAAAGCGGGCATCTTCAATGACAAGACGGGCAGACTTGTTGGTCTCAAACAAGTTATCGAATCTGAAGACGTTATGCTTATTGCAAACAACGGCGTAATCATTAGAACTCCAGCCGTTTCAATTTCAAAAATCACACGTGACACAATTGGTGTAAAAGTTATGAAACTTGCTTCAGGAACAACAGTTTCTTGCGTAGCAATCGCAGATAACATCGCCGAAGACATCACCGGTGAAACCGAAGAAGAAGCAATCGTAGTTGACGAGCCAATCGTCACCGACGCCGAGTAACACAATCAAAAAGAGTGGGTGGCCCACTCTTTTTTCGCGTTAGAAAAACATAACAAAAAAGGCATTGATTTTATTCAATGCCTTTTTTTATTAATTGTTGTTTAAAATTTCAAGCAATTCTTTTTTGTCTTCTGTGTTAAGAGAATGCATTTCTTTCAAGAACTCTGCTTTTGAAGCAGCATTCAAACCCTTAATGCGGCCCAAAAGGTCGTTTATAAGAGCAGTTCTTTCTTCTTCGTTTTCAGCTTCTCTAATTTGTCTTAATGCGTCACTAACGTGTGTTTCTGCAATTGGTGCATCAACAACACCAATGAGAGCTTGTAGTGCAACAATTTGCATAAAGAAATCAGGATCTTTTTCAGCAAGTTCAAAGAACATTTCAATAGTTTTTGCAACATCATCTTTTGGGAAATAGTTTTCTATTCTTTCAAGAAGTGCAGTAACATCATCAGGAACTGTCTCAGCTGCTTCGACAAGACTTAAAGAAGTTTTAAGGTTCTCAATTTCTTCAGCAGACATTCCTCTTTGTTTTAATTTTTCAAAATCTTCTTCATTGAGAAGTGGTGTTTGATTATTTTCCATAAAATTCTCCTTAAATTAACCGAAAAGTGCTTTTTTCAAAGCGGCTTTTTGTTCTGGTGTTAACTCTAAATAACTTTTTATTGCATCAACAACAGCAGCGTCTTCTTCTGATTCTTGTTCTGCTTTAATTTCATTTAAAGAAACTTTTTCAATAACAGGAGCAGGTTCTGAAACCGCTTCTGCTTCGTGATTAACCTCAGCACCTTCTTTAATTAAAAGTTCTTCAACATTAACGGTGCTAAAAGCTGTTTTATTTGATTTATTAAACATTATTCATTAACCCCCCAATTCCTCTGCAGCAAGTGCATCTTCAACTTCTTTAGAGTTGTTTCTACCAGCAGCATTTCTAACTTTTCTTTGTTCTTTAACCCTTTCAAGTTTAATGAGTAATTCAAGAATCTCATTTCTAGTTTCTTCTTTCTTATTAGGGTCTTCAATTGAATCTAAGAGACCAGTGAGTTCTTTGTAGACGCCAGTAGTTGTCTCGTTAGCGCCTTTCAAGGCGAGAGGACCAGAATCTTCTTTTCCTGGGTCACCAATGAGTGCTGCAATAATTTTTCTGATTGTTCCAGCTTCCTTGATTTCAGTGAGTTTGTTATAAACTGTCTTAGCTCCTTCATCTAATGAATCAGCAGCTGCTGGGTCTTCTTTTGCATCCACGTTTTTAAGTTCAACTGTTAAATATGATTCTTTGAGTTCTTTCACTTGCTCAATAGTCATATCTTTAAATTTACCTGCGGTAAATACATAGCCTTTTCTTGAACCAGCTTCAACGATTGCTTTTTGAATATCAACAAGAGTAACAGCACCGCCCTCTCTATCAGGCTTGTTAAATTCGTCATATTGATTTTGTTGTGCTTCTGTTGGAGAGAATAATTTTTCTCTCTTCAAAGCTGTATTTGCAAGATATTGAAGCATTGTTCTATCTGCAAGTTTTGTAACATCAAATGTTCCAGTTTTTGCTTCGCCTTTATCATTTTTGAAACTGATTGTGAAATTATTTCCATCAATTGTAAGGTTAGCTTCAACAATTGCGAGTGAAGCAATAAGGTTTTTCTTATCTGTTTCATTTGCTAAGTTGTAGTTTTCGTTTCCAACCTTGATTGTTATACCATCTTTATTTCTTTCATCAACAATTCCTTGAGCTGCTTCTTGAAGTTCATTTCTTTGATCTTTATCATCTTTATTGAATGACTTGTCTCCGATGTGGAATGTTGGAGAAGCGTATGAAATCTTTAATTTGCTATCAGATTTTGAAGAGAGTAACGCAGCAAGGAGAAGTTTACATTCTTTTTCATCAGCAAGGTTGTATTCAGAATTTCCAACATTAATTTTCTTCTCGTCAGGGCCCTTTGTAAGTTCTTCAACTTTAGCGACGATACCAGCTCTACCAGCAAGGGTTTTTGTATCGTATGGAGTTCCATCAATTTTAATGCTATCGCCATCCAATTCGGCAGAACCTGGTTTAATACTATTTATTTTATCAACTAAATCTTTTCTACCATTAGGAGATTCAACACTAAGGTCATAAGGTTTACCCTCAATAGTAACGATTTTGTCTTTTTCATTAACAATTTGTTTAGCTTTAGATACGATGTTAGCTCTACCAGTAAGAGTCTTAGTATCATAAGAATCGCTAGAACCGCCTGCATCGAAAGTAAATGTTGTATCTGTAAGGGTTGCTTTATTAGGTTCAATAAGTTTATCAATAGTGTTCTTTAATGAAACTCTAGCAGTGTCAACTGAAAGGTCATAAGAAATGCCTTCAATAACAATTACTTTATCTTTTTCATTTGCTAAAGCTTTTGCTTTGCTTTCTAATGCAGCTCTTCCGCCTGAGGTTTCGGTTTCATATCTAGAACCTTCGATTGTAAAATCTTTATCTGTTTGCGAAACCTTTGAAGCGTCCTTATCAAAAATGTTATTTACCATATAATCAACAAGGTCTTTTCTGCGGTTTTTGTCAGAAAGGTCATAGTCTTGACCTTCAACAAAAATTATTTTGTTACATTCTTTTGCAATTGCTTGTGCTTCTTTCTCAAGGTTAGCTCTATCTGTTGATTTGTTTACATTATAAGATGCTGTAGCTGAGGTTGATTTAATTGAAATTGTGTCTCCTGAAGCAACTGACTTATCTGTTTCTCCTGAGAGTGTGCAAAGAGCTGCAGCTAAATCGGCTCTTGCAACAGCATCTTCAAGGTCATAAGTTTTACCATCAACAGAAATTTTCATACTTACCTTTGTTCTAATAAGTGCTTCTGCGTCAGCTTGTAAATCTAAACGACCAATTTTGTCTTCAACGTCATAGGTTTTGCCATTAACAGCAAAATATTTTCCGCCCCATTTAGCTTGTTTAGATGCATCATCAATAAACTTAACAGGTGTGTCTTGGTTTAAGTAATTTTTTAAATCTTCCTTTCCAGCATCTTCTGCTAAATTGTATCTAATACCATCAACGGTAATTGTTTTTTCACCAACAATTTTCTCTGCTGCATCTTGTAAAGCAAGTCTATCAGCATCTTTGATAGGATGTTTGATATCATAAGGTTGACCGTTGATTCCAAATTGTGGAATGCCAGGAGTGTAATCAACTGATGCACCAGCAAGTTCAAGAGTTGTTTTTAATTTGCCAAGAGAAACATCATTTCCAAGGTTGTATGCTTTTCCAGCAACTGTGATATTCATTTCTTTAACAAGACCATCAGCTGCAGTTTGCAATGCAGTTCTTCCAGCGTCGGTTGAAACATCAAATGTTGCACCATCAAGTTGAACTGTTGGGTCAACAAAAGAGAAACTTGTTGCGCCAGCTGCGTTAACAACGCTTCTAAATCTATTAACATCTTCTGGTTTTCTGAAATCAAAGTCACCAGCTGTTTTAATAGTAATGATTCTTTTTTCATTGGCTTTAACAAACGCGGTTGCGTCAATTCCAAGTTGAGCTCTTTCAGCATCATCTTCAATTTTGTATTGTTTATTGTTAAAACTGAATGAATCTGGGCTAGTCCAAACGTTTTTAGCTCCAAGGTCATTAAGAAGAGTTTCTAACTTAAATTTTCCTGTTGAAGAAAGATTATATGTGATGTTGTTAACAACAACTTCTTTTGCTCGAATTAATCCTTCTGCGGCATTTTCTAAATCATCTCTCTCAGAAGGTGTATAGAAACTATATTTTTTTCCATCGAAGCAGAAAGCGTAGTCGTCGTGCATAATATTTTTAGCGCCGTGATTTTTAAGTTCAGTTGCTAAGCGGTCTCTGTCACCAAAGTCATTAAGTTTATAAACAACACCGGCAACTCTAATCCTTGTTCCTTGAAGAATAGGTTCAGCTGCACTTTCTAACTTTGCAAGGTCTTTTGGAAGGTGAGTGTTATAAGTTGTGTTGTTAAACGAAAATCTATTCTCATCGTGAGAAACGCTTGCGGCTCCGTTACTTTCAAGAGAAGAAGCTAAAGATTCTCTGTCTGTTTCATTGGCCATATCATAAGAGTCACCATAAATAATAACGGTTCTGTTTGGTCCAGTTACAGAAATAGAGCTTTCACCAACGCTGTTGTTAAGGTCGCTGCCAAGAGATTGGAGATTGCTTTTTGTGTTAAAAAGCTTATTCCAAGTGCCGATAAGTTTAGGTCCAAATTTTGCAACAAGAGCAGTAGCGGCAACGGCAAAACCAAGAGGTGAGGCTGTTGCTAATAAACCAATACCTGATCCAAGAAGGTTAAGAAGTGGAGCGGCTGCGGCAAAACCAGTTGCCCCAGGAGCAAGAAGCCCCAATCCCATTGAAGCAACACCAATGCCAAGCAAGAGAGAACTAAACTTAACATTTCCAAAAACAGTTCCGTTTGAAACTTGTTGTAAGAAACCTGGACCATCAATTTCGTCAAGGGTAAGGTCTAAGTTTTCATAATTTTTTGTGATATCATCAAGTTCTTTAACGTTGCCTTTTGCAGCAATTTTTGCTAAGTCAATAAGATTTTGAAGACTATAATCATTTATGTCTGAAGAATGGTAAAGCAAGGTTTTGTCTTTCTTTTTGACTTGGGCATATAAGGTTTCTGATTTCTTAATTGTTTTGCTCATCTTTTCTTTTGTTTCTTTGAGCTTAGAAATAAGGTCTTTGTCTGAACCGATAGCATTTTGTTCATCCATAATAACCTTGTCAATTTTGTCAATTGATTGTTTTAAAAATCGCAAGGTCTTGGACTTGAGCTTTTCAGATTCAACACGAGCCATTAAATTATTTGCCATATTTTTCTCCTTTTATTGTAACATTTTGTCACAAATATAATTTGCTAACTTAATTATTACATAATTAAGGGGCTGTGTCAATAAAATTCGTGATTTATTAATATAAAATTAAGTTTTAATTATTTAAAATTCATATTTTACACTAAAAAATAGTGATTAAATGGTTAGAAATATTAAAAATAAAAGCAAATAAATTATTAAAATAACTCATTAATTCAAAATAAATTACAAAAAATAATAAAAAAGACCTGGAAAAATCCAGGTCTTGTGTTTTTATAGGCTGTGTTCGATTTTAAGTTTTGTTCCGTTTGCGCCTTTTGTGACAATAACTTTATTTTTAATTGACTCTTCAAGTTCAACGACGTGAGAGATGAGACCAATCTTAAGATTTTGACTTTCGAGTTTATAAAGTGAATTGACAACAATAGAACAAAGTTCATTGTCAAGAGTTCCAAAACCTTCATCTAGGAAGAAGAAGTCCATACTTCTTGATGAGAGCATTGCGATAGCATCTGAAATTGAAAGAGCAAGAGACAAACTAACAATAAAGGTTTCACCGCCAGAAAGAGTGTTTGCAGGTCTAGTTTTTCCATCGTTAAAATTGTCTTCAACCAAGAACTCTTTATTTTCGAATCGAAGAGTGTATCTTCCGTCCATCAAGATTTCAAGCTTTTGGTTTGCGCTTTCAGTTATGCGTTGCAAATAGTCTTCACAAATATATTCAGCAAGAGCCTTTCCACGCAATACTGAAGAGAGTTCTTTTGCAAGGTCATATTGACGTTTGCTTTCAGCAAGTGAAGAAGTGAACTCTTTAAGTTTGGCGTTGTCGCTAGCAATTCTTTCATATTCTGCACTGAGTTTTCCAACGGTTTCTGAAAGAGCTTTAACCTCTTCATTAAGTTCATTAATTTGAGTTTCGAGTTCTTTTAAAAGTTTCTCGTCAACAGGCTCAAGATGTTCTGCTTCAATGGCATCAATTTGAGACTTGAGAACTCGGTGTGAATCATTATACGAATTAACTTTTTCTTGTTTGAGTTTCAAAACGCTGCTGTCTGCAAAACAACTTTCCAAATCTTCATAACTTGAAAACTCATTGAGTTCGAGTGATTGGTTAACTTTTGTAGTTAAGGTTTTAAGTTCTGCTTCTTTTGAAACAAGAATTGTTGAACTAACTGCGTAGTCATTTTCAACTCTTGAAAGAGCCTCTTTGCAGGTTTCGAAAAGGGATTGTTTTTCGGTGTATTGTGAAGAAAGTTCGGCGATGGCTTTCTCGGTTTCTTTTTGCTCTTCAGCAACCATAACGCCATTTGGAACACCGCTTGAGAGCATTTTTGTTTTTGCGTCAGCGATTGTTTTGTTAAGGTTTGAAACCTTTTCTTCCAAAACCTGAATCTCTGCAGAAAGAGTTGCAATTTTTAGGTCAGATTTTGATTTTTCAGCCATAATCTCAAATTGTTTATCTTTGAGATTTGCACGTTCTTCTTTTTTGGTGTCAATTGCAAGTTCAATATTCTTTCCTTCAGCGATTTGCTTTTTGAACTCAGCAAGGTTTGTGTATTTTTCGTGAACATTCATAATCACGAATTCACGTTCGGCTTTTTTCTTTTGCAAATCATAAAGCATATCAATCAAGCTTTCTGTGTATGCTTTATAGATTGTAATTTTTGTGCCTGCCTGAGTTTTTTTAACCAGTGCGTAGCCTTCTTCAATTCTAACTCTGTCTTGAAGTTCAATTAATTCTTCCAGGCTTTCAACAGCAGATTCAATTAATGAATATAATTTTTCAAAGTTTTCAGGGCTTGCGTCATTGTTATCAACAAATCTTTGATAAAGATTGTTTTTGCTGTCGTGTAAAACTTTAATTTCAATGTTATTGTTTTCGATTTGGTTTCTTTCAAACTCGGCTCTGGTTTTAAGTGAAACCATTGACGCAAAAATTTTATCCCTTTCAAACCTAAGGTTCTTTAGTTCAGTTTTGCACCTTTCAATTTCGCCCTCGATTGAGCCAAGGTCATTTTTCTCACTATAGATTTTTGTTGTAACAGATGACGAGCAAACAGGGCAGTTGTCACCAACCTGCAAATGCTCCGAAATCATAGAAATAACATTTTCGCCAAGCATTTCTTCGCGCTCAGTTTGGAGCGAAGAAAGTTCAACTTCCTTTTTGGTAATTGAGTCTTCAATATTGGTGAGGCTTTGTTGGCTTGAATGAATTTCGGTTTCAACTTGATTAATGATGTTGAGTTTTGTTTCATTATCAAACGAAAGTTTTGCTATTAGTTCATCAACTTTTTGAAGGTTGTTTTTAACTTCGTTCATTCCGTCGAGTTGTTTGTCACAAGCACGGAGTTTGTCAAAATGTGATGAGTTTGCATCTTCAAAAGCAACGCCGATAGAGTTTTCAATTTTTTCGCGTTGTTGTTGAAGAAGTTTTTCTTGATTGATGCTTTCGTTGTATTCCTCTTGAACTGTTTTCAAATCTTCGTTTGTTTGGTCAATGAGAGCCTCAACCTTTTTATACATATCATCAATAAGCAAGAGTTCACTTTCAATATCTTTGGTTTGCTCTAAGGCATAAGTAAGTTCAACATCGGCTTTGTTTGCATTAATAAAGTCATCAATTTGGTCAATTTGTTCTTGAAGTTTTGAAATGTCTGCATCAAGGTATGCGTTGTTTTCAAGTTCTTCAGTTCTTTCTTTTTCTTTAACCTTAATTAGTTCTTCAGTTTCGATTCTTTTTTCTGTGCAAATCTTAATCTCTTCGTCATAATGTGCAATCTCTTGGAGCCTTGCAATTTTTGAGTTAAGTTCAATTATTTTTGAATCATAAACAGACTTGAGATTTGTGTAGTCAGTTTCAGCCTCAGCGAGACTGCTTTGCTTTTGAAGTTTGAGTTCGTTGAGTGAAGAAAGTTTTTCGGTGAGTTCCTTAACATCAGCGTCATCTTTCTTCATTTTGTTGTAATCAGATTTCAAAACGTTTGCAATTTGATTTTTTGTGATTTCTTTTTGCAACTTTTCAATATCAGCCTTTGAGTTTTCAAGGTTTTCAAGTTCAATTTTCAAATTCTTTAAATTCTCGAGTTTCTCGTGGGTTTGTTTAAGTTTTGCCCAAGTTTCAGAAGTGTTTTTTAATGTGGCTGACTTGTCGTCATATACAGATTTTGTATCATCAAGCACAGTTTTTGATTCAGCAACTTTTTCGTCTGTTGCATACTCAACCATTTCGCTGCTTGCGGTTAAAACTGAAACTTCTTTGTCAAATTCATTAAGTTTTGATTTAACATTATTTGAGAGTGTTTCGCCATATCTTGAGAGATTGAAAATATTGCTCATAATTTCTGTTCTTTCGCTAGGCTTTGCTTTTAAAAACGCAGCGAACTCGCCTTGAGGGAGTGCAATACATTTTTCAAATTCGTTTACACCAAGCCCAATGATGCCAAAAATTTTGTCATTAACCTTGGTTTGTCCTTCTTCAATAAGAATCTTTTCGTCGCCTTTAATTTGATAAAGTTCAGCGCTTGCGTCAAGGTCTTTTCCATTTTTCTTTTTTGAGAAAGTTCTTGTGATTTCATATCGCTTGTTTTCGCCAGAGATAAAAATTTCAAAATCAAACGACACAACTGCTTTTGAGCATTTTGTGTTAACAAAATCAACATTTTGTTTGGTTCTTTCAACCTTTCCGTAAAGGGCAAGGGTGATAGCATCGAGAATAGTTGACTTTCCGCTTCCGGTTTTACCAAAGATACCAAAAACGCCACCAGCAAGTTGACTAAAGTCAAGTTCTTGCTTGGTTTCAAAACTATTCAGGCCTTCAATCAATAGTTTAATTGGTCTCATTTTCATCTCCTTTGCATTCTAAAAACATTTTAACGAGGTCTTCACTAGGTTCGGTTCCTCGAACGGTTTTATAAAAATCTTTAAATAGTTCAACATCGTTCGTTGAAATTCTGCTTGTTCTGGTCTCTTCGCCAGAGGTTAGGTTTGTTCTAACTAAACTGATGTTTGATATGCACGGAAAATCTTTTTTGAGAGCCTTTATGCTAGAGGCTGAAAGTGGTTCTGCCTGAACAAACTCAAGTTCAATAATATCGAGGTTGTCGTAGTTTAGCAGAAGGTCGCTCGCCTCATCAATGGAGTGGACAGAAAGTTTTTGATATTTTGCAGGGTTTTTAAGAGCAACTTTTTTGATATCAACAAGCTTTCCGTTTTCGCTTTCAATAATGTTTACGCTAAGGTCAGTGTTTTTAATATTGAGTTTTGTTATTGCACCAGAATAGAAAACATTTTTTCCAACTTCTTGCGCTGAATGAATATGACCAAGTGCAGTGTAGTCTGCTTTTGGAAGCATATTTACTGGCACTGCCATAATGTCGCCAACTTTAATAATTCCATCGTTTGTTTTTGAGCCAACCATAAAAAGGTGTGAAACAAAAATATTGAATGTGTCTTCGTTAAACGCACTTGCACTAATGTTTGCCCACTCTTGAATTTTTTCAGCATACGAAAGGTTTGGGTCAACCTTTTCTGTAATCCTAGACTCTGATGGATATGGAAGATATGCAATGGTTGCAATCTCTTGATTCTTTTGGATTTTGATGTGTCCTTTTCCTGTTTCAACAACGCGAATGATTCCGTTTTTATTAAATGCAGATTCATTTAGTTTAGAAAGAGTGCTTGCCAAAGCAATGTTGTGTTTGCTTGCAAGAGGAAGCCCCGCAGAAAGTCTTGTTGGGTCATCGTGGTTGCCTGCCAAAACAAAAACAAATCTGTCGCCGCCGTTTGAGAGTTTTTGAATGGTTTCAAAAAACAACTCTTCAGTTTCTGCAGATGGTGTTGCGGTGTTAAAAACATCGCCAGCGATGATAACGCAGTCAATATTTTCGTGGTTAGCAATAGACTCAATTTCATCGAGAGTCCTTTTTTGTTCAACCAATCTGTCTCTTCCATTAGTTTTTGCGCCAAGATGCCAATCAGCAGTGTGTAGGAACTTCATTGTCACTTCTCCTAAAAATTTTCAAAATAATTTCAAGTTGTTGAAATTTTCTTTCTTTAGTGTTATTATAAACTTGTTTATTAAATAAAGCAAACGAATTAAACCAAGGAGGATTTGTATTTTGGCACTTTGTTCATATTCAAGCAAGCTCGCAATGGACGGATACACAATAATTGACAACACATTCTTGAATGAATTTTTGCCTCAAGCAACAGGCGATGATGTCAAGGTGTATCTCTATGGTTTAAATTTATGCTCAAACCCTAACATTGAAGACAATAATCTCGACACTATCTGCAAGGTCTTGTCGCTCACTGAAGACGATGTTTTAGAAGCGTTTTCATACTGGCAAGAAATGGGTCTGGTTCAAATTGTTTCAACAAACCCGCTCGAGGTTAGATATCTTCCTGCAAGAGCCAGAAGTGGCAGTGCAAAGATTAGAAATAAAGAAAAATACACAGACTTCAACGAGCAAATTCAAAGCGTTATAAATGGCAGAATGATAACTCCAACCGAGTTCAATGAATATTATTCGCTTATTGAAACCTATCACTTTGAACCAGAAGCAGTTATTATGATTGCAAGATATTGCACACAACTCAAGTCTAGTTCAATCGGTTACCCATACATTTTGGCGGTTGCAAGAAACTTCGCAAACGAAGGGCTCAAAACAACAGAAGCAGTTGAACAAAAATTCTTAGAACAAGAACAAAATAGTGCTGAAATTAAACGCGTTCTTAACGCTCTTGGTTTAAAGCGTGAGGCTGACATCGACGAAAGAAACCTCTACCTTAAGTGGAACAACAATTTTGGTTTCACTAATGGAACTATTGTTGAAGTTGCCAAAACTCTCAAAAAGAAAGGTGGTTTTGCAAAACTTGATAGCCTTCTTTCAAAATATTATGAGCAAAAACTATTCACTTTAGAAGAGATTGCTGAATTTTCAGAAAAGAGAGATGAGATGTTTGAAACCGCAAAAGTTGTTTCAAAAAATCTTGGACTTTATTATCAAAACCTTGAAAATGTTGTTGATATTTATGTTGCAGACTGGACAAACAAGGGCTATTCTGTTGAAACCTTAACATTCATTTCAATGTATTGTTTCAAACAAAGCATCAGGTCTCTTGATGGAATGAACACAGTTGTTCAAAAATTCTATAAACTTGGGTTGATTTCACTTGAGTCACTTGAGCAATATATTATGTCAATCATTAAAGGCGACGAGCAAATCAAAAACATTCTTGACAAAGCAGGGCTTATCCGTTCAGTTTCAAGTTATGACAGAGACTATCACAAAACTTGGACAAACAACTGGGGATTTAGTGATGAACAAATCTTGATGGTTGCAGAGATTTCGGTTGGAAAATCAAACCCAATGTCATACATCAACAAAGTGCTTGCGACTCTAAATGAAAAGGGAATCAAGACTGACGCAGAAATCAAAAAACAACTCAAAAACATTGCCTCAGGTGTTGTTGAAACTCAAAACAAACAAACATTCGAGCAAAGAAAATATACCGCTGAAGAACTCAACGCGGTTTATGATTCGCTTGATGATGTTGAACTATAAAACAAAAGGAAAAATTTATGGATTTTCGTCAAATTAACAAGAATTTGCAAAGAGAATTTACTGCAAAAAAAATGAGAGCAGAAAATATTGCTGCCAGAAATTTTGCGTGGGTAAATTCAGTTCCTGCTTATGTGAAATTGACAAAAATTGAAAAAGAACTTGCCCTTGAAATTTCAAAGCAAAAGGTGGCGGGAAAAGACTCAAAAGACCTTCAAAAAATCATTGCTGACGCAAGAGATAAAAAGAAGAAAATCTTAGCAAAAATGAACCTAAAAGAAAGTGACCTTGTGCCACAATATGAATGCAAAAAATGCAGTGACACAGGCGTGGTTAATGGCTACATTTGTTCTTGCTACAAAAAGAGAAGAAATGAAGAACTTGGAAAGGCTTTTGGAATTGAAATTTCAAAACAAAAAACCTTCAAAAATTTCAGCACAAAAATTTGCAAAAATGAAACTCAAGCAAAAGAACTTGAGTCTCTTAAAACAAAACTCGAAAAATGGGTTCAAGATTATCCAGATGTTAAAAAGACAAAGATTTTATTTACTGGCAAAACTGGTCTTGGCAAAACATATTTAACAGAGTGCCTTGCTAATGCGTTTTTAGAAAAAGGCAATTCAGTTTGTTTTGTTTCTGCTTTTGAAATGGTTAACTGTTTCTTAAAATATCATACATCATTTGAAAAGGATAAATATTCTTGGATTGAACCATTTGTTGAGAGTGATGTTTTGATTATTGACGACCTTGGAACAGAACCAAAACTCAAAAATGTTACTCTTGAATATTTATATTTGGTTATTAGTGAACGCGAAAAATATTCAAGACCAATTATTGTAACAACCAACTTTGAGTCTGGAAATATCTTAGATATTTATGGCGAAAGAATTTATTCAAGACTCATCAACAAACAAACAAGTGCAACATTCAAAATGGTTGGTGACGACCTTAGAGTTTCAAAATAAAAAGACTGAACGATTTGTTCAGTCTTTTTTATTATGTTTATTTCATTTTCTTAAGTTCTGTTAAGAACGGAGATGTTTCAGCCGCTTTCCAGAAATGGTTGTTGTATTTTGATGTCACGCCAATCCAAGGTTTTCTGTTTCCTGAATAGTGGATAATCTTTGGATTTTTCTCGCTCTTTTCAAATTCTTCAAAAAGTTTTTGAGGGAGTGATTTATAAACGTGGTCAATGTCTTCAACAAAGTTGTATTCCGCATCAATAATCTTTACGTCGTCCCCGCAAATAAAGTTGAAAAAGTCTTGGTCATATTGAATCCATTTTCTTGATGATGCAAGGTCAAGGAGTTGTTTTTCAGTGTAATTTTCATTGAATTTTTTAATGTTAAAAATCAACACACCAGATGCAAAATAGTTTTCGAATGTTTTAATTTTGAGTTCGCTGATTCTATATTTTGTTCTTTCATAGTTGTTGTTATAGCAGTTTGCAATTCCTTCATAATCGCGAACAGCGCCAATCATATTTTGGCTGCAGTCAAACTTCAAAAGATTTGCAACATCGTCAAGAACAATAAGGTCAGCATCCAAGAAAACAACATAGTCATAATCAGGCATAAGTGTTGGACACAAAAGCCTGAAATAAATTTCGCTTGAATATTTTGTGTTTGTTAGTCTCGAATCAAGATAAAAATTATAGCCATAAACCACAGGTCCAACATTCACAATTCTAATTGAAAAGTTTGGGTGGTTCTTGATTTGTGACAAAAGTTTAAAATGATTTTCGTCTGAAATTGAGGTGGTTAAAATAACAATATCGTAGTTATTTTCAGGCGAAGAATGCTGAATAATTGATTCAAGTTCAGCACTTAAAATTGGCACATATTTGTCGTTTGCTGAAAAACAAATAGGCACAACATTGTTTGAAAATATAGGATTTATTTTTTCCATATTATTACCTCTAATTTAATTTTATCATACTTAAAAATAAATAGGCAAATATATAACAAAAAAATATAGAAAAATATTAAATAATTCACATAAAATTTATTGATAACAAAAAAAGATAGATTTGGAATCTATCTTAATTCATTTTTTCTATTGAGTTCTTCTTTGCTCTTGTCAAGTTCAGCAATAACTTCATCAGCGGTGTTGCACCAGGTGAAGAATTTGTATTGTCTTTCATTCAAAACACCAGCTTCGAGCATAAAGTCGTTCATTTCTTTAATTTTTTGGTAGAAACCATTAACGTTATAAACGATAACTTTGTCTGTGTCGAAACCGCTCTTGATTGAGTCAGTAATCATATAAAGTTCAGCAAGTGTTCCATTTCCGCCTGGAAGAACAACTGTTGCATTTGTGTTTTTAAGAGCAACTTGTTGAAGCATAAAGAGTGTTTCAACTTGAGTGATTGAGTTAGCAATCATACCTGCTGCTTCGTGAGCGTATGGAGCAGGAACGATAATATCAACGAAACCGTCACCTTCAATCATTTTATTATACATTGCACCAACGGAACCTGTTTTTGCACCAACGCACATAACACCATCGTTATGGTTCAAAAGATGCTCGGCAATCTTGTCAATTCCTTCTAAATATTCTGGTTTAATTCTTGGGTCAACTGAGCCACATACAAAAACTTTCATAAAAATCCCCTTTAACATTTATTTTTTTCATTTTAACATATTTCAAAAACGCTTGGCAACGAAATTAATATCTAAAATTTGTCTTGTTTTCACTAAAATCTGGGGTAAACTCTGTGCTTGCGCTCGAAAATCCTTGCAAAAACACATTTTTAAATCCAAGCTTTTCAAGTTTGTTTGTTAATATCTTATATTCAAGTGGTTTAATTTTTCTATTGAGCTCTGGAATTTCTTTTGCCTTTGCCATAGGAACATATTGACTCATTAAACTAAGATAGGTTTCATTTCCAAGGTTTTCATAAAGCCAGTCAATAATTTTTTCACTATCTGCTGTATTGTTTGGCAAAACTAAGTGTCTAACAATAATGCCTTTTTTCATAAGCTCGTTTTTAAAAATGTCTTTTGGTTGGGCTTTTCTCATTTCAAGAATGGCTTTTGAACAGGTCTCGAAATAATCTTTAGCGAGTGACAATTTTCCTGATAGTTCACTTGAATGATATTTTAAGTCAACAAGATATATGTCAACGAAACCATCGAGCAACTTTATTGTTTCAGGTTTTTCATATCCAGATGTGTTCCACACAATTGGAATTTTTGGTTTGTAAATTTTGAGAGCATCAATAATTTGCAAAGTGAAATGTGTGGGGGTTACAAGATTAATGTTATAAGCCCCAGTATCTTCAAGTTGTTTAAAAAGGTCAGCAAGGGTTTCGATTGAAATTTCTTTTCCTTCACACACTGATGAAATCTCATAGTTTTGGCAATAGATGCACTTTAGCGTGCAACTTGAAAAGAAAATTGTTCCGCTGCCGTTGTCGGTCACATTCTCTCCACTGATTGGGGGCTCTTCAAAATGATGCAGCATTACCTTTGAGATTTTTGGTTTATTTGAAGACTTGCAAAACCCAACAGAAACATCTCTATTCACATTGCAGTTTCGTGGGCAAATATTACATAAATTTTCCATACCTAAAATTATAAACCAAAACTCAGCCAAGTCAAGAAAATGATGTGCTTATAGTGGGCTGGTCAATATTGACAATAGACAAGAAATTATGTATAATAAAGGTAGCTTGAAAGTCACAAATAGGGAGACAAACTATGACACAATCAAAGCCAACAGGATTTCTTGATGAAAAGTTCTTCGAAACCCTCGAAAAGTATAGAAAAATCAGTGAAATGACCACTGATGAGGGCTTCAAGTTTTATGCGCCAAAATTTTTGGAAGTTGGTGCAGGAAAACGCATTGAACAAGTTAAGGCAGAAATTGGTGAGATTAACTACAAACTGGGTTTGCTTAGTGATTTTAAAAGAAACTTTGACAAATATGAACTTGAGATTGCTGGCAAAAACTGGTTTTATGTTGAAGCTGAAGAAATGGAAAGACGTCAAAGAGTATATGGTTTCTTAGCCCATAACTACAATTACGGGGTTAGAAGAAAAACATTTAAAGAATTGAATGATAAAAAGGCAGCGCTAATGGAAGAATATAGATGTTTATATTCAATCTTGACTAGCGATTATTATAAAAAGAGCAAAGAGAATATTCAGTATTTTAGAAATTTGCCAACAGCAAACGCATACTTTGAATATTTGGCTGAACATCTTATGGCATTTGCAGAACTTTTTAGAACACACGAACTTGTCACTAAATATAAGTTAAGAGAAGGCATTTCAAGAGAAACTTTCGATAGAATTCTTGACGAGATTGCGGCTCTTAATGGTAAAAAGAAAAAAGATGATGAGCCACCACCAAGCGGATTCGAGCAACTTTCATTGTTTTAAATCTAACTTCAAAAAGCATATTAAACACTAATATGCTTTTTTTGTGGCTTTTAAAAGTGGGTTGCAATTACATTAATCATTGTGCTATACTTAAAATAGGTTATTATGGATAAAAAATATAAGAAAAATGACGAATTTATTGTCACTATAGATAGACTCGGTGACAACGGGGAAGGAATTGCAGTTGTTGATGGCATTGTTGTCTTCATTCCTTTTGCGTTGCCTGGTGAAGAGGTTTTGGTTCATATTATCAATGACAAACACTCATTCCTTGTTGGAAAGGTTGTTGAAATTTTAAAACCAAGCAAAGATAGGGTTAACCCAAAATGTCCATACTTCAAAAAGTGTGGAGGCTGTGAACTTCAACATATGCCTTATGATATGCAATTAAAATTCAAAAAGAATATGGTTGAAAATTCTTTGAAAAAATATGCAAAAATCGAAACGGAGGTTTTAGACACCGTTCCAAGTGACAAAGAGTTTAGATATAGAAACAAATTCGCTTTTCCTGTTCAAGACGAAAATGGCGAAGTGAAAATAGGAATGTATCAACAAAACTCTCACCGCATTATCCAGATTGAAGACTGTATGCTTCAAAGTGAAAGGGCAAAATTAATCGTTAAACTTTTCAAAGAGTTTATGGAAAAAGAAAAACTCACTGCATACAATGAGCAAACAAAAAAGGGTTTAATCAAACACATAGTTGTTCGTGAAGAAAAAGATGCGTTCATTTTAACCGTGGTAGTGACTGACAAAAAGTTTAATAAATTTGATTCACTTATCAGTTTATTAAAAACGCAATTTAGTGAGTTTGGAATAATCAAAAATGTAAATAATCTTAACAACAACGTCATTTTTGGCAATTTTGATGAAAATATTTATGGTTTAGAAAACTTAAAAATGAATGACTTTGGTGTTAATTATGAAATTAACAATCGCTCATTTTTGCAAGTTAACGGCTACATTAAAAATTTAATCTATCAAAAAATTATTGACACAGTTGGCAAACAAAATAACATCATTGACGCGTATAGTGGTGCAGGTTTGCTATCATCGATTTTGGCTAAAAATGCAAACAATGTTATTGGTGTTGAAATTATAAAAAACGCAACTGAAAATGCAAATAAACTTAAAAATGTTAACAATTTGCACAATTTAACAAATATAAATGGTGATTGTGCGAAAGAAATTCCAAGACTTTCAAAAGAACTTAATGGTGATTTTGCTGTTGTTGTTGACCCTCCAAGAAAAGGGCTCGACAAAGCGGTGGTTGATGCAATGCTTGAAGCAAAACCAAAACAAATTGTTTATTTGTCTTGCAATCCTGCAACGCTCGCTCGTGATTTGTCTTACTTAAAAGAGCAATACGACATTGAGTTTGTTCAACCTTGGGATATGTTCCCACAAACCGCAAATGTTGAAACACTTGTTAGTTTGAGAATCAAACAATAACAAGAGTTGAAATCGTTTTGCGAAATTTCGCCCTCGGCGCGAGAGTTGCATATATTTTCAAATATATGCGAAAAATAGACTGCAAATGTTGAAACACTTGTTAGTTTGAGACTGAAATAAAAAACGCAAAAACATAAAAATTATTGCATTTAATATATGAAAAATTAGAAAAATGGTGCAAAAATGAATGAAAAAATCAAAAAATTAAAAGAGATTATTGATTCGTCACACAACATTGTCTTGTTTACAGGCGCGGGAATTAGTGTTCCGTCGGGTATTCCTGACTTTAGGTCTGCGAGTGGATTATATAACCAAGGGTTAACAAAATATGGAGTTTCTCCAGAAGAAGTTATATCGCACACATTTTATAAAGAAAGACCAGAAGAGTTTTTTGAGTTTTATAGAGAAAATATGGTTTTTGAGAATGCTGAACCAAATGTGGCGCACAAGTATTTTGCAGAACTTGAAAGACAAGGCAAACTCCGTGCGGTTGTAACACAAAACATTGACGGGCTCCACGAAAAAGCAGGAAGCAAAAATGTCTTTAATATTCACGGAAATATTCACGAAAACTTTTGTGAGCATTGTTTCAAGAAGTTTGGGCTAGATTATATTCTTCAAAACAAGGGCGTTCCAAAGTGTGATGAGTGCGGCGGGATTGTTCGTCCTAAAGTTGTGCTTTATGAAGAAGCGCTTTATGACGATGTTGTTGAGGGCGCTTTGGAGGCGATTGAATATGCAGATACACTAATCGTTGTTGGAACTAGTCTTGTGGTTCATCCTGCAGCAAGATATGTAAACTTTTATAGTGGCGACAGACTTGTTCTTATTAACTTGCAAGCAACGCCTTATGATAATGTGGCTGACCTTGTTATTAATGAAAAAATTGAAGATGTTATAAAGCAGCTTCAAACGGGTTTAGTGCCAGAAGAAAATGGTAAAGAATAAAGGTTAAAAATGGAAAATAAAGAAATTAAAAAAACGCAAAATATTTCACCAAGTAGTAAAAATAAAGACAAAAATAAGAAAAAAACTAAAAAATTAAGTGAAAAAACGAAATATTTTGACTATTATGATGACATAAAATCAAGTTGTCACAAAATTTATGACTGGTAAAAACAAAAGTCGAAAAGGAGCAAATATGGAAAAATTGATTGCTATTGTTGGATTAACTTCTTCAGGAAAGAGTGGTCTTGGAATTGAACTTGCCAAAAAATTTAATGGCGAGATTGTTTCTGCTGACTCAAGACAGGTTTACAAAGGGCTTGACTGGTGTTCAGGAAAAGTGACAAAAGAAGAGCAAGCAGAAGTTAAGCATCATTTGATTGATGTGTGTGAACTTGGCAGTCAGTTTACACTTTTTGATTTTCAACAAAAAGCCTATGAGGCGATTGATGATATCATTTCAAGAAAAAAAGTTCCGTTTTTAGTTGGTGGAACTGGGCTGTATTCCAGAAGCGTGATAGAAGGTTATGACCTTTCACCAGACAAGCCAGACCAAGAGTTAAGAGAACAACTTGAGGCTCTTGATGAAGCCGCTTTGCTTGAAATGTGCAAAAAACAGAACCTTGAACTTCCTGTTGAAATCACAAAAAGACGGTTGGTTAGACTTTTGGAGACTGCAGGAAAAGAAAAGAAAGAAAACAAACCTCGCTATGAGGTCTTGCAACTTGGCATTATGTGGTCAAGAGAAGAGATTTATGAAAGAATAAGACTTCGTCTTGAAATGCGTATGCCAAATATGATTGAAGAAATTAAGAATCTTTTGGCTGAGGGAAAAGATAGAGACTTTTTAATTTCACTTGGGCTTGAAGCAAAATATGTTATCAAATATCTAAGTGGCGAGTTTGATAGTTACGAAATGTTTTTTGAAGAACTTTTCAAGGAAGAAAGACATTTTGCAAAACGTCAACAAACTTGGTATAACAAAGAAAAAAATATAGTTTGGTTAGATGCATCGTCGCATTTGCCTGAAGAGGCAGAACGATTGATTAAAGATTTTTTAGAAAAATAAAACAAAAACACGAAATAATTTGTTAAAAATTATTTATTGACTATAATAAAACTATATATAAAGAAGGAAAAGATTATGAAATTTGATACAAACCCTGTTCGTGGAACTGTTGACTATATGCCAGCAGAAATGGAAATTAGAAGTTATGCAGAACAGGTTATTTTAAAAACTTACAAACAAAATGGATTTTTGCAAATCAAAACTCCAATTTTGGAAAACTTAAACTTACTCACAAGTGGCGATTCTGGTGACAACCAAAAATTGATGTTCAAAACAATCAAACGCGGCGACAAACTTGACCTATCAAAACCAGACCTCAAAGAGAGTGACATTGTTGAAGAGGGTTTGAGATATGACCTCACAGTTCCTCTTGTTAGATTTTATATCAACAATAGAGAAAAACTCCCAACACCATTCAAGTCAATTCAAATTGATGAGGCGTTTAGGGCAGAAAGA
>SVHI01000027.1 GCA_015055905.1 Clostridiales bacterium | reverse complement strand
TGACCCAATCAAACACCACAAAACAAGACTCCAGTCAACCTGTTTTTTCACTATGTAAACACCTGCACTTAAAAGGCACGAAAACAAAACACAAGCAAGTGTTGTTGCGTGTGTTTGTTTTTCATCTAACTTGTAAATAATCTTTATGAGTGGAACCAATATTAACCCTGAACCAGCTCCAAAAAATCCATTAATTATTCCAGAAATCAAGCCCGTTCCACCGAGCAAAAACACCTCTTTCTTTGTTGGTTTTCTCATAACTTTAGTATGTTTTTAGAATTTTTTATTATTCACCAAGCATATACAATTTATTTTCGCTATCATAATTCGCCATAAAAGTCTTTTATTTTAAGGGCTTTTTTTAAGAAAAGGTTGATTTTTTCTTCAAAATATACTAGAATTGTAATGGTTTTATAAATAATGCTAAATTAGGTGGTTTATATGAAAAACAAATTTTACAAAAAACAAAAAAACAGAAAGTCGTTCGCAAGCATTTTTCTTGCTATTTTATTGACACTTTCATTCAACTCTAGCCCATTGCTCGCAGTGTCAAACTATATGAGCAAAAATGCTAATGCTTACAAGTCAGAACAAAAGTATGTTTACTACCCAACAACATCAACAACATCTTCTGACAAGTTTACAGAGTTTATTCCATCAGCACTCACAAACTATGTGGTTTCAAATGGAGCAAACTTCAATCTTCTTGAATACTACAACTCAAAATTCACCCCTCTCTTCACTGAGTGGGCTGACAGATTCTTTGAAGAAAACTCAGACAGTGCTTACGCTGCTCAAGTTGAACAATTCTTAGATGAATTTGATAGAGTTTCAGTTTCAGACTTCTACGAAGTAAACAAAGACGATTATGAAAATTGCAAGTCAATTAGAGATTTCGTTGAATACTTCGCTATGAATGAAATGAAGAACACAAACACTGGCACAACCGTTCAAAAACTTTGTGACACAAAATCAGATTTCTATCAAAAGTTCTTCAACTTTGTTTCAGGTGAACTCACTGGCAGCACAGACCAATTCACTGAAGGTGACGGCGTTGATTCTAGTGCAACAGCTGAGCAATTCTACGAACAAAGCAAATCTTATAAGATGTTAAAAGAACTCCTTGATAGTGAAATTGCAAAAGAAGTTGCAATTGTTTCTCACGACGGAAAAACACAAAACGTTAACGTTGCTGCGCTCATTGCTAACGCTGCCCCAACCTTCATTGATTATAACTACACTTCAAAATCATACACAAGCTATGTTACAATCACTGATAACGCAAAACACGTTCAACACACACCAAATGAAAAAGCATCAAAAGACGCTATCTACTACTTTGGTTACAGAACAAACATCGTTAACACAGACACTTACAAAGAATACAAAGACTATTTCCAAGAAACATCTAGTAAAGAAAATGTAGACATTCTCTACTATTACCCAACAAATTCTTCACACTTTGGTTACATTGACCATGACCATACAACATACTACAAATACACAAGTATGCCTTATGCTCAATCAAACTCAAAATATATGGTTTATGTTTTGAATGATAACCCAACAGTTGCTGAACAAGATACTTATGAATCACTTTACTATAATGTTATTTCTCAAGATGACCTTGATAACGACACAAATGGTCTTTATGTTCAAATGCCTTATGAAGATGATGAGCTCTACTTCAAAGCAATTTACAACAACTCACTCTATAATTCAAAATATGATTTCGAAACATTCTGTGATATGTTTGCTCCAGGTGGAAACAGTATCATCTATTTGAAACTTTCATCTTCAACAAACTATAAAGTATTTATCGATTCAACAAAGCTTGAAGCGTTCCAAAAAGAATATGCAACCTTCCCTTATATTATTGAAGGTGTTGAAATCAATAAATATGACTACACAAAAATCGAATCAACAAGCAACTATTATAGAAAAAACTTTGATTTATATTTTGAAAACACAAAAGAATATTTTGTAGATTCAACAATCTCTTATTCAGGTTATGAAACAGTTGATTCAACTGCTTATGAATTAGAACAAAAAGAAGTTCCTTCATCTCAATACGATGGTAACGTTTATGCTGTTAAATTAACTGACGGCTTAGATGATATTTCTGGCGTAACAACAATCGAGCAAACAGAAGTTGACACAAATTCAAAATTCTATATTGCTGCTCCAGACTATCACTATGAAACATTAAACGTTTCTAAAGAAAACTACGCTTTATATTACAAACACACAACAACTCAAGAAACAGCAATCTTTGTTGTTGACGATTCAGTTGATGAAAAAGAAAGCGAAATCTATCAAACACTCAACTACTCAGTTATCACAACCAGCGACATCAAAACATACAACAAAAACTACATTGCAGTAGCTGAGGGTGACGACAACTTCACAAAGAGTTTCTCTCTTTATTATAAATATGTTAGAAATACTATCAAATCTCAAGTTTATGTTTTAGATGACACAGACAATATTGACGAAGCTATTATGACAGACTATACAAACAAGGGTTACAAAGTTATCAAAACTGCTGACCTTGTTGACTATACACCTGTTCTTGAATCAGACACAGCTGATTATGACGCTAACTATAAACTTTACTACAGACTTGCTGATGTGTTTGTTCAAAACTTAATCACAAACTCAACAGCAATCTACATTGTTGACGACAACATCTCTAACACAGACAAGTCAACTTATGGAATGAAGTCATACACACCTATCACTTCAAACGAACTTAAGGTTAATGCAAGTTTCTACAAACTCATTGAATCAAAAGACCCTAACTACAACGAAAGTTTCACAAAACTTTACTATAAATATAACGCTGCAGCCGTTGCTAAAAAAGTTGTTTACACAATCGACCAAATCGACACAAAAGCTGAAGGTTTTGATTTCAACAACTATGAACTCATTGAAAGCGGCGAAGACTATGAAGAAGGCGTAGAAAAATACTACAAGAAACTTCCTGTAGCAAATGAAAACAAAGTTGTTAACAATTCATACTATTACTTCAAATCACCTGAAATCACATTAACAGCAAACAGTTACTATGCAATTTCATTCTATGTTAACACAACAAAGAATGTTGAAGCATCTGTATATCTCAAAGATACATCAGGCGTTATGAAAGATATTGCTATTGAGAAAATCAACACAGATGGTGAATGGAAACAATATTATATGTTCATTTCAACCGATTCTGTTTCAGCATCAAAAGCAAACATCTATCTATATCTTGGTGACCAAAACAGCATCAAAGGTTCAAAATTCACTGATGTAACCTACACTGCTCTTCAAGTTGACCCAGGTGCACCTGTTATCTATGATGAACACAAAGTTTATTATGTTAAACAAACTGCATCAAAATATGTAATCTATTCATTCAATGAAAGTGATTGGGATGAATCAGAAGACCAAGTTAAATACACTCAAATTTTCTCTGGTTCAATCTATGATTCAAACAAAGAATATTACATCTATAATGATGCACAACAAAGATATGAAGCATACACAAAAACTGCTTCTGACTGGGAAACACAAACCGTTGAAGAAGTTTCTTTAGTTGAAAAGAATCAAATTTATGATGCATCAAAAGCAAGTTCTTACTTTGCTAATGGTGATGCAACTATTGGATATATCTTCAATGCAGCTGACTGGAGAGAAGAAGGTGGCGTTTACTACTACAACTCTGAAGCAAACCTTTTCTTCAAAGAAGTAACACAAAATGAAATCCTCAAGGGTAACACCTATAGTTCAGCTGGTTCACAATTTGAAATTGACCCAAATGAAGAATATTATACTTATGATTCAACAACAAAGAGATACTCTTCATACACATTCAATATCAGTGATTGGGACCTTTCAAATGAACACAAACTCACCTCTGGTGAGATTTACGACGAAAACAAATTCTATTTCTACAATAATGGCGGCGTTTACACACAATATGAATTCAATGCAGCAGACTGGACATTGTCTGGTGAAGACTACACATTCAACGCAGGCATTTCACTCTACACTGCAACATTGACACTCAAACAAGACGCAACACTTTATGTTGTAACCAGTTCACCAAACACAATCTTTGTTAAAACTGTTCTTACAACAAAATATACATATAATGGTGCAACCCCACTCTTCGTAAGAGATAACCCAACTGTTACTGGTTCTGCCCTCTTCAATGAGCTCAAAATCACAAACATCGGTGTTACAGACTACAACAAAATGGCTATTGATAACAAGCCAGTTGAATCAACAAATCTTACAGAAGAAGTTCCAGGCCAAGACGAGCCAGTTCCTGTTGATGGCAAATATGCTGACGAATATAACAACGAACTTATCGTTGTAAACAAAGTTACAGCATACAAAGATGCAAACCAATTCAATTATAAAACAACAATTGAAAACGAATTTGCAAACTGGAATAATATGTTTGATTTTGAAGATGACACTCTTCAATCTAAACTTTCAACAGAAAAACTTGGAAAAATCGATTCAACAACTGATGGTTACAGTATGTATGAAGACACATTCGTTGATTTGTGGAGATACTACATCAGCCGTGATTCAAAAATTGAATACACAATCGAACAATTTAGACACGCTTACAACAATGGCGACCTCGATGTTTCAATCACAAATGTTATCGAAAAGACAAAAGCAGATAACGAAGACGATGACAATAGATACAAAGTTATTTCTCTTGATGACGAAACATTCGATTTAACAACTGAATCTGGAAAATCATTATTAAAAGAAACCCTCGAAGGTCTTCTTGATAACAAAAATGATATATCTCTTTCAGGCGATGTATTCACTATTGAAGACGTCACCTATGACGTTACAAAAGCTGAAGACAGAACAAAACTTAATACTAAAGTTCAAGAATTTGCTAAAGATAAAGCATATGTTGAATCACCTTTCGAAAAAGACAACTATGCTCTTAAACTTGAAAACAAAAATACAAACACAGCTCTTGGTATCACATCAAATGCATTCACAGTAAAGCGTATGGATTACTTAAAGATTACTGTTTGGATTTACTCACCTGACAAAGAAGGAACAGCAAAAATCTCAGTTAACTCTGTTCAAAAGAGACAAAACGAAGATTTGTATGGAAAACTCCTTACATCTTCAATCGATGTTGATGCAAACGTTTCAAAATACACAAACACTGTTATCAACGAATATGGTTGGATGCCAGTATACCTTTATATTGAAGGTAACGCACTTAAAGACCAAGATTGCTATCTTGTTTTAACCGCTGGAAAAGATTGCACTGTTTACTTTGACAACATCACAATCGAAAGAGTAACTAGCGCAAACTATGACACAGTTAACTCAGACTCAGACAGCAAAACTTGTGCCCTTTCACTCAGCCCAACAGATTCATTGATTTCTACTGGTGTAACAAACGGAAACTTTGACCTTATCAATGTTACAGACAGAGAAAAACCAACAGCAGATGACCTCAAGATTGCTGAAAGCTGGACTGTTGAATCAGGTAGTTCAAAGAATGTTAACGCAGGTGTAATGACACTTTCAAATACTGACTACTTTGGCGATAACTTCACTATGTTGCCTCCAGTTGACGGAATTAACACCTATGGAAACATTTATGTAGTTGATGCAGAATCAAGTGTACAGCAATCACTGGTGAACAAATCAATAAATACAAAAACACTTACAAGTTCTACTCTGCTTCAATTTCACTTTCTGCTAACTCTGTATACAAACTTACATTTGACTTCTATGCACACTCATCATTCAACGGAACACTTGTTTCAAGCATCTATTCTAACTCAAAACTTGGTGATGAAAATAGAATTTCAAAAATGTATGTTGACAGCAATGATATTGTTAAAAACCAATGGAATACTTACACATATTACATTGCAACTTCAACATCATCAACATCAGTTTATCTTGAACTTGGTATTGAAGATGCTTATGGCTTAGGTTTCTTTAAATATGTTGCAGCAACAAAAGAATCAACAAAAACATTTGATGAACTCAAAGCAGAAGTTTACGACGATGCAGGCATCACAAATGCTAACACTGTTGATATCTACAGCATTATCAAAGATGCAAGATTTATCAACTACGCTGACCCATCATTCTCTATCCACAACGATAGCAAAGCAAATAATGAGGCAATCTACTCACAAAAAGAATACACTCATTCTTTAGCAACAACAAACAAATACACCGTTGGAACAAATGGTGCTGCAGTTGCTACATTCTATGAAACCAACACAACAAAAACTCACTCAGTAACTATCGACAAAACAACATATTACATTGGTGAAGTTTATGAAGTTGTTTATGACACAACAACCTATTATGTTCATAGAACAATCAATAACAACACTAACAAATATGTTTACAAGATGTATAGCGACGCTGAACTTACAACCGAAGTAACAAAACTTGGTGAACACGATATCACTATTGTTGCTAGTGGTGAAGGCGTTAAAGTTACTGCAAATGAAGTTGACTACAACTCAACAAAAACAAGCTACAGATTATTCACCTTCTCTGATTGCACAGTTGAAGTTACATCAATCGGTGGCAAAGATGTTAAAGTTGAAAGTCTTAACAAAGTTGTTGTTGGAACTGAAACAGACAATGATTCTTACACATCAACCAAGAAAGAAAACAATTCTTATGTATATTCATTCAAAAATGAAGATTACAGGATCAATAACGTTATCATTCCTGGCGCTGAACTTAAGAATGCTCAATCTGAAAACGTATTAATTTTGGCTAACAGCTACTCAACTGACTATCAAACACTTGAACCACTCTACAAGAAATCACTTTCTAAGTCAGCATACTATTCACTTAGAATTTATGTAAAGACTAGTGATTTCGCAAGTGACGATTTTGGTCTTAACATCAATATTTCAACACTTGGAATTAAGTGGACAAATGTTAACACAACTGAAGCAACAAACGCTGATGAATATGGTTTTGTTTGCTATGAAGTTTTAATTAAAACAAACAATGCAGATGCTGTTTCAAATGTTGGTGTAACCCTTTCACTTGGTGATACATCTGACGCAGCAACACACACAGGTGCTGGTTATGCAATTATTTCTGGAATTGAACTTGTTAACTATTCAACAGAGGCTGAATTCAACCATTATGCTGAAACTGCTGAATTGAATGAAACAACTCAAAAGAAATATTATGACAACCCAGCTTCATCAACAAGTGATAGTAAAGATGATGAAAAAGATGCAGATGATGAAACAACTGTAAGTTGGGCAACATTCTTCTATATCTTCTCTTCACTCTTGTTAGTTCTTGTAATGGCAGTTGCATTAATTGCTATTATCTTGAAAAAACACCCTATCAAGTTTGCTAAGAAATTCCAAAACGACCATAATAAAGATATTGAAATTATTAAGGTTAAGAAATCTAAAGGCAAATCTGCTGATGAACTTGATGCTGAAAAAAACAAAAAGAATGACGGAATCTTATAATAAAAAGGAAAGCAAATCGCTTTCCTTTTTTTGTTAGAAAAAAGACAGTCCAAATGGACTGTCTTTTATAATTTTTTAATATAACAAGTTTTTCTTCTAATGAGTTCTCTTTCAAACATTTCAAGTGAACGAATTGCACCTGTGTTTGTTTCAAGTTGAACACCAGTGTCAGCATATTTGATAGACTCAATGTGACCAACCCTATCCATAAGTTTCTTAATCATAAATGCTGTAATACCAAGTTTTTGATATTCTTTCTTTACAGCAATTATCGCAAGTTCCATAGCTTTTGGTTTCTTGAGTGCTTTTAACCACTTAATAAAGCCAAATGGCAACATTCTTCCATTGGTTTCTTTCATTGCACGTGCAAGTGATGGCCAAGTCAAAGCAAAAGCAATAAGTTTTTCATTCTTATCAAACACCAAACACAAATACTTCTTATCAAGGATAAGTTTAAACGCAGCAATAGTTTGTTTTCTAAGTTCATCATTAAATGGATATGTTCCATATAATTCTTCAAATGTTTCGTCCATTAAATTGAAGAAATCATCGCCGTAGTTTTTGATAAGTTCATTAACGTTTTTAAATGGTTTCTCGTGAATACCATATCTTCTTTCAACGATATCAGCAACTCTTGCAGTTCTCTCATCTAAAACAAGAGGCATTTTAAAACGCCATTCAACCCATTTCGCATCTGGCTTGTATCCATAATTCTCAATAAAACCTTGATAATATGGAGCATTATAACTTGTGAGAAATGAGCCTTGATGCTCAAACCCCTCAACCATCAAGCCTTCTCTTTCCAAATCATCATAGCCGAGTGGACCGTGGATATATTCCATACCCTGCTTTTTGGCCCAATCTTCAGCAGTCTTCAAAAGTTCGTGTGCAATCTTTTCATCATCAATAACATCGAATCTTGTAAATCTTGCATACTTGCATTTATTCTTTTCGTTAAAAGGATGGATAACAACACAAGCTATACGTCCTACAACCTTTCCGTCTTCTTCAGCCAAAAAGTATGCGTGTTCACACTCATTGAAATGAGCATTTTTTGGTGTTGCCATTTTATATTCATCAGATTCCATTGGTGGAACATAGTTTGGATTATCTTTATAAAGTTCAGTTGGAAACCTTACAAATTTTTTCAAGTCTTTTCTTTTTTCAATTTGTCTTATAGTTAGCATAAAATTACCTCTACAATAATTATATACTATTGCCCACCATTTATCAAATAATGGAAAAAAGTTTTAAAAATTATTTTATAGGTCAAAGTCAGTCAATATTCTAAATTAATTTTAATTCTCATATAATTTCATATATGAATAAATCAATAATTAAGGCAATGTTTTGTGTAACCTTTTTCTCTATAGCAACAAGAGCACTGGGGTTTTTATTAAAAATTTACCTATCTCGCGAGCTTGGTAGTGTTCTGCTTGGCAGTTATCAAGTTGCTATGAGTATATTTGCAGTTTTAATGACCTTTGTATCAAGTGGAATTCCCGTTGTATTATCACGAAATGTCTCGTATTTTTCATATAAAAACGACAAAAAGTCCATTGGTTCTATCGTCTCATCGGGTCTAATCATCACAGGAATCATCTGTTTTGTGGTTTCTGTTGTATTTTTCGCGTTCCCAGACGCGTTGAATTTCATTTTTACATCCAATGCCTCGACCGAAATGATATATATTTTGCTCCCAGCACTTATTTTCTCATCAATTTATGAGGTTTTACGTGGTGCATTGTGGGGTCAAAAACGTTTTTTTGCTATAAGCATAACCGAATTTCTTGAACAAATCACAAGAATATTGATATTATTTATACTATTTAACACCAGTTTAATCAATATAAGTCCAACAAATAAGACCGCATTATCTCTCAGTTTGGCGTGTGTTGTATCATCAATAGTTGTAATTATAATTTATTTCAAATGCGGTGGAAACCTATCAAGTCCAAAATATCAATTTAAAACACTTGCTAAAGATAGCACACCAATAACCGCTGTTCGAACAATCTCATCAATCGTTTCTTCAATCATAGCAATCATAATTCCAATACGCTTACAATTATTTGGTTATTCTCCAACTGAAGCACTTTCTGAGTTTGGAATAGTTATGGGAATGACATTCCCCATTATAATGATTCCATCAACACTAATCAGTTCACTTGCTGTCACTATGGTGCCAACAATAAGTGAACAATCAAAGGATATCGATGCAGAAGGCGTTAGTGACATTACAATGCTAAAATCAAAGATTATGTTTTCAATCAAATCATCAGTCATCTTCTCAAGCATTTTAATTCCAACATTTATCGCAGTTGGTGGACCAATTTGTATGTTTTTGTTTAACAATGCAAAAGCTGGAGTCTACCTAACTTACGCAACTATTGTTATGATTCCACTAGGAATATCACAAATAACATCATCTATTCTAAACGCAGTTGGATTAGAAATCAAATCGCTAAAAAATCATATTATTTCATCTGCGCTACTAATAATTTCAATTATTTTCTTGCCAAAATATTTTGGAACATACGCTCTTATTATTGGTTATTTTTTAATGGCAATCACTTCTGCAGTATTGAATATTCTAATGCTCAAAAAAAGAAACTTAGTTGACCTAAGTTTCATAAAAACAATAGCATATGTAACTATAATAATTGCCATATCGTCTTTGCTTGGCATATTTGTTCACAACTTGCTAAACACATCATTGATTATTGAAATAATCATTTCTTCAATAATAACTCTAGGTTCAACTGTTATTTTATTTTTGTCGTTTAATATTGCTAATTTCAAAGTAATATTATTTAGAAAACGCTATTCAAACTAAAAAATATTCTCTGCTGAAATACTAAAGTCTTCAGTGTAGTGCGAACAATAATCAATTAATGCCGCAATCTCCGCGTAAGCTTCAGTATAGTTATTTTCTTCAACATAAACCGAAACTCTAGCCATTCCAATTTCAATATCCTTTATGCCACTATGCCAAATGAGACATTTTAAAACCTTAGTTTTTTTGTCCCATTCATTGTGAATGTTATATGCTTTTTTTATCAGTTCTTCAGTGTCACACTTTTCTTTGTTTTCAGTAAGTTCTATTTGGAGAGTTTCCAAACTATTAATAAGCCAATCGAAAGACTTGTTAACATAAATTGACTCTATAACACACCCCGCGACAAGTATAATTAGCAAGGAAATCATTACAAACCACTTTTTTACCATTTGTCGCCTCCACTAAAATCCATAGTAAAGGTTTCATAAGAATCTTTGCCCTTTCCTTGAATAAATACTTCGCCGTTATTGTCAAGAGTCATAAGCACAACTTCTTTTTCGTTCTTAAGACCTGCTCTTTTAAAACATTCATTAAAAAACGAATCATCTATCCCAGTCAGTTTTATATTATTCTCTACTCTTGTTCCGTCCATTATGATATTGAGTGGCAATGCACTTTGACTGACTTTGACCTTTAAATCTTCTCTTGTCACTGTTTCAACCATTGACTTTTTAATAACACACAAATTTCCGTTAGTTTCGATAATAGCATATGCCACATCACTAACCTTGAACACGTCACAACCCCTAAGCAGTTCAAGTAAATCGTCAAGAGTCATATTTAGTTCTTTGAGTTCCTTGTAATCTATTCCCTTTGGACTAATCACTACCGCAGGTTTGCCAGTAAGCAAATATCTAACAAATTGAACTTTTCTCGCAAAAAAGCAAATGAAGAAATGCAGAATAAGCAATGTTAAAATTGGAACAATGCCGTGAACGATTGGAACTGAAAGTTCTGCCATAGGAATACACGCAAGGTCTGCAATAATAAGAGTTATTACAAACTCAAATGGTTGCATCTCACCAACTTGCCTTTTACCCATCAACCTAATAACAACCAAAACGCATAAATATATGATAATTGAACGAATCAACATTATAGCCATACATAAATTATTTCAAACGCGCAAAAAAAAATACATACCTAGGTATGTATTTTTTTGATTTTAATTAAGCAACAACTTTGTAGAAGATTTGGAATTGAATAGATTTATAGTAACCTCTTACTTGAGATACATCGTGAACAAATGATGTATTAAATCCTTGTTTATCTGCAAGCATTGATGTGTTAAATCTAACAAATACAGTGTTTAAGAACGCGTCATTACTATAAGAAACTCTTAAAATTACTGATTTTCCACATTCTTCATAAGTGTCGTTAACTTCGAAGTTAAGAAGATTTGAACCAGAACTTCCCACACCATTAACATTCACAGAACCAACGTTTCTATCTGTTTTCATTTCATAATATGAGAATGTTCTAGAAACTTTTGATTTCAAGAAATCTTTGTGGTTATTATCAAAATATTCACAGATTTCACTATTGAGAGAAAGTTCACCTAACTCAGAAAAACTTGCTGTAATATCGTATGTTTTGCTTTCGCCAAGATTAACTTTTAATGTGTTTCCAACGATTGTATATTTAAATCTTGAATCACAATGTCCATCATCAACATACCAATATCCAGATGAACTTGTTCTTGAGTAATAGTCACATACACCATCATTATAGAAATAAATCATTTCAGTTGCAGTGGTTTTGTCAACCCCGCTAGCATTAAGCCCTGCAGTATAACTGTTTGATGTTGAGTTGACATCAGAGCCATTAACTTCAGCAGTTTCAATAGTTTTTAAATAATATAAACCATTGTAAATAACTGAATAATTAACATCAAGTGTTTGTGATTTATAAACAATTTTCATCACACCATTGTTTGTAACAGATGTGCTGAAATTTTTAACTTTAACCAAATCTTTATCTAAGTCTAAAAGTTTTGATGTTCCGTCTTTATATGTAACTTTGAGTTTTGAATCAGCAAAGTTAACATCAGTTGATTGGTTCACAAAATATAATGTTTGCATATTTCCAACAACTTCAATCGATTCAATATTGCTCTTTTTAAAAGCAAAGAATCCCAAAACACCAATACCAGCAAGACACAAAACAACCAGTAGTATCGATATAATTCTTTTCATAAATAAACTCCCTTTTAGTTATGATAATAAAATTATACCATATTGTAAACTCAATTTCAATATTATTTCAAAATATTTTTTAGAGCCCTGCCAGTATAGGAATTTTCGCATTTTATGATTTGTTCAGGGGTTCCCAATGCAACTATTGTTCCACCATTGTCGCCACCTTCTGGACCAATATCAATAATATAATCTGCGACTTTCATAACATCGGTGTTATGCTCAATAACAACGACACTATTTCCATTTGAAACAAGCCTATCAAGAATCGCAATGAGTTTTTCAACATCATAAGTATGAAGACCAGTGGTTGGCTCATCTAAAATATAGAGTGTTTTTCCAGTAGAACGCTTAGAAAGTTCTGTTGCAAGTTTAACTCTTTGTGCTTCACCACCAGAAAGTGTTGTTGCAGACTGACCAAGTGTGATATAACCCAAACCAACATCATAAAGAGTTTGAAGTTTGTTTCGAATTGATGGCAAATTATAGAAAAATTCAAGTGCGTCTTCTACCGTCATATTCAAAACATCACTAATTGTCTTGCCTTTATATTTAACTTCAAGCGTATTTTTGTTATATCTCTTGCCCTTACATTCGTCACAAGTAACATAAACATCTGGCAAAAAATGCATCTCAATTTTTAAAACACCATCACCTGCACACGCTTCGCATCTTCCGCCTTTAACATTAAATGAGAATCTTCCTGCAGTATAACCCTTTGCCTTTGACTCTGGGCAAGCCGCATAAAGTTCACGAATTGCAGAGAATACACCAGTATATGTAACAGGGTTGCTTCTTGGTGTTCTTCCTATAGGGCTTTGGTCAATAACAACAACTTTATCAATGTTCTCTATTCCACGAATCTCTTTATATTTACCTTCAGGCAAACTAGATTTATTTATTCTATTTGCAACAGCAGGATAAAGTATTTCGTTAATCAAACTTGACTTTCCACTACCTGAAACACCTGTTACAGCAACCAATCTGCCAAGCGGAATTTTAACATTAATATTCTTGAGATTATTCTGCTTAGCGCCGATAATATCGAGTGTTATGTCTGACATAGGTCTTCTTTTTTCA
>SVHI01000026.1 GCA_015055905.1 Clostridiales bacterium | reverse complement strand
TGGGTCTTCGCCACAACCAACCAAGCCAAATGCGCAAGGAATGGCAATAGCAAGTGCCATAAGACCACTTAAAAATTTCTTTTTCATATTTTTCTCCTTTTTTTAATATTTTTTGGAGTTAAATGTCTCATTTAACCCTGTTAGTCATAATTATAATGTAAGAATTCTTACAAGTCAAATATTTTGTAAGTTTTCTTAATAAAATAATAATATGGAAAATGTTATTGGAAAAAGTATAAAAGAAAGAAGGCTCGAGCATAAATATTCTCAGCAGGCTCTTGCTGACAAAATTGGTGTTACACACGCCTCTATAAGTTATTGGGAAAATGGCGTCAACATTCCAAATGTTCTCGATGTTTGGAAGATTGCAGATGTTTTGAATATTTCTATTGATGAACTGGTTGGAAGAACCTAAGTGACTAAAAAAAACAAGTCTAAAAAATAGACTTGTTTTATTTTTTTTCGTTTATAACAAAATGCAGATTACCCCGCCTTTTCTTTCATTTACAATCTTGGTGAGGGTTTTTCTCATCTTGGTTTTAACTTCTTCTGGAAGACCATAAATTTTTCCGTCGATTGTTTCTTTAACGAGTTCGTTCATTGGCTTTCCAAACATATTTTTATTCCAAATGTCTTCTTTGTTTTCTTCGAGTTCTTTGAGCATATAACTAACTAGTGAGCCGCCTTGTGAAACATTGCCAACGGCTGGGGTGATTTCAGATTCAACATCAACACGCATAATGTGCAAACTTGATGCTTTTGCTTTGAGTTTTAGGCTTGAATTTCCGTTCTTTGTAACGATTTCTGGTTCGGCAAGTTCAAGTTCTTCAAGGCTTGGATTAACAACGCCATAACCTGTTTCTTTGACTGCGTCAAGTGCGACCTTAATCTTGTCATATTCGCGTTTTGCAACAACGAGTTCTTTTAAATAACTCATCAAATGGTAGTCGTCTTCAATATCCATTCCGCAAGCCTTGCTGAGAGTTTTGTAATATAGGTTTTCACTCACTGGAATGTCAAGATTAATGATGCCTTTTGACATATCAAGGCTTGTTAGTTTTAAAGTTTCAATGTCTTCATTTTCAGCAAAGATGTCCACTAAATTTTTATAGTCTTTCATCTTTGAAATTTGCTGAGTTGTTGATTTTATTGTTGTCATAATTTCAGCAATAAATTCATCGTTATAAGAAAGCGACCTAATCCATTTTGGCAATGTGAATTTGATTTCGGTTACAGGAAATTCAAGCAAGATTTTTTCTAAAATTTCTTCAATTTGTTTTGATTCAAGTTTTGAGACATCACAGCAAATAACGGTTGTTTCATATCTTTCTTCCAAGCGACGACCAAGCATTTGAACACCCTCGCTTTCAGGGCTTGTTGAGTTTAACAAAACAACAAATGGTTTGCCTGCTGCCTTTAAATCGGCAACAACTTGAGCCTCTGCCTTTTCATAGTTTTCTCTTGCAATTCCTGTGACTGAGCCGTCGGTTGTAACTAGCACTGCAATGGTTGAATGTTCAGTGATAACCTTTTTTGTGCCGATTTCTGCAGCCTCTGCAAATGGCAATTCTTGGTCGCTCCAAGGGGTTTTTACCATTCGTGGAATTTCGCCGTCACTAAAGCCTTGAACTCCGTCAATGGCATAGCCCACACAGTCAACAAGCCTAACCTTTGCATTTGTTCCGTTTTCAAATTTAACCGCAACCGCTTCGTTTGGAACAAACTTTGGTTGCATTGTCATTACAAGTTTGCCTGCACCAGACTGAGGCATTTCGTCAATCGCTCTCTTTTTGTCGTGAGTGTTTGTGATATTATCCAAAATTGACGATTGCATAAATCTTGAAATGAATGTTGATTTTCCTGTTCTAACAGGTCCAACAACGCCAACATAGATGTCGCCTTTCGTTCTCTCGGCAATATCATTATATATTTCAAAGTTTTTCATATTTCCTCCAAATTTTAGTCCTACCAAATTTATATGAGGGATAATGAAAAATTATTCAAATAAAAAAATGTGAAGTTTGATTTTCACATTTTTCTTTTTATTAAGATAAAGTTTTTGTTTGAAATTAGTCTTCTTTTTTCCCAAACATTTGTTCTTTTGCCATTTCAAACTCTTCTTCAGAGATAATTCCCTTTTTCTTGAAATTTTCAAGCTTAGCAAGTTTTTCAAGTTTTTCTTCTTCAGTTTCTTCTTGAGGTTTTTCTTCTTTTGATTCTTCTTTAGCCTCTTCCTTAACTTCTTCGTTTACTTCAGTTTCAGCCTCAGTTGATGCTTGTTTTTCTTCAGGAGAAACGTCAGTAATTTTTATATAGTTAAGTTCTTCAACCTTTACATTGTTGCCGTATAAGAACAAGTATGCAAGACCTGAGACAAGCCCAAGTGGGAAACAAGCGATTGCAACAAAGATGAAGTATCTTGTGAGAGTCTTTTTGTCTGCTGTGTAAGAATCAAGCATATGCTCCGCTTTATATGAGAAAAGTTTTCCCGCAGCAAAACAATATACGCCGATTGGAATAAACACTAAAGTGAAGCAATAAAGTGCTCCAAAAAGAAAGCTTATAACAGCCAAGATGTTAAGTGTAACTTTTGCTTTTTTCATAAATTACTCCTTGATTTTCTTTGTTTTGAGTTTTTTGTTTGTCTTTTTGATGATGCTTGCTTTATTTTCTTTTCCAAGCAATAATCTTTCGATGTTTTTTCTGTGTGCATACCAAGTGAAAAGGAACACTGCAAACAATAATAGACACACAATTTTTGAATCAAGTTCAGGAAGACTTGCTCTTGCTCTTAAGCCCTCAATGATTGTGAGGCAAGACATTGCAAGGAAACTAACAACCGCACCATATTCAAAGATGAGCCACACTACCGCGCCTATCAAAATCATAATCAAGGTCGCAATAGGGTTTGCTGCCATAAACATTCCAATGGTGCTTGAAACACCCTTTCCGCCTTTGAATTTATAAACGACTGGAAACATATGACCAAAAATTGCAGACACACCAGCAATGTAAAGCATAACATAACTTTCACCAAAGACATAGTAGCTTACAAGCGCTGGAACTAGCGATTTGAGCATATCAAGCGCAAGGTTCATTAAGCCGAACTTGAAACCATAGTTTCTAAGAACGTTTGTCATTCCTGGGTTTCCGCTGCCAAGTTTAGTTATGTCTTGTTTTTTTGAGTTGGCAATCATTCTTGAAAATGAAATGTTGCCACTAAAATAAGACACAACCACAACGATTAGGACTTGCCACCAAATCATAAAATTTCTCCTATATATCTTCTTCTTTTTTGCATTTCATTGTGATTCTAATTGGAGTTCCTTCAAAATCAAATGCTTTTCTAATGTTGTTTTCAAGGTATCTAAGATAGTTGTCAGTCATCAAGTTGATGTCGTTAACAAAAAGAACGAATGTTGGTGGAGTTACACCAGATTGTGTTGCATAGAACACACGAAGTTTTTTGTTCTTTTTGTAGGTTGGGCTGTTCATCATATATGCGTCTTGAAGAACGTCGTTCAATGCCCCTGACGAAACTTTTCTTCTTGAGTTTTCTAAAACTTTGTCGATTGCAGGCATAAGTTTTTCAGTTCTCTTTCCTAAAAGTGCTGAAAGATAAACTGATTTGTAGTATGACATAAACGCAAACTCAACGCCAAGTTTTTCTTCAAACTTGTGCATTGTGTGAGTGTCTTTTTCAACCAAATCCCATTTGTTTAAAACAATAACCGATGGTTTGTTTTGTTCGTTTATGAAACTTGCAATTTTGAGGTCTTGGTCAGAAATTTCAGTTGTTACGTCAATAACCAAGAGCACAACGTCTGCATTTCTAACTGAATCAAGAGTTCTAATGATTGAATAACGCTCAACTGTTTTGTCTTCAATCTTGCTCTTTCTTCTCATTCCTGCGGTGTCGATAAGCGAATATTTTTTGCCGTTATATTTAAATGGAATATCAACAGAGTCACGAGTTGTTCCAGCGATGCTTGAAACAATAACTCTGTCTTCACCAACAAGGCGGTTAATGAGACTTGATTTTCCTGCGTTTGGTTTTCCAACGATTGCAATCTTTACAACATCTTCATCTTCTTTTGTGAGTTGTTCTTTTGGGAAATATGAAACCACCTTATCCAAAAGGTCACCCACGCCCTTGCCGTGTGTGCTTGAAACTAAGAATGGTTCACCAAGCCCAAGTTCGTAATATTCATACAATAAATTCTCGTCATAATTGTCAACTTTATTAACAACAAGAATAATTTTCTTTCTTGATTTTCTCAAAACTGAAATAACTTCGTGGTCTTGGCTTGTGAGTCCTGACATTCCGTCAACAACAAAAATTGTGACGTCTGCCATTTCGATTGCCATTTTTGCTTGCTTTACAATGTTTACTGAAATCTCGTCTTGCTTATCAAAATCAAGACCGCCAGTGTCAATCAAAGTGAAGTTATTATCAAGCCAACTTGCACGAGCAAAAATCCTGTCGCGTGTTACGCCAGGCTCGTCGTTAACTATTGATACTCTTTTTCCTACAATTCTGTTAAATAAGGTAGACTTTCCAACGTTTGGCCTACCAACTATTGCTACAAGTGGTTCTTTCATACATACCTCTACCAGTTTATTATAATATAATAAATTTATTTTAGCAAGATATTTATTTTGCTTAAAACAACAAAAAATGCCGAAGAATACACTTCAGCATTTTTGTATTATTCAGGTTTTTTCTTTCCAAAAAGACCTGCAAACATTTCCGAAAAGAATCTTGCAACTTTGTATCTCGCCTTTTTAGAAACAGCCAGCACAATAACCAAAATCAAAATTGCACCGCCAATAATCGAAAGGACAACAATCAAGGTTGTGTTTGAATTCACCTCGCCGTTTTCACCAGCAGAAGTTGCAACACCAGTAATAACTGAGTTATTTCCACTAGCGTCAGTAAGTGACACATCATCAAGAGACGCAGCACTTGCATTTTCACTGCCATAGAGAACAACATCAAGAGTTTTTGCTAAATATTCAGTTGATTTTATAACCAAGTCTTTTTCGATGTTTTCACAACCCATTTCAAAAAGCATCGCCCTAGTTGAAAGTTGTTGGTTGTAGTTACCCTTTCCAAAATAAATATCTTTAATAAGCCCTGGATATGCCGAATCAGCATACGCCTTGATTGAATAGGCAAACTTTTTGTTTTCTTCGTAATTTGAACTTGACGAGCCAACAACCATACGAATTGAACTCATTTGCACGCCGTTCACTTTTGTTAAATAATAATCTCTTTTGGTTGAGTCTCTATGCAAATCAAAAATGGCTGTTGCGCCGCTTTCAAGGAGCGCTGACGCAGTGACCTGACTTCTTGTGTATGCGCCAGAGTTATGAGGCAGATGCAAGTCTTCTCTATAAAGGGTTGTTATGCCAAGTTTCTCGAGGTTTGAAACAAATGATTTTCCAACATCGTGAATACCACCCTTTCCATAAACCGAATCAATGCCATCTGGTGTAAAATAACTCTCGTCATTGTGAGTGTGATAAACACCAACTTTTTTTGTCACGGCTGCGCTTGCACTCTTGCTATTTTGTTTTGGCGAAACTTTATATTCAGGCAGCTTTTCATCGTTTAAAAATTTTGCAATAGCCGTTTTGTTTTTCTCATCGATGTTTGAAATCACATAGAGTTTGTTGTCACCAGAAAGGTATTTGTCGCCGTCATTAATCTCGCCACCCTTGAGCAAAATTATGTTCTTTTTCGACTCATCATAAACCGTGTAATATGTTTTATTTGTGTCAGCCAAAGCAATGTTTTTTGAATTTGCCACAGGGCTAAACAGAGTTAGAAAACAAAAAATTAATGCTAAAAATTTGAACCTAAATTTCACTTTTTGCCTCCTTTTTATCTGTTTTTGCGTTATTTTTCAATACTTTATCGCTTTTTTGCAATATTTTAACACGATTTGCGTTTTCTAAATTTTTAATTCTATTTTCTTTTGTGTGAGTGTTTTGATTTAACTTTCCATTCTTCACTGAATCATAAGTATGGGTCTTATAGTTGTAAACTTTTTCTTCTTTTTCTATAGTCGCAGACTCAACACATCTACCAATAAATTCACAGAGTGCAACTGAAATAATTATGGCTACAATGTAGGTTGAAAAAGCACCACCGACACCAAGACCCAAAATTGATTTTTGCTCAGTCCACATATTAATAAGCCATTGAACAAGTTGCGCCAAGCTTATTCCAAGCAAGGCAGAAATAAACGCATTTCTTCTACTTTTTCCAAGTAAATAACTAATTATTCCTGCAACTACACCATAAAGATACATATTGTCAATCACAACTTCTTCAGGGTCTGCAGGCAAAAGCCACTCAAGTCCATATATTATTCCAGCCACTAAAATGATGCCAACAAAGCACCTTAAAAGGTCTCTTTTCCCACACGATATCATAAGATAAATTGCAACTGCAAAAGGTATTAAAAATCCACCTATTGAGAAACAAAAATATTCCCCAATCCAGATTGGCGGAATGACTAAACCAATACAAATTGAAACAAGAATTATGAGTGCGGTTTTATCTGTAAGACGCATATTATCTAAAATTTTTTGACCAGCACCAAACATCACAAGCAAAATTAAAATTGAAACAATAATTAAACTAACCGACATAAAAAAATCTCCTTTACTTGTAGTATGTAAAGGAGACACATATTTTATGTTTAAATTTTGTAAAAATCTATATTATTTTTATCAATTTCAATAATTTTTGATGACAAATGCGCTAAATAATTTTCAGGTGAAAAATCGAATATTAACTTGTATGCGCAAAGGCATTGAAATCTTTTTGAAAAAGCTTTGTTTACCTTAGCATTTCCATACTTTTCATCACCAATAATTGGGAACCCAATGTGGGCAAGATGCGCTCTAATTTGGTGGGTTTTTCCTGTTAAAAGTTCAACTTCTAGAACCGAAGAATTTTCATTTTCTTTAATGACTTTGTAGTTGGTTTTTATCTCATCAAAGCCTTCTTGTTTTTTATCTGTTATATATACAAGTGACCTTTGTTCATCTTTTTTGAGATATGCCACCAACTTCTCTTCTTTTGAAGTTGGAACACCTGCCACAAGCGCCAAGTAAAACTTGTGAATCGTTCTATTTTTAAACGCCTCATCTAATGCATTTTTTGCATCTAAATTTTTAGCAAAAACAACAAGGCCTTCTGTGTTTCTATCAAGTCTATGGACTGCAAAAAGTTCACTATTTTTTTGTTTAGAAACTAGACTCAAAAGTGACTCGCCTGTCTCAGTGACAGTTTCAATTTTTCGTGGTTTGAAAACAACAATCACATCTTGGTCTTCATAGATAATATTAACTTTTGTTTCAGGAAGATAAATCTCAACTACACTGCCCGCCTCAACCAAAACATCATCGCCTGTTCTCTTTCCGTTGACCTTAACATTTTTTTCACGGATTAATTTTTGCACCTTAGAAAAATTAATTGAAACATTTTGTTCAATTAATTTTGATAGCCTTTTTTCTTTTTCACAAATGATTTTTTTGAGTTCCATATCAAATTTTTAATTAATAAAAAATTTAACCAAAATTGCATAATTTTTAATTAATTTTATAAAAATATACAATTTAGATTAAATTTTATTTTTCTTAATCTTCCTTCTTATTATTCTTTTGGGCTTATTTTTTCTTTATATTTTCAACAGCATCGCCATCTTTGAGCATTGATTCAAATTCATTCACAAAGTCAAAGAAAGTCGAAATGTCTTTAAACTTTTTATAGATTGATGCAAACCTGATGTATGAAACTTCGTCTAATTTTTTGAGACCTTCCATAACATATTCGCCAATCACTTTTGATGACACTTCTTCTTCGAGTGATGAGTAAATTTCTTTTTCAATATTTGCAACCAATGTGTCGATGTCAGCCACTGAAACTGGTCTTTTTTCACAAGCTTTTAAAATGCCTGTTCTAATTTTTTCTTTAGAAAAGCGCTCTCTGTTTCCGTTGCTTTTAACAACCATAATTGGTGTGAGTTCGATGGTTTCATAGGTGTTAAATCTTCTGCCACAACCAAGGCATTCTCTTCTTCTTTTGATTGCATTAAGTTCTTCACTGGCACGAGAATCGATAACCTTGCTTTCTTCTGAGCCACAATATACACATTTCATAAAATAATATCCTCTAGCCCTATAATACACGATATTGTGGTTTTTTGCAAGTTATTTATATTTATTGTTATTCAAGGGACGATAACGGATATATGAGCCGCCATTTGACCGACTTTGACTTATGGGTGGCATTATTCTAGCATTTTGAGTAGTAACTGTCACAGGATATGGATTTTGGACGTAATAGCCACTATTTTCATAGCGAATTAAAACCACATCGTCGCCAATCTTTCGAACCTTTTCAAGCGGAATGAAAATATCTTCACTTTTTCTAAAAAATTTCTTTTCACCTGGAACAACAATTCCTCTAACCTTTCCGTTTACGCTATCAAAGATAACATCAATAACGTGCCCAAGTTTTTTGCCGTCGGCAAGATTAATTATTTCTTTGCTTTTTAGTTCATTGTAAGAAATATCCATATTAAAATTATATTCCAAAAATTTATTTGTAATACAACCCGAATAATTTTGAGATTTAGACCAAAAATAAATTCAAAGGAGAATTTATGGCTAATAAGGTTGTTATCTGTGGAATCGACACTTCGACACTTCCAAAATGCAACAACGAAACACTTGTTGAACTTATGAATAAAATCAAACTTGGAGATATGTCCGCACGTGAAGATTTCATTATTTATAATATGCGATTGGTGCTATCGATTGTGCAAAGGTTCTCAGCAAACAAAGACAATGCTGACGATATTTTTCAGGTTGGAATTATAGGGCTTATTAAGTCGATTGATAACTTCAACACAAGCCTTGGAGTTAAATTTTCAACCTATGCCGTGCCAATGATTATTGGTGAGATTCGAAAATTTTTAAGAGATTCAAACAGTATAAAAATAACTCGAAGCACAAGGGATATTGCATACCAAGCACTTCAAGCTAAAGAAAAGATATTAAGAACATCAAATAAAGAGCCGTCAATCGAAGAAATTTCAAAAGAAACTGGCATTAGCGAAAAAGATATCAGTGACGCAATGAACGCAATCAGTGAGCCTCTTTCACTCTATGACACTGTCTTTCACGATAACGGTGACACAATGCTCATTATGGACCAAATCAAAGACACAACCACTGACGATTCAATTTTGGAAAAAACTGTTTTAAAGCAAGCACTCAAAACTCTTGGAAAGCGTGAACAACAGATTTTGTTTTTAAGATATTATGTTGGCAAAACTCAAATGGAAATTTCATCAACCATTGGAATCAGCCAAGCACAAGTTTCAAGGCTTGAAAAAGACGCTCTTAAAGAAATTAAAGAAAACGTGAGTGGCTAAGCCAGTTTCAAAATCGCTGTTTTCATTTTTTCAAGAATCTTTTTCTCAATTCTTGAAATGTATGACTGCGAAATTTCGAAATAATCAGCAACTTGTTTTTGCGTCATTTCAGTTTTTCCTTTCAAACCATATCGCATAAACATAATCTCTTTTTCTTTGTCGCTGAGTTCTTCCAAAACATACTTTAGGTTTGAAAATTCGTCCTCTCTATCCATATTGCCAGTAACTTCGTCTTTGTCAGTGCACAAGATGTCGCTAATGCAAAGTTCGTTTCCTTCAGCATCGGTGTTTAGAGGCTCGTCAAGAGAGACTTCAAATTTTTGTTTTGTTACTTTTCTAAGATGCATTAAGATTTCATTTTCAATACACCTTGATGCATAGGTTGCAAGTTTTATGTTTTTGTTGTTATCAAAAGACTCGACCGCCTTTATTAAGCCAATGGTTCCAATGCTAATTAAGTCTTCAATATTCACATTTGTGTTATCAAACTTTTGCGCGGTGTAAACAACTAGCCTCAAGTTTCTTTCAATTAATTGATTTCTTGCCTCTGCGCTGCCATTCTTCATTTCGTCAACCAACCTAAATTCATCGGTCGTGCTAAGTTTTTCAGGCAAGATTTCGCCAGGACCTGCAATGTAAAAAACCTGATTTGTTCTTTTGAAAATTTTAAGTAAAAATTTAAACATAAAACCTCCTACATAAAATCTCTGTGAAGCAAGCAATCATATTTAGCATTTTCAAAAATTTTATCCATAACTCCAATGACACAATTTTTTTGAGTTATAGTTTTTCCGTTTGTATATTTGACTGGTCCAACATCGAACACCTTCATTTTTAAGCCAGAACCACTGATAGTTTCATAGTCTGTAAACCTGCCTTTTAAACATAAAAAATTATTTAGTTCTTTTGGCGAAAGAAATCTCTCTAAGGCTCTTTTTGAAACTATTATGACTGGCTTTTTTGTGAGATTGTCATATAGACAGTTTCCACTATCAATAAATCCCATAATTTCTATATGCTTATCGCACATAAAAAATGATAGTTTGATTAAATGATTTTTTAAAAAGTTTTTATTTTCTAAGTGTGAAACTATGCAAAAAACCGCAAAAACGTATAAAATTATCGCGAAATACATCAAAAACATTAATTTTCTGCTGAATTTTAGTGCAAATAAGTTCTCTAACGACACGCTAAAAACTTCGCATAAAAACAGTGCTATTCCGCCTATTGCAAAAAGCAAGATATAAAATGAAAACAGAATTCCAAAAAAGTCTTTTGGTTTAAATGAGTCAGTAATAAACAGAACAATAAAAAATGTTGAGACGAATTTTGAAAGAAGATAAAACATTGTTTGTCCGCCTAAAGCCAGCACCAAAAGACTTGAACAAACATCGAAAATTTGAACAGACAAAACATACCACTTTGAGTGAGAAATCTTGAAAATTTTTAAGCACAAAAATGCAACTAAGAAACTGGTTAAAAAATTGGATATTAAAAAATTTATTGATTCAATCATAAAACCATTATAGAAAACGAGGCTGTATTTTAATGAAAATAAAAATGACTTTATTGAGAGTTTAAAGTCATTTTTTCTATTATTTTAAAACAAACAAAAACCACCCGTTTGGGTGGTTTGAATTATCTGTCAAATTTTCTGCGAAGGAATGGTGGAATGTCTGCGTTGTCAACTTTGATGTTTGAATCAAGTCTAACTGAACGCTCAACATTTGCTGTTTGAACAGGTGGCTTTTCTGGCACTGGGTTTGACTGATTTTGACCAAGAGAGTCAATTCCATACTTCTTATCAAGTTCAGCGTATCTAGAATTGTTTGCTTGTTCTTCAGTTTGAACCCTTGCTGCATTGCCCTTGAGTTTGTTCCACAAATCAACATCGGTGTAACCTGCTTGAGGTTGAACTTGTTGAATGAAACTTGGGGTTTGCAAGTTCTTTGGTGCTGAGGTTTCTTCGTCTCTTTTAAAGAGTGATACCATTGTTGGTTTTCCAGCAACAAAATCATTGAAGCCTGCTCTATCAAATCCTGCCTGTTGTTGAGGTTGTTGTTTTGGTTGCATACCAGGCATATTTGGAATGTTTAAGCCATTTGGTTTTTGTGTTTGACCACCACTGGTTGCATTTTCAAATCTGCTTCCCTCAAAGCCAGTTGCTACGATTGTGATAATCATTTTGTCGTTATAAGCCTCATCGATTGTTGCACCAAAGATTGTGTTTGCATCAGCAGAAACAACTTCTTTGATAAGATTAACAGCGTCATTAACTTCCTCTAAGGTTAAGTCAAAGCCGCCCTTAACGTTGATAATAACGGCTTTTGCACCATTAATTGAAGTTTCAAGAAGTGGACTTGCGATTGCTTGGCGAACAGCGATTTCATTTCTTCTTTCGCCCTTGCCTTCACCAATACCCATATGAGCAAGACCTCTGTTTCTCATAACTGTTTTAACGTCAGCGAAGTCGAGGTTAATAAGAGATGGTGTTGCAATCAAGTCTGAAATGCCTTGAATACCTTGTCTTAAAACGTCATCAGCATATTTGAATGCGTCAACGATACTTGTTCCTTTTGGAGCGATTGAAAGAAGTCTGTCATTTGGAATAACAACCAATGTATCAACACACTTGCTGAGGTTTTTGATACCAAGTTCTGCGTTTGCGGCTCTAATTTTGCCTTCAAACTCGAATGGTTTTGTTACTACAGCAATAGTCAAAATTCCCATTTCTCTTGCAATGCTTGCAATTACTGGAGCGGCACCTGTTCCAGTTCCACCACCCATACCTGCGGTGATGAACACAAGGTCAATGCCTCTAAGTTTTTCACAAATTTGAGCACGACTCTCTTCAGCTGCTTTTCTACCAACTTCAGGGTCTGCACCAGCACCCAAGCCCTTTGTGAGTTTTTCACCAAGTTGGATTTGTGTTGATGCTTTGCTCATCATAAGCGCTTGTTTATCAGTGTTTGCAGCAATAAAAGACGCGCTTCTTAAGCCTGATGCAATCATTCTATTAACTGCGTTGCAGCCGCCACCGCCGACACCAATAACCAATATTTTACAAATAGGTGTGATATTATTAATTTCCATAAGTCTACCTCTACCTTTATTTTTCAAGCAATGCTTCTAAAGAATCATCATAGTTTAAGGTTAAGTCTAAAAGACCAATTTCAGATGAATAATCAGGTCCTTGAACACTTGGAAGTGAAGGACTAACCATATTAACCTTACGTTTAAGCTGGGTTGAAAGCAATGATTTGATGCCACGGATAAAGTTGAACCCACCACCAGTAACATTGATTGGCAAGAATTCAGGCAAATCATAGATGCAATTATCTAAGCATTTTTGAATGTATTCACAAATCATTTTGATTCTTTCGATTGAAATTTCGTTTGTTGCTCTGGCTGAAAATGTTTTCTTTTGTCCATCTGCTCCTTCAATTTCGTAGCAGTCTCTTGGTTCGGCTTTCCAACCCAAAACGAGTTTATGCTTGAGTCTTTCTGCTTCGCTGAAAGATGTTTTTAAACATTCTGCAAGGTCTGATGTGATATAACCACCACCCATTGAGAAACTGTTTAAGAATAACAAGCCGTTTCCTCTAGCAAGGCACACATTTGTTGTGATGTAGCCAACGTCAACTAAAAGCGCATATTTGTCTCTTGTTCTGTTATCAAAAAGATATAAACTTTCAGCAAGGTTTGCTGAAATGAAACCTTTAACCATAACCTTGAGTTCTGCAAATATGGTTTGGAACATTGTGAGAAATGATTTTCTTGCTAATATATATGACACGTGACCCGTGATGCTCTTTGCTTTGAGACCGATTGGGTCGATAACTCTTTTAACTCCGTCAAGTTCGTAATAAATAACCGATTTATTTATTACCTTATACATAGGGTCATCACCGAAGTCATTGCCTGTGTCAAAAATGCTTTGAACATCATAAGGTGTAATTTTTTTGCTCTTTGGGAACGAAAGGTTGATTGATTTTGTTACGCAAGAACAAAACTCACCTGGAACACCAACATAGATTTCATAAATCTTTTTGTCGCTAAGCATTTCAGCATTTGAAAGACTGCTTGCAACTGCATATTTCAAGTGGTCTGGTTCCAAAAACTCTGCATTATGAAAACCAGCGTAATAAATATCACCCCTTCCAGAAACCTTGAAGGAATTATTTACGCCTCTCTCGCCAATAAGTGTAACGAGTGTTGATGAGCCCACATCAATAATTGCAACTGATGACTTATCTTTCATTATGTTTCGATAATACTCCTATAATATATTTTAAGTATATTCAAGTTCAAATTTTATGTCAAACAAAAATGTTATCAATTATTAAATTATGTGCTTTTAGAAAGAAAATTATAAAGAAAAGACAGGATTGTCTCCTGCCTTTATTCATTTTCTAATTTGCCTTTAAATCCGCCGTCTTTGCTCTCTACAATAACGATTACCTTTTGGCTTAGGTCTACACTGCCATCGGTGTAATCGTCTTTGCAGTACGCGCAAGTTGCTGCGTGAACCTTTTCGGTGAGCTTGTCAGTTCCTTCAATCTGCATAACGCAACCGTTTGTGAACTCGCCGTCTTTGTTCGCTTTCATTGAGATATAGAACTTGTTTTCTTCTGCGCTGTGTTTGATTGAACTGATGATTGTTATATCTTTTGTTCTGCCATAAACACCAGCCAAGATGTTTGACATATATGTTCTTTCGGTTTCGTTTGCTAAAAAGTCACCAACATACAAAGTTTCGCTAATGTGTTCAAGTTCAACTGTTTCGTTTTTAAGTGATGAATTATCAATGTCATCAACAACTTCC
>SVHI01000025.1 GCA_015055905.1 Clostridiales bacterium | reverse complement strand
AAAACGCACATAAAATCAACAATAGTGAAATGCCTGACCTTAAACAAAAATCAAGTGACTTTTTCTATAGCACAACAAGTGACCCTGCTGCAGTTGCAAAAGAAATTGTGTCGCTTATAGCAGAAAGAATTCCAAAACATTTTGATGGTATTTCTAGTGAAGATATTCAGGTCATTGCGCCAATGAAAGCAGGTTTAGCCGGAACCACAAACCTTAATATTGTGATTCAAGAAAGGCTTAATCCTGCATCTAGTGATAAAAAAGAAATTGAACTACATAAGCGTATTTTTAGGGTTGGCGACAAGGTTATGCAGATTGTGAACAACTATGACCGCGAATGGGAAAAGTTTAATAGGTTTGGTTATCCAACTTATGGCGAAGGTGTGTTCAATGGTGACACGGGATACATTGAAGATATCAATGAACAAATTAATGAAATTTATGTTTTGTTTGATGACGGAAGACGTGCTTGTTATTCTTATGCTGAACTTGACGAAATTGTTTTAAGTTATGCGATAACAATTCACAAAAGTCAGGGTAGTGAGTTTCCTGTGGTTATTATTCCAATTATGGGTGGCAGTCCGCTTTTGATGAATAAAAACCTTTTATACACCGCAGTTACTCGCGCAAAGAAAATGGTTATTTTGATTGGAAAATCAACAAACATTTACTATATGGTTATGAACAAGTCTTCCGCTATTAGGCATACAATGCTTAGGCAGTTGCTTGACAAAAATGAGGGTTTGTTTAAAACCTTAGATATCCAAATTGAAGAATAATGACGACCTGCCTCTAATATAGTTTATTAGAGGTGAATATGGAAAATTTGGCTAGTGTAAATCAAAAAATTGAGATTTTGGATAGAAAAACTATAAATGTTTCAGGTGTTGAAGAAGTTCTCTCTAGCACCGAAAAAGAAGTATTTGTTAAAATTGAAAAAGAAATTTTGCAAATCTTGGGCGAGGGAATGAAAATTGTGAAACTTGTTCCAGAAGAGAAAAGTTTGGTTGTTTCGGGACTTATTAATGGCGTAATGATTTCTTCAAGACCAACCAAGAAATCAATATTTGGAAAGGTTTTTAAATAATGTTTTTCAAGGGACAGGGGACTGGGTTATTTATTCTTTTCTTGTGGCTTGGGCTGGTGTTTGGTGCGGTTTCAATTATTTTTAAAACCATTGAAAAACTTTTCAAAAAGAATATTTATGTTGTAAACTTGTTATCTTTTGTTTTTTGGACTGGCTTTGGGTTAACATTTTGTTTAATGTGTAATAGGTTTTATAACTATTCGTTTTGTTGGTTTGGGTTTGCAGGAATGATTCTGGGATTAATTTTTGTTAAGGTTAGTGTTGAATTTTTCTTTGACAGGCTCGTAAGGTTTATTTATAATAAAGTTATAATAATAAAAAGCAAAAGGAAAAGTCGTAGTGGAAAATTACAAACAAACGAAAAGATTTGAAAATATTGTGAGGCTTGCAGTCTTGTTTTTGACTGCTCTTGTTTGTGTTGCGGTTGTTTCTTTTGTTAAACTCGGTCAAGCAAGACGTGAAAATGCCAGATACGACGAACTCATTGCTAGTTTGAAAGAAGAAAATTCAAGAGTGAATCAATCAATCGAAGATATGACTTCTTATGAATACTTGGAAGAACAAGCCAGAGACAGGCTTGGAATGATTAAAGGAAACGAAACAAATATTGAATTTGTTGACTAATAAAAAAGACTAAACATTTTGTTTAGTCTTTTTGTTTTACAAAGAACCTTGATTTTCTGTTATAGTGTATTTCACTTTATAATTAGAAATAAGTTTCTTTATTTTTTTGCTTTCTTCTTTGTTGTTTGAAAAAATGTCGAGAACTTTATATTTATCATAGTTTGTTTCATATTTAATGTAATGAAGGTGCTCTGCGTGGAGGTCTTTTTTGAGACCGTCAAAATCTTCGCTAGCAACACTAACCGTGATTTTCCAAAGTTTTTCTTTTTCAAACTTTTTAATGATTGTGAGTGCGATATAAACACCAACGAGGTTTGCGGCAACAGTTACAACAATGGCAATCCAAAGTTCAACGTTCGAAATGCTTTTGATAACGATTGTGTTAAAACCATAAGAGATGGCGTTAACGATGCTTGCAACAACCTTTCCACCTTTAACGGTAATAACGCTTTTGAGTGTTGAAAGGATAACGTTGATGAGTGTCGCAATAATAAATCCAACAAGTAATAACATTCTTTCTTCCTCCCTTGAAATATTTTATGTTATGTTAAAAATGCTATTTAGTTTAACATAAGTTTAAAAAATTATCAAGTGAGTTTGACAAAAATTATTTCTTGCTTTTGTTTCTTGGTTTAATGAAGGTTTTTATAACTAATGAAAGTTGGGTTGGGATACCAATTAAAAAGATTAAGAATGCATTATATTCAATAAGTTGCAAATATAAATAGGTTAGAAGAGTCCAAGTGAATATTGTTTCTAACACAAACCTATAGACAGGTGTTCCCCAGCGACCCTTAAATGGCATCAAAATCAAACAAGTTAGTGGCAAGCCTAATATGAAAAGTTGCCATAAGTTTTTTTCAAGAATTGTGTTTGCGTATGTAAACACAACTAATATTCCAAACCACAAAGCGGTTACTATCAAAAGAAGTGATGAGAAGTTTTTGAGACTTACGTCTTTTTCATATTGAGGGTCATTTGCTTGTTTTTCTTTAAATAAAGAGTCGATAGGAATTTCATAGAATTCGCTAATTTTTTCAAGAGTTTCAATGCTTGGTGAAATCTCTGCGCGTTCCCATCTTGAAACCATATTGTCAGAATAGGCTAGTTTTTTGGCAAGTTCGTTTTGAGTTAACCCTTTTTGTTTTCTCAGTGCGATGAGATTGTCTGCGACAATTTGTCTTATGTTGTTTTCTTTCATAAAAATACTCCTATGACAATTATAGCAATTCTTATAGGAAATTTCAAGCGTATAAAGCGGGATATTATCGGGTGTTTTGTATCAAATTCCCAGATTATGGGAATCGGTTTTTTAAAATTCCCATACCGCGAAACAGGTTGAGAATTTTTCTCTTAAAATAATTTGCGATTATGTGTTGGGCTTTGATATTATGGTAGCGGTAAAAAGGAGAAAAACTATGGAAAACAAAAAAGAGATTACAATGTTTTTTGCAACAGATGATGCTTATGTGCCATTTTTAGCAGTAACACTTCAATCACTTGAGCAAAACGCAGATAGAAATTATAATTATAAAATTAAGGTTTTAAACACAGACAATATTTCAGTTGAAAACAAAAGCAAATTGATTGCTGAATATAGCAGAGATGTTTTTGATATTGAATTTGTTGACGTTTCACCATACATTGAAAAGATTTCAGCAAAACTTCACACAAGAGACTATTATTCAAAAACAACATATTATAGACTCTTTATCCCAACAATGTATCCAGAACTTGACAAGGCTCTTTATCTTGATTGTGACATTGCAATCAATGATTCAATTTCTAAACTTTATAACACTGAACTTGGTGACAATTATGTTGGTGCGATTCCTGACCAATCAGTTAAGTATTTGAGCAAAGAATTCCAAGAATATGTTGAAAAGAGAGTTGGTGTTGAAAAATATGACCAATATTTCAATGCTGGTATTCTTGTTATGAACCTCAAGAAACTTAGAGAAATTGATTTCGAAAATAAGTTTATTGAGCTTCTTTCAAACATAAAATTTAATGTTGCGCAAGACCAAGACTATTTGAACGTTATTTGCAAAGGCCACGTAACATTTATTGATGAAACTTGGAACCAAATGCCACTTCCAGTTGAAATTGAAAGACCTGCTAAACCAAAACTTATTCACTATAATTTATCATTTAAGCCTTGGAGGCTTGACGATGTGTTGTATGAAGAGGTATTCTGGAACTATGCTAGAAAAACAAGTTTTATTTATGACATTTTGGAAACTAAGAGAAGTTATACAAAAGAAATGCAAGAAAACACTGAGAGACAAACAATAAAACTTATGCAACTCACAAAAGAGCAAGCAGATGACGCTGAAGAAAATGCAAGAATCGCAAATATTATTAAGAATATTTTAGGAGAATAATATGGAAAAAGCCCAAGACAGGCTTGATGTCTTAGAAAAGATTAAACAATTTGAACTTGAGGGCAAGTTTGATGTTGACCCAGAAATTGACCCTCCAGCCAAAGAACTTTTGCCAGACCAAGTTGATTATTTAAACAAAAAACTTAAAAATAAGTTTATGACGTGGTATGCATTCAGGGCTGCTGGAAAGTTTATGTTCAAAATGATTGATGCGAAACAATTAATCATTAAAGATTTGGTTGGTATTGAGCATCTTCAAAACTTGAAATCTGGTGCAATATTAACTTGCAACCACTTCAATCCTTTTGATAGTTTTTTGGCACAGTATGTTTATATGAACGCCAAGCAAAAAAAGAAAAAGTTTTATAGGGTTATCAAAGAGGGTAACTACACAAGTGTTGGTGGATTCTACGGACTTTTAATGAAACACTGCAACACTCTTCCTTTAAGTTCAAACAGAAAAACAATGTCGATGTTTTTAAATGCGGTTGATACTGTTTTAAAAAGAGGTGACCTTGTTTTGATTTATCCAGAACAAGCACTTTGGTGGAACTATAGAAAACCTCGTCCTCTTAAACCAGGTGGTTTTAAATTTGCGGTTAGTGCGGGTGTGCCTGTTGTTCCTATCTTCATTACAATGAAAGATAGTGATGTCATGGGCGGGGACGGATTCCCCGTTCAAGAGCACACAATTCACGTGTTGGAGCCAATTTATCCAGATAAAGACTTATCAAACAAAGAAAATGTTGAGCAAATGATGGATAAAAACTACAAAGCCTGGGTTAAGGTTTATGAAGAAGTTTATGGCGAAAAGTTAAAGTTTACAACAAAGGAGAAATAGATGGCATTATATTTGTCAATCATTGCAGTTGGAAGTATTCTTCTTTATGCAGTAGACATTATCTTTGCTATGCCTGCTATGGGGTTCACTCCAGGCTATTTGGCAATCGCGGTAATAATGTCAGTTGCTTATCAATTTGCAGTTGATGCTATTGCTGCATTTGTTATCTGTAGACTTCCAAGTAAATGGTTTAGTAAAGATAAAAAGATTTTTAATGTTTCAAAAAAGGAACAAAAATTGTATGAATTTTTTGGAATAAGAAAATGGAAAGATAAAGTGTGGGAACTTGGCAAACTTAATGGCTTTAGTAAAAGCAGCATCGACAAACCAAATGACCCAGCTTATATTGAAAGATTTTTTATTGAATCAAACAAAGGCGTAACTGAGCACATTGTTAGCATTTTGGCTGGCTTTACTGTTATTCTTTGTTTCCCAATAAAATATGTTTGGATAATCACTTTCCCTATAGCGATGATTAATTTGCTTTTGAATACAATGTCAACAATGATTCTTCGTTATAACTATCCAAAACTCCAAACTCTTTATAAAAGAGCGACAAGAAATCTTGAATTTAAACAAAAAGAAGACACTAAATAAAAGTGTCTTTTTTTCTTGTTTTAAAACAAAAAATTGCATTATTGATGTAATTTTAATAAAAAATATAGCAATTTTGCGGTTTTTGTTTGGAGTTTATGCGAAAAATCAAAGGGTGGTTTTTTATTTTTGTTTTAGATTTTAATTTGATATAATGAAATTGTAATAAAAATAATAAAATAATACGAAAGAAATTGGCATAAATAATAATATAAAACTATGCTAGCAAGGGAGAAAAATTTATGGAGGAAAATAAGATTGTTAGTCTTAGCGACCTCAAAAAAGGTATGAGCGCTAGGGTTGTAAATGTTCAAAGTCAAAACAAAGCACTCAGGCGAAGATTTCTCGATATGGGAATCACACAAGGTGTTATTGTAAAAATAAAAAAGATTGCGCCACTTGGTGACCCTATCAGCATTGAACTTCGTGGATATGAACTCTGCATTAGAAAAAGTGATATGAAAAATATTGATGTGGAGGTGATTCAGTGAAAGTTGCTTTAGTTGGAAACCAAAATTGCGGAAAGACCACTCTTTTTAATTTGCTTACTGGCAGCAATCAAAAAATTGGAAACTGGCCTGGAGTTACTATTGAAAGAAAAGAGGGCGAACTTATTCACTCAAATATCACGGTCGTTGATTTGCCTGGTATATATTCATTGTCACCATATACAAGTGAAGAGATTGTTTCAAGAGATTTCTTGCTTAATGAAGGTGCAGATTTAATAATCAACATAGTTGATGCAACGAGTTTGGAAAGGAGTTTGTATCTCACTTCGCAGCTTCTTGAACTTGACGCTCCAGTTGTTGTTGCACTTAATATGGCAGACCTTTTAGAGAAAAAAGGAATCGTGATTGATGCTGAAATTTTATCAAAAGAACTGGGTGTTCCAGTTGTTACCATTTCGGCGTTAAAGAACACGGGTGTTGATAAGTTGGTTGAAATATTAACCGACAAAAAAACGCAAAAAAAGAAAAATAATATCAAAATATTCCCTAAAAATATCGAAAATGAGTTAAAAAATGCTGAAAATATCGTAAAAAGCGAAAATAAAAGATTTGTTTTTGTTAAAGCTTTGGAGGGTGATGAACTTTTTAATGAAAGCAAAAACAAAGAGGTTACTCGCTCGAGGGAGATAATCGAAAAATTATATGGCTATGACATTGAACAAGTTATTGCAAATGAAAGATACAATAAAATTGTTGAGATTCGTGACAAGTGTTTAAAAAAGATTTCAAAAAAACAAACAGTGACAGACAAGCTCGACAAAGTGTTTTTGAATAAGTGGTTTGCGATTCCAATTTTTGTTTTGATTATGACAGGGGTATATCTTTTGTCAGTCGGTGTGGTTGGGAATTATACCATTGAACTTATGGAGTCATTTATTACGCTTGTGAGCGAGTGGGTGACAACAGGGCTTGAAAATCTTGGAGCGTCGGCTTGGTCAATCAGTTTGCTTGTCGATGGGGTGATTGCGGGGGTTGGTGCTGTGCTTGCGTTTGTTCCGCAACTCATTATTATGTTTCTTTGTATTAGCCTTTTGGAAACCACTGGTTATATGTCGAGAATATCATTTATTTTCGATAAACTTTTTAGAAGTTTTGGGCTCAGTGGAAAGTCTTTGGTTCCGTTTATAGTTGGTTCGGGCTGTTCGGTTCCTGCGATAATGACTTGCAGAACTATTGAAGACGAAAAAGAAAAACAAATGACAGTTATGCTCACACCGTTCATTCCTTGTTCAGCAAAACTTCCAATAATTGCGCTCTTTGCTGGGTTTTTCTTCCCAAACAACTCAGGACTTGTTTCGGCGTCGCTTTATTTTTTTGCTATTGTTGTTATTGTGCTTTTGGCTTTGTTTTTAAAAAGGTTTGTGTTTAAATCACAAAACAATTCATTTATTTCCGAATTACCTGAATATAAGGCACCAAGTGTGAAATATGTTTCAAAAGATGTGTTTGACAAAACTCGTGATTTTATTTCTAGGGCTGGAACTATCATTTTATTCTGCTCGGTCATCATTTGGTTCTTGTCGTCATTTAGTTTGAAATTTGAGTATGGAATCCCTATTGAAAACAGTATTTTGGCTGGAATAGGCAAACTATTTAGCTGGTTTTTCTATCCTATGCTTGGCGAGTTAAACTGGGCGGCGAGCGTGTCAGCAATTCAAGGGCTTATTGCAAAAGAACAGGTTGTTTCTAGTATGACGGTTATATCGGGGGTTGCTGGCGGCGAGGCTGGAATATTCTCATCTGCGGTGTTTGCTGGGTTTAACCCTGCTAGCGCTTATGCGTTTATGGTATTCAATTTGTTTTCGGCACCTTGCTTTGGTGCGATTGGTGCAATGAGAAGTGAACTTGGTTCAGCTAAAAAGACCTGGCTTGCAGTTCTATTGCAGACTGCTGTTGCTTGGGTTATGGCTTGCTTGGTGTTTGGTGTTGGAAGTTTATTCTTAATGGGTTAAGAGGTGTGATATGAAATTTATAGACATAATCATTTTAGTTGCGGTTATTTCAATGATGGGACTAATTGCGTGGAAAAAGTTTTTTTCAAAGAAAAAACAATCACATTGCAAGAATTGTCCGTATGGCGATTGCTCAAAAAAGAACGAAATAGAACAATAAAAAAATAGACAAAATAAACCCGATGTTTCAAAGAGATATCGGGTTTTGTATTGACAAGATTTTTTGTTGTAAATATAATTTAGTATATTGTATAAATAATGTTATACAGCCATAGGAGAAAGACAATGTTAAAGTTAAAAGGCATTACCAAAGTTTATGAAATGGGTGACACAAAAGTTGAAGCGCTTAAGGGCGTTGATTTGTGCTTTAGAAAAAGCGAGTTTGTGTCAATACTTGGTCCAAGCGGCTGCGGAAAAACTACAATGCTCAACATCATTGGTGGTCTTGATAGATACACTGACGGCGACCTTGTGATTAATGGTGTGTCAACAAAAGAATATAAAGATGCGGACTGGGATATTTATAGAAATCACTCAGTTGGTTTTGTTTTCCAAAGTTACAACTTGATTCCTCATCAAACAGTTCTTGAAAACGTTGAACTTGCACTCACTCTTTCAGGTGTTTCAAAAGAAGAAAGAAAACTTCGTGCGACTGATGTTTTGAGACGTGTTGGTCTCGGCGATAAACTTAACAATAAGCCTAGCCAACTTTCTGGTGGACAAATGCAAAGAGTTGCTATTGCGAGAGCCTTGGTTAATGACCCTGAAATTATCTTAGCCGACGAGCCAACTGGTGCGCTTGACACTGAAACAAGTGTGCAAATTATGGAAATTTTGAAAGAGATTTCTAATGACAGGCTCATTATTATGGTTACCCACAACCCAGAACTTGCTGAAAAATATTCAAACAGAATTGTTAATTTATTAGACGGAGAAGTTACTGGCGATAGTAATGAATTTAGTGAAAAAGAAGAAACTAAAGAAGTTGAAAAAACTTTAAAAGAAAAAGCAAAGAAACAAGAAAAAGAGGGACTCACAGCAAAACAAAGAGCAAAGAGAGAAAAAAAGAGAAAAATGTCTTTCTGGACGGCTCTTTCACTTTCATTTAAAAACCTCTTAACGAAAAAGGCGAGAACAATTCTTGTTGCGTTTGCGGGTTCTATTGGTATAATTGGTATTGCACTTATTCTTGCGGTTTCAAGCGGTTTTTCAACCTATATTAACAAGATGCAAGAAGACACTCTTTCAACCAGCCCGATAGTTATTCAGTCAAGAAAAATTGACTTTGCATCTATTGTGTCACAAATGTTTTTGGAATCTGCAGAATCACAAAATAAGGATAACCCAGACAATGGTGTTTATGTAAATCAAAACATTTCAACAATGATGAATAGTGTTGGAAATAATATGGGCACAAACAACCTTGAAAAATTTTACGGTTACATTGAAAAGAATTATGATGATTTAGAGGAATATATTACTGCTGTTCAATGCACTTATGATTTGGGATTAGAGTTTTATTTAAATGAAACGGAAGTTGACGATGTTTCTAACCTAGCAGTTGAGCCAGACCCAAGTAGCAGGGCATTGATGACAATGATAACAAAATATGCTCTCTTCTATTTTGAAGACAGAACAGGTATTGCTTCAACTGAAGAGGCTGATGGTGGATATAAACTTTATAGACCAACTCATTTGGGTGAACCAATGAATGGTGACGAAAAATTAGAAGAAAGAAAGGCTGCTTATCCATTCATTTATGATAATCAATATGAAAATCTTTATAACATTGCTGAAAGATTAGAAGAATCTGCAACTTTGACAGACCCTGAACAAAAAGGGGTTATCAAACTCACACAATACGAAATTTTGCCTTTAGTGTTTGGTATTTTTGATATTGACTTCAATATGTCCGCGGGTGGTTCATCTTCATCAATGTTTGGAAGTATGAATATTTTCAATGAAATGATTGATAACCAAGAGTTTATTAAATCACAATATGACCTTTTGGCTGGTGAGTGGGTTAAAAATGACAAAGACCACGCAAATGAAGCATATTTAGTTTTGGATAACAACAATGAACTTGATGACTATATTCTTTATGGCTTGGGACTTTTAGATGACAGTCAAATGGATAAAATTTTGAAAGGAGTTGTTGACGGCAAAAAAGTTAATGACCCTATCAACTTTAATACGATTCTTGGCAAGACTTATAAAGTTTTAGATAAAGCCGATTATTTTGTAGATGATGGTGCAGGAAATGTTGTTGACTTTAGAATCTACGGTCAAAGAGCTGGAGCTGACGGAAAAACTCCAAATCCATTATATGATAAAGATAAGTTTGATACATACTACAAACAAGCTTATGAAGATTGCGAAAATGAAGTGACAATTGTTGGTATTGTTAGAACAAATGAAACAACAAAATCAGGCTCATTAAAAACAGGCGTTGCTTATACAAAATACTTTACTGAAAAAATGATTAACTACAGAAATAACAGAATTGAAACTATTGGTATATCAACTAATGATGTTGCTGAAATTAACACAAAGGTTCCAAAAACAATTTCACTTTACATTAAGTCATTTGACTCGAAAGAGGGCGTTGTTGCGTTCATTGACGGCTATAATGCACAAGCAGAAAAAGATGACCAAATCACATACACCGATGTTGCAGGCTTTATTATGAGCACTGTTTCAACAATTATTAATGCAATCACATACGTATTGATTGCATTTGTGAGTGTTTCACTCGTTGTTAGTTCTATTATGATTGGAATTATCACATATATTTCAGTTATTGAAAGAACAAAAGAAATTGGCGTTTTGCGTTCTGTTGGTGCATCAAAGAGAGATGTTAAACGTGTGTTCACTGCAGAAAGTTTCATTATTGGTCTTTCAAGCGGTGTGCTTGGAATTGCAGTTTCATTATTACTCACAATTCCAATTAACCTCATTTTCAAACACTTCACGGGAATTGCAGGACTTGCAAGTTTACCATTCCTTGGAAGCATCATTTTGATTGTGATAAGTGTTGTGCTTACTCTTATTTCTGGTCTTATTCCTGCAAAAGCTGCAGCTAAGAAAGACCCAGTTATTGCACTTCGCGAAAATTAATAACAAAAAGTCACCCCACAAGGTGGCTTTTTTTGTGCGGATTTTGCATTTTTATGGCATTTTGTTTGATATTTTAATCTTAAATAGATTAATATGTTTACGTAAGTATTTGTTTATGAGGTTTTATATATGGCTTTATTATCCGCAAAATTTAAACAAGATGAAAGCGATATGAAAATAAATAGAATTTTCGAGAGGATTATAGTTGTGCTTGCATTTATGCAAATTTTATCGCCAATTATAACTTCCTTTTTTTGCTTGATTGGAATTGAAATGGATATGCTCAACGTTATGCTTTTGGTTATGATTGCGTATATGTTAGTGGCTGTATTAAATTTTTCATTCAATTTGAGTTTTATGACTTGGTCAAAACCAACGTTATTTAAAATTTTGGCTTGGACTTTGATTGCTTGGATTATTCTCTCAGCATTAGTAAACGGAACAATTAATTATACCTTTATTTTTTATTTGTGTTACGTTGCTTGTTTTTGTATGTTTGTTAAGGTTGACAAAAAATACTACAAGGCTATGCTCTATGTGTTTGTAATTGAATTAACCGTGTGCTGTACAATGGGATTAATTGACCCTATGAACAACTTTATGCCAGGGTTTAGCAAAAGATATTTCCCTTTATCTTTGCAATTCGCAAATTCTAATTATGCTTCTTATGTTGTAGCTCTAGCGATTTTGTTATGCTCATTCATTATTTTTTATCATAAAAAAGTCTGGGTTCAAGTTGTCTTTTGGATTTGTTATTTTATTTTAAATTTTACAATTTTTGTGAATGGTTGTTATTCTGGAGAATTTGCAGTATTTTTAGCACTGCTTTTATTAATTATTTATTTCTGGGTAAAAAATAAGAAATGTCCAATTGTTTTGATTATTTGTTTTGCGGTGTCGCTTGGATTAAGCTTCGCTTCGATGCTTTATCCAGATATTTGGAATGCGTCATCGGCTTCTGCAAATTTCTTTTATGAAACAATAGCAATTTTTGACAATACGTTTGGAACGCACTTACTGCAGTCTATATCTGGCGCTGTTGCAGGAGAAGACCACATCATTACAAATGTTTTGGGAGCTGATGGGTATGATAGAGGCTCTTACTTCGACAGGTGTTTTGTAGTTTGTACAGAGTCTTTTAAAAATTTTGTTTTTGGTTCTGGAGCAGGGAAAAATTATGAAGTTCTTGTTCATAATGTCTATCTACAATTATGGCTGGAAATTGGGCTTGTAGGTGTTTTGCTATACGTTTCATTATTGGCGGTTATTTGTGTGGCTTTTATAAAAGACATTTTTAAAACAAAGAAGATAAATGCCAAGTATATTTTTTTATTTATGATTATGTTGTCATTTATCATAGAAGTTCATAATATTGGTTGTCTTGAATCATATTCATTTATTTATTTTGTGATGTTGTTTGCGGTTCTTTATAAGAACTCAAAGAAAGAAAAAATTGAAGAGGCTATAGAAAAAGAAGAGACAGCTAAAGTTGAAAACTCTCAAGAACAAACTCAAAATGTTCAAGAGGAACTACAGGAAGAGGTTGTGGAGGTTGAAAAAGATAAGAAACCTCAAAGAAAGAAGGTTCAAAAGAAGACAAGCAAACCTCGACTTCAAGAAAATAAACAAGGAGAAAATTAATGAGTGTTTCTGTTAAAGAAGAAACAATAAAAACAGAAAGTAAAACTGATTTTTTAGATAGTTTAGATTCTAAAAAAACTTTGATTTTTAATAAAATCTATACAGTTTTGGCGTTTTGGGTTGTTCTTGCTCCGCTTATGACAATCTTGTTTTATTCGATTGGAATAAAATTTGAACTTACTATGCAATGGATTATGGCTGCGTTTTTATTTGGACTCGCTTGGTTTGTGCAGTTTGCTTTCAATTTAACAAAAATAAAATTAAAAAGACCGGACCTATTTCAAATTTTAGGGTATTGTTTAGTTGTTTTATTATTTCTTATAATGTTCTTGTCTGGAGTTGAACAATTTACAACATTGCTGCTTTATTCATCATATATTTTGTTGTTCTGCTTGTTTTTTAAGTTAGATAAAAAATATTATAAAACTTTGGCTTATACATTTATTATTGGAATGACACTTGATGCAATACTTGGTGTTATTGACCTTGATAACAAATGGATTCCAGGATTTGAAGAAAAAAACTGTGCATTTTCATTGCAATTTGGAAATCCTAACTATGCAGCATATATTGTTGTGTTTGCAATAGTTTTATGTATTTATTATTTTTTATACGGTGGCACAAAGTTTGATAAAATTACTAGTGGAATATGCTTTGTTTTGCTAAACATTTTCTTATTTTTTAATGGCACATTTGTGGCGGAAACAACATTGTTTATTGTTGAAATTGCTTTAGTTGTCATTTACTGGATAAAGAACAAAAAATTCCCTTTGTGGTTAGGCCTCGCATTTTTAATAACATTTATCTGTAGTTTCTTTAGAATTAATAGATATTCATCATCGGCAACTATTTTTATTTTTGAAGTGTTTGCAATGATGGATTCATACTTGGGGACAAATATAATTGGTTTTATATTAGATAATTTCAAGGGTAGCGAAAAAATTATTTATGGGATTTCTTCAGCAATGACGAAAGAAGAAATCCTTGCAAAAACAATTAATATAAGTTTGAAGGAACCGCAATGGAATAGAGGGGGACTTGCATCAAGAGCAATAGAATATTGTGTTTCGGGATTTATGCCATTTGTTTTTGGAAACGGTATTGGTTTTGCGAATGAAGTGGTCCGTCCACACAATTTGTTTTTGTGGTGGTGGATTGACTGTGGAATTGTCTTTTCATTGCTTTTCTATGCAATGTGTGTTGTTCTTATTGTGATGTTTGCAAGATGCAAGAATAGAGAAAAGTTCCTATATCCATTTATTGTGTTTTGTGCGTATTTGTTTATGTATAACTTTGGTGTTATAGATTATTCGTTTATATGCTTTGTAATTAACTTTGCGTTACTATATAAAGGATTAAAAACCGAAAAAGAAAAACCTCTCGATTAATCGAGGGGTTTTGTTTTAACAAAATTTCAAATAAGAAATAAAATATGATATGAAGATTGCAATAATTGGTAGCAAAGGAAGAATGGGTCAAGCCATATGTGAAGCACTAAATGAAAAGTTTGAACTTATTGAGATTGACAAAACCGTTTCGATTGAAACTGCAAGGGACGCGGAAATTGTTATTGATTTTTCAAGCGGAGAAAATTCTGCAAAGACTGCCGTTTGGTGTGAGAAAAATAATAAAAAACTAATCATTGGAGCAACGGGACAAACTAAGAGCGAATTAAAGAAAATTGTTAAGACGAGTGAAAACAACATCGTTGTGATTGCGGGGAATTTTTCGATTGGCATTGCAAGAATAAAGAAAATTCTAAAAACTATTTTGACGGCAGATGTTCAAA
>SVHI01000024.1 GCA_015055905.1 Clostridiales bacterium | reverse complement strand
GGAGGTCATCGGTTCGATTCCGATTATCTCCACCATATAGGACTGTAGCTCAGTTGGTTAGAGCACCACCCTGATAAGGTGGGGGTCGGAGGTCCGAGTCCTCTCAGTCCTACCAAGAAGAAACCGAATCTGTTGAGATTCGTTTTTTTATTGTCAAGAATCGAAATCAGCCGAGCCGAAAGGTTCGGTTTTTTGTTGTGTAATGATTTTTGATTTTGAGATTTTGCTTTTATATTAAAGGTTGACGGCGAATTTTTGATGTGTTATAATTTTTTTAGAGAAAAGTCAAGGAGAATATCATTATGCTTTACGATGAAATATATGGTTATAGCTGTTTACTTAGCGAGGAAGATAGGAAAAACTTGTGTGAGAATAATGCAGAGTTTGTGGAAATTTCTTCTATTATTCGTGATTACGAAAAATGTGTATGGTTGCAAAAAAAATATTTTTGCAGGCAAGAATGGATTAATGAAGAAGACCCAGAATTTAGAGAGGCCTATTATGTCTATGATTCAAAATTAGCTGACGAAAATAAAAAATTTATGAGTCAATGGCCTGAAAAGAAAGAGAAGCTTGCTGCAAGATTGAAAAAAAATAGATTTTTAACAAGTGGTGGAAGGAAAAGAGTAGAAGATGATTTGAAATATGGTGAAGTGATGTTTGGTGAACTTTCTGACTTTTATGCCACAAATGAAAAGTTTAACAAATTAGAAGAGATTTTGAAGGCGAATGGTGCAAGAAGTTTGTCTGGAAACATTTTGGGTGACCACATCAGAGAAATGTATAAAAAAAGACAGCAAATCGTCGAAGCGTTTATGCAAGAAAAAGAGCAGAATGCTGTTCAACCAGAATAAACGAGAATTGTTTAATGGAAAAATCAAACAAAGCCCAGCGTAGTTGCTGGGCTTTTTGTTTGACTTGAAACCATTGAGGGTGTTATGCTTTCGGTGAAAGAGAAGAAGGAGAACGTTATGAAGGCAAAGTGGAATTGGTTTGAAATTGGATTGTTATCAGTGAGTGTTGTGGCTATTATTTGTTGTTTTATTTTTTCAAGTGACAAGGACTATTTGTCACTAGCGTCTTCTATTCTTGGTGTTGTTACTGTTGTTTTTACATCCAAGGGCTTATTGCTTGCACCAATTTTAAGTGTTGTTTATAGCATTGTTTACACCATTATTTCAGTTGGTCAAAGATATTATGGCGAGGCAATTATTTATATGCTTATAATGATTCCTATGCAAGTGATTACTATAGTGGGTTGGTTTAGAAACAAGAAAACTGACAGCGATGTTGTTGAGGTTGGAAAAGTCTCTAAAAAGGAATATTTGATTTTGAGCGGTGTTACGGTTGTTATGACTTTTGCGTTCTACTTCTTGCTTAAGGTTTTGAATACGGCGCAGCTTGTGGTTAGCACAATCTCTCTAATTACTTCGGCGCTTGCTACATATTTAGTGTTTAGAAGAAGCAGCAATTATGCGTTGTTTTACATTTTAAATGATATCATTTTGATTGTTTTGTGGACGATTGCGTTGGTGGCTCAAGGAACATCTCTTTTGCCAGTTGTGGTAAGTTTTTATGTATTTTTTATCAATGATGTATATGGGTTTATTAGGTGGAAAAGACAAGAAAAACTTCAAGTCAAAGAAGTGGAAACAGAGACGAATTAGTTTGTCTCTTGTGCGAAACGCACGAAGATTAGATTTAATGTAAAAATAGATGTGCTTTTAAAAATCATTGCGATATAATGATGATAGAGGTGAAAATTATGAAACATATTGAGGTTGTTGCAGGTGTTATTGAACACGATGGAAAAATTTTGTGTATGGAACGCGATCAAGGAAAATATGACTACGTTTCTTTTAAGTGGGAATTTCCTGGTGGCAAAATTGAAGAAGGTGAAACAAAAGAGGAGGCCTTAAAAAGAGAACTCCGCGAAGAAATGGAAATGGACGTTGATATCACAGGACACTTTTTAGATGTTTATCACGAATACCCAGACTTTACAATGAATATGTATTCATTTAGATGTGTGGCAAAAAACAAAGAATTTAAAATGAATGTTCACCACGATTTCAAGTGGCTTCCTGTTGAAGAAATTGAGACTCTTGACTGGGCTCCAGCAGATGTTCCAATCGTTAACAAGATTTTAGGAAAATAAGAAAACCGCTCTAATTAAGGGCGGTTTTTGTTTGCATTAATTTTTAATATTGAAGTTGATGTGTTTCTATAGTTGCAAAAACTTTTAAATTCTTGATTTTTTAAGAATGTTGAGTATAATGAGTTATAGAAATCAACCAAGCCCACAAGGCAATTAAAGGCGAGAGCCACAAGGGTTGATTTTTTTGTCGCTAAAATTCCTAACTTAAAATCAAGTTGGTTTATATATTGTATTTTTGAAACTATAAAGGAGAAAAGTATGTATATTAAAGCAAGTAAAAAAAGTCAAAATATATTAGAATATTCAATGGTTGTTCTTGGAACCCTTGTTATGGGTTTTGCGTTTAGTGTGTTCTTGGAACCAAATGATATTTCAACAGGTGGTTTTTCTGCCTTAGCGATGATTATTAACACTCTTTTTGAGAATGTTGGGGTTACGGGAATTCCAACATCAGCGATTTATTTAATTTTGAACATTGGGTTATATTTATTTGCGCTCAAGACATTAGGAAAGAGATTTGCGATTAAGTCTTTGGTTGGCATTATTTCATTCTCTCTTGGTATGGAAATTTTTAGTCTTATTCATTTTAACATCACATATGAACTTTTGATTTCTGCTGTGTTCGGTGGAGCGATAATGGGTGTTGGTGTTGGCTTGGTTGTTAGATTCGGTGGTTCAACTGGTGGTTCAGATATGATTGCAAGCATTTTAAAACACAAGAGAAGAAATGCGTCACTTGGTTCATTTATTCTTGCTGTTGACCTTTCAATTATTTTGTTGTCTTTGTTTGTATTTCCAAACGGTTTTGAACTCTTGCCTTACACAATCGTTGCTCTTCTATTTTGTATGTATATTACTGATTTTGTGAACGAAGGTTACAAAGAAGTTCGTGCATATAACATCATTACAACAAAGCCTGAAGAACTTTCAAAAGCAATTATGGAACATCTCTCAAGAGGCTGTTCTTGCACAACCACAAAAGGTATGCACACAAATACTGAAAAGAATGTTGTTTTGGTGCTTATTAGTAAATATCAAAAGAGTCAACTTAGAGCAATTATTAGAGAGATTGACCCAGATGCGTTTGTTTATGTAACAAGAGTTGGCGAAGTTATGGGTGTGTGGAGCACTCCAGAAGAAATTGCAAAAACTGCAAAATAAAATGACTCACAAAGAGGTTTGTATGAAATTTTTAATCACAGGCGGGGCTGGATTTATTGGTTCAAATTTTTGTCATTATTTTTATAATGAAAACGATGACTTTGTCGTTTTTGATGCATTAACTTATGCGGGGAATAAGAATAACTTAAGAGAACTTCTTGAAAAACCAAACTTTAAATTTATTCATGGTAATATTTGTGATGAGAAAATGGTTGATGAACTTTTCAAAATAGAAAAATTTGATTGTGTTATAAACTTTGCAGCAGAATCAAATGTAGAATCTTCAATGAATAATCCACAAATATTTATAGATTCAAATATAACAGGGGTTAGGGTTTTGCTTGATGCTTGTAAAAAATATAATGTTAAAAGATTTCACCAGATTTCAACCGATGAGGTTTATGGTGAACTCTTAGATAATGAATCGCAGTTTTATGAAGAATCAAGTTTAAAACCAAATAATGTTTACAGTGTTACAAAAGCTGCGGCGGATATGCTGGTTTTGAATTATCATAAAATATTTGGTTTAAATGTAACGATTTCAAGATGTTCCAACAATTTTGGAAAATATCAACATTATGAGAAATTTATACCAAAAACGATTAGACATATTTTGAATGATGAGAATGTTCCAGTTCACGGTGATGGATTAAATGTAAGAGACTGGATTTATGTTTTGGACCATTGTAGAGCGATTGATTTAATTTTAAAAAATGGTGTATCTGGAGAGGTTTATAATGTAGGTTGTCATAATGAAAGGACTAATCTTGAAATTGCACAGTTGATATTAAAATTAATGGGATTTAGTTCAAATAAAATTCAATTTATTGACGATAGAATAACTAATGATAAAAGATATTCTATGAATTATGATAAAATTGCTAAAGAGTTAGGTTATGAGCCAAAATATGAGTTTGAAAAATGTTTGAAAGACACTATTGAATGGTATGAGGGACAATTATGGCGACAATAAAAGCGGGTTGTTATTTGATTGATGTTAATAGAAAAATGATAGCATTAATTCATAGAGAAAAACAAAATGACTATTCGTTTCCAAAGGGACACGTTGAAGACGGTGAAGATATTATGACTGCGGCGATAAGGGAAACAGCAGAGGAAACAAAAAGAATCGCGGTTATTGTTGAAGAATTTGAGCCGCATTTAGAAGAATATGTTACACCAAAAGGTGAAGAGTGTGCGTGCTTTATGTTTATTGCGATTGATGGCGGAAAGAGTGACAATGATAGCACTGATACTCACGAAGTTGTTTGGACGCCTTTTGAAGATGTTGAAAATGTTTTAACATATCCAAGTTTAAAAACAAGTTGGGGCGATGTTAAAGAAAATATTAAAAAGGTTATGGATAACAATTAAAAATGAAGACGCTTTTGATGAGCGTCTTTTTTGTTTGGGTTAAAGCGGGCTAACATTGACTAAATGCTTAAAAAATGGTAAAATAAAAGTAGTGAGGTCAAGAAAATGTATAAGTTTAGATATGCAAACAAAATTGTGTTAGATATGGACGCTCCGTCTGCTTTGGTTGTGAGAGAAAAAATCTCACCTGAAGAACTTAGCGAAATGGTTATTGCCCAAGGCGAGGCGGTTAGAAGTTATTTAGACAACAGAATCAAAAATAGTGAAGGGCTCTGTAGATATTTTAGAATTACTCCAGAGAATTATTCTAGACTTGGAAATTATGAAAGAACCATTTATGATACTCTTGAAGAATTGAAAATTCAAAAAGCCCAAACCGACAAAGTTAAAGTCATCTTTGATTTTTCAAGTATAGGAAAAGACGGCGAGGGGTTTGACTATTTGATGAGCGTGTTAAAAAATGCAAACTTTGGTGAACACAAAGTTCAAGTTTGTTTGCAGTTTATTGGCGAAGACGACCTCATTAACAGCAGAACTCCTGAAATTTTAACAAAAGAAGAGTTTGAACAAGTTAAGGAAACCGAAAGAAAACTTATTGATGCTGGTGTTATTGATAAGTTGTATTTGCAAGAGGGTGAAGAAGGTGTTGCTCTTACACTTGAGCAGGTTGAGGCTGCAAACAAATATATTGATGTTATTGTTAATGAAATTAGAGGAATGAATTTGTCGCCATTTGAAATTGCTGTTCACGTTCACGACAAATGTTCACAATTCTTTTATAACTGGGACAATAAACTTTACGGAACAAATGTGTTAGCGGAAGTTATTGAAAGCGGGAACATTAGGTGTGTTGGTTTTGCAACAATGTATAAGGCTATTCTTGATGAACTTAATATGCCTGAACTTCAAACAAAGATTTGTGGGCTTTTTGGAACAGGCAGAGAAGGCCACGCAGTGAACATTGTTTCTATCAAAGATGAAAAATATGGCATTGATGGCGAATATATGCAAGATGCGTGTTATAGCGCACTGGCGGTTGATAGAGAGAAAAGTGATTTTATGTATTGTTTGTATCCTGTTGACGATATTCCAAAAATGTATAATGAAAACTACAGAGTTGTTGAAAACATAAATCTTTTATCATTTTATGATTTGGAACATACTCATTCATTAAAACTTGTTTCAATGGGCAAAGAAAAAGCCGAAGAGTTTTTGAATGCTTCACACGAGACGTTTCTTGGTGGCATAAAAAAGAAAGGTTTGGCGATAGATGTTCCAAAATATGCAGAGGCATACTTTGAAAGTCTTGTTAAAAGCGGTGTTCCAGAAGATAAAGCTAGAGAGTTAGTTGATAAAAAAATAAACTATACAATAGCAAGGGCTTCTGTTACGCTTAGCGAGGATGCTCAAAGCAAATTTCCAAGTGCAGACTTAACTGAAGAGTTTTTGGAAGACAATTTGAGTGAGTATGAGTTTATTGATTTTGGTATAAAACAATTTGAAAAAGAAGACCTTGATGTATTGCCTGAAGAACAAAGAAAAGAAATTATAATGCTTCTTTCGAAATTGAAGGAAAGAAGAAGAGAGCTTTTGATGAGTGAAACAGAAGGCAATGAAAGAAACAAAAAAATCATTAAGCAGATTTTAGAGAAAAATTAAAAGGTTGGGCGACTAGCCCAGCCTTTTGTTTGACAATAATTTATTGTGTTTTTAAAATAAAAAATGAGGTAAAGATTATGTTTGAGCCAAAGATTTATGATTTATCTGCAGCTGATGAAAAGGATTTAACAAGGGTTGTATGTGTGGCAAGGTTTGAAGGGAAATGGGTATTTTGTAAACACAAACGAAGGGATACTTGGGAACTTCCGGGTGGGCATATTGAAAAGGGCGAAACTTGGCGTGATGCTGCCATTCGAGAAATGTTTGAAGAGACAGGTGCGTCGCAAATTGATGTTAAACCGATTTGTTTATATTCAGTGTCAAGTTTTGGAATGGTTTGCTTTGTTGAAGTTCAAAAATTTGAAAAAATTCCAGATGAATTTGAGATTGAAAAGATTGAATTGTTTGATAAATTGCCAGAGAATTTAACATATCCAGACACCCATAAATTGTTGTTTGAAGAGGTGTTGAAAACGATAGAAAAGAACAAAAAATAGACGCTTTTGGGGTCTATTTTTATTTTGATTATTTTTGAAAGTAAATATTTTTCAATTTTTAACAAATATTAAGTTTATAGGGTTTGCAAATGCTGAAAAATTCAGCAATTAAAAAAATAGCAAAATAATTATAAAATAAATTTTATAAAATGGCTTAAAAATAGTTTTTATTAGAAAATATTTTGTGATATATTATACTTACGAAAAGATATTATTTTGGAGGTTTTTATGAGTAAAAAATTTAGACGCTCACTCCTTTCAACATTTATTATGGTGCTCGTTTGTGTATTCACATTCACATTCGTTGGTTGTAAAGACAAAGATGACACTGGTTCGCAGCAAGCTGCTGTTGTTTGGACAATAGAAAAAGCATATGCTCAAGCACAAAGCGAAGGATTTACAGGAACTTATGAGGAGTTCTTGAAAAACTTGTCAAGCATTAGTGATATTTCACTTGATGATGTTGGTAGACTCACATTCACTCTCAGCAACGGAACTGTTATTGTTGCGGGAACTGTGACTGAAGGTGTGCCAGGTCGTGGCATTGAGCAGGTTGTGACTGAGGCTGATAGATGGGGTTTGGTTATTACAAACACATATACATTCTCTGACGGAGAATCAATCTCAACATCTTACACAACAGGTGCAATGTATGGCAGAGAATATGATGTTGAAACCATTAGCGAGTTTGATTATTTGATTGAACACGGCGTTGGAAATATTGTTTTGGCTGAAGATATTGGTTCAACAGATGAAGATTATGAAAACGTAGGAATCTATAAAGACCTTAAAATTAATTTGAATGAAAAAACATTCTACGCAAAGAATTTAACATTATCAAGTTCTATTGATGTTGAAATTGCATTCAAAGATGGTTATATTCAAACCATTGATGGTATTGATATTTCTGCAGAAAAAGGAACTCTTTCATTCACAAACATCTGTGCATTTGATAAAGAAGGCGAAGTTGAGCTCAATGCATCAACACAAAGCATTCATTTCAAAGAAGATTTGTGTTTTGGTGTTGGTATGTTAGATGACTACTACAACAAGACATTCGGTGGATTTATTGAATTACCTGATTTTGCAGATGTTGTTATTCCAGCTGACACAAGAGTTGTGTTTGAATATGATGACGAAAGCTATACCGGTGGACATTATCCACTTGGATTAAATCAAATTGTTGTTACTCCAGTTGAAGGTTACAAACTTGTTGTTTTAAACCAAACTGAAAATTCAGTTACTGTTAACGGTGAAACTTTGGCTTATGGCAATGTTAACACAGTTGACCCTGAAGATTTAACCACTGCAACAGTTGCATTTATGGATGACTATAGTATTTATGCAACTTTTGCTGATGCTTATAAAAACATCGAAAATGGTGAAATTGTAGGAATTATTGCTGAGGCAACTTGGAATATTGAAGGCGAAGACATTCTTGAAGTTGCTAAAGAGTTTAGTGTTTATTATGTTAACGGAACACTTTCTGGAAACTACACAACAAAAGTTAAGCCAGCAGTTGGATATGTTACCGGCGTGCTTCAAGACTATGTTCAAATTAACCCAGAGGACGAGCCTCAACTTACAGACGTTGGTTTCTATTTTGCAAGATGCCCTGAACACGACTTCACAAACACTCTTAAAGAAGGATATTGTGGAATTTGTGGCGAAGAAGACTCAAGCGTAACATTTGTTGTTAAGGCTGAAGGCGAAAATGGCACAAAATATACATCACTTGACAAGGCTCTTGCTGCAGGCGAAACAACAGTTGAACTTCTTGCTCCAATCACACTTGGAACAGAAGAAACTGCTTATGTAATTAACAGAGAATTTACTATTATTAAGAATTACAATACCGTTACATTTACAAATGTTTCATATGCAGATTGCTATTATTTAGATGAAACAGATGAAGATGCTTATAAGTTCTTGTTCCACGAAGAGAATGAGCATAATTATGATTATGATTATTGCACACAGTGTGGACATAAAGATGGCAGCAAAACATATGTTGCAAGGATTGGTGATAGAGAATATTCAACAATTGAAAACATCTTTGCTCAAGGACATCACGTTAAGAGCGGGGAAACCGTTGTAGTTGACTTGCTTGCTAATGCAACTTGGACTTTAACAAGACAAACAACAATCAATTATGAACTCACAATCAACAAGAATTCTAAAACATTCACTGTAGTTGGTGGAGATGAGTATTTCCTCTTTACAGATTCACACTATGTTGTTGATAATGACACAGTATTCAAGTTTGTTCAATGTGAAGAGCATAATTATTATGATGCTGATGATGAAACACTTTATGTTGGATATTGTCAAGAATGTGGCCACGAAGATGAAACACTTAGAAATTCAGCAACAATTCAAGTTGATGGTGTGAAATATATTTCACTTCAAAACTTTATCGACCAAGGAAAACTTGTCGAGGGTATGGGTGAAATTATGCTTTTGAGAAATGCTGATTTGAACCTTAGCGAAGAAGTTGTTGTTAACTTTGAACTTATTATCAACTATAAGGGCAAGACGGTTTCTGGAAACTTCAAAACAATGCTCAAAGCAGGAAATGGATATATTGCAGATAGCACAAACACATTGATGTTCAAAGTTGTTGCTTGCACAGAGCATACTTATACAGACGGAACCTGCACAAAATGCGGAAAGGTTTGTGAACACACAGGCGAAGAAGGCAACACTTGTTCAGTTTGTGGAGAGTCACTTGTTATTGACCCACAAGCATAAAATGCATAATAAAAAGAGATGGAATAAACCATCTCTTTTTTTGTGCTTAAAGTTTATTAAAAAGTTTCTTTCCAAGTGTGAATGTTAGAATTATAAATAGAATTGCAAGCAAAGCATAGACACCAGAAATAATTGCAAATATTTGCCACAATTCAAGGTGTTTAAACAAGAAGAATAAACCAACTATTCCGCCAACTAATAACATTCCTAAAATTGTTGACATAAACGATGGAAAACTTTGTTTTACTACAATAGTCTCGTTATCCCAATCAAAGTTTGGAACCCAAAGGTTTAAAAGTAAGCCCATAAAACACATTATTAATATGTGAAGTGTTGGAATGATGAATATAATTAAGAATTCTAATAAAGTGAATTTTAGGCAGATTGATGTGACGATGCTAGCAATAATCAGTGCTGGTTCAGTAATCATTAAATGAAGGCTTGCTTTTGAAAGAAAGATTGTGTTAACAGAAATTGGTTGTGCTTTCAAAAACCAAATGCTTTTTCCTTCTAGTGAAATTGAAGGGGCAGAGATAAATATTGTTGAACTTGAGAAACAAAAGATTAGTGCCAAAATTCCAGAAAGAAGTGAGTTTGGAATAGCAATTCCAAATAGTGATGTGAGCCCATCGCTGCCACTGATTCCAACAAATACTCCAATAACTAGTATCAAAACAACGCCAATAACTGTGTTAATAAGATAGGCTGGTGTTGTGATATATTTATAAAATTCTTTCTTGAGCAAGAGTGAATAAGGCGATTTGCTTGAGGTGAAACGAAGAGTTTTTTCTTTTGACCTGTAGGTCACTTGAGGTTTGCCAAGAGTTAACACATATAACAAAAAGCCTACGACAAAAGGAATAAGTGTAAGAGAGCAGATTGCCAAGATTGTTAAGACATCTGGAGTAAACATAAATTTCAAAAGCAAGTTTGAAATGGCTCTTTTTGCAAAATAGTCTTCAAGGTCAGCAAACCCTATCATTGAACCATAACTTGAAGTTGTGGTTAAAAGCAGGCACATAACAACAACGAAAATAATGGTTGTTGCCATAGACTTGAAAAATTTTGAAAGTCTTGATTTATTAAAAATTCTTGAAAAGATATAGTCTATAATATGAGATATTCCAATGCTGAAAAGTGGCATTAAGAATGTTAAAATCAAGCCCATTGTTAGAATTAGTACGTTAAATTTGCATCTAATTTGATATATGATTAAATATGGCAAAAATAAAAGTGCCACAAAGAAGAAATCAAAAACATATTTATTTAATAGTTTTGATAACACAATATCTCGTTTTGAAATTGGCATTGACAACAAAAAGTCTGTGTCGTTTGATTTTTCGGTCGCAGCGGCTCTCATAATTCCAAGTATTACAAGAACTGATACGCTTGTTGTGCAGGCGTGAAACATACAAATTTTTCCAAGCGATGCTACACCAAGCCCGTCGAACATAGTCCACGCTTGATAGGAATATAGTGCAATTAAGCCGATAACTCCAGCCACAAAGAGTGCGGTTGCTGACTGGGTTGACCTTTGCTTATTTTTTCCGCGGAACCTGCCAATCAAAATGTTGAAGTTATTTTTTAAAAGAAGACTAAGATTAGTCATTTGCGCTCTCCAAGAAAGCACTCTCTAATGATTTATCTTTTTTGACTTCACTCATTGTTCCGCAAGCGATAATTTTTCCGTCTTTGATGATAGCAACTTTGTTGCAAAGCTTTTCAGCAACTTCGAGAACGTGTGTTGAAAAGAAGATTGCTCCACCATTTTTTACAAATTCTTTCATTAGGTTTTTGACAGTGAAACTTGCTTTTGGGTCAAGACCCACAAAAGGCTCATCTAAAATCATAAGTTTTGGACTATGAACAAAAGATGCAATAAGCACAAGTTTTTGTCTCATTCCGTGAGAATAAGTTGAAATTGGGTTATTGAGTTCATTTAAAAGCTCAAGTTCGGTTGCGTATTTAACAGTGAGTTCTTCGCGAGTCTTTTTGTCAACTCTGTAAATGTTTGCAACAAGGTTGATATACTGAATTCCTGTGAGGGCAGTGTAGATGTCTGGATTGTCTGGAATATATGCAATTTGCTTTTTGCATTCCATTGGGTCTTGTTTAACCGAAATTCCATTTACTAAAATATCTCCGCCCGATAAGTCTGCTATGCCAACAATACATTTTATGGTTGTTGTTTTTCCTGCACCATTGTGACCAATAAATGCGAATATATCTCCGCTTTCAACATTGAGTGAAATGTTGTCTACGGCAACTTTTTCACCGAATTTTTTTGTTAAGTTTGTAATTTTAAGCATCGTTGTCTCCTTTAGCGTTAAAGATTTTTTCTGCAAATTCTAAATAATCCTCTCGTTTTCCAACAGCGATTCCGCGTTCGATGTCGCCAAAGAGAAGGAGGGTGTCGCCTTTGTTTAAATTAAAAATTTCGCGGGCTTCTTTTGGGATAACAATTTGCCCTTTTTCGCCGACCTTTGTGGTCCATATAAATTTTGTTTGTTTTGTCATACTTTTCCTACCTTTCATACTTTCATTATACTCGGCGGGCTTAACTTTGTCAATGTATTTTATTGATATAATCTTGATAAAAACAATGTTATTTTGTTTTCATAATTTAGTTAAATGTGATATATTTATTCTAGAGAAAGTGTTTGCAAAAACAAAGGAGGGACCAAAATGAAAAAGTTTTTAAAGTGCGTAGTTGTTGCTGTTATGGTTTTGTTGTCAGCATTTTTGATTCCATTTGGTTCGCCTATGGTGGCAAATGCTGAAAATTCATCTTTAAGAAAAGAATTGAAACTTGAACTCGAGGTTATTGAGCAAGAGGGCGATGAGTTCATTTTTAATGTAAAACTAAATGAGAATCCAGGTATTCACAGTTTGAAAATGGAACTTGGTTATGACTCTGACAAAATGATGCTTGCAGCCTACACGGACAGCAGTGTAATTCAAGGCGACAATAAACTTACTCTTGTTACTCCAGTAACTGAGAAAAAAGAAGAGGGCTATGCTTATATGCCTTTTGTGTTTAACTATTCAACTGGAGACACAACAAGAAATGTGACCGACACTGGTGTTATTTTGAGATTGAGATTCAAACTCAAAGAGGGTATTAATGATGGTGACCACAAGGTGTCATTTATTAACACCAAAGCAACTTATTACGACTCAACAATTCAAGATGAAGAAGAATATGAACTTAAAATCGATGCATTAAAAATTAATGTTTTAAATGGTGCTGTTCAAACAATAAGCATCTATGACGGGGTTGACCCAGTTATTGAAAGTGAAACTCTTTGGATTATTTTGGTTGCAGTTGTTGGTGGGCTTGTTGTTATTTTGGGCATTGCCTTTGCAATTATTTTAATCAAGAAACATAAAAATAAACCAAAAAAAGTTAAGGGTGCTAGTCGCAGTGTTAAAACTGTGAAAAAAGTAAAAAACAGCAGAATTAAGAAGAAATAATACAAAATAATTCAAAATTTGCGTTTTTTGAAAGGAGTGAAAGTATATGACATTTTTGTTAAGTTCAACAAGAGACTTTGTTTGTGGCGTTAGTGAATGTTTGTCGTGGATATTTGTTCTCATTAATTTCTTGTCAATTTTTTATCTTGCGTTTTGTATGTTTTACAAAATTAACAAGGTCGTAAAAATGATAGGCTATGTTTGGTCGTGTGTGGTTACCGCAGCTTCGGTTGTAATTATTGCGGTGCACACTTGCTTGTTTACTGTTGTTTGTGCGGCATTCACAGGACTTATGCTTTTTGGTCTTTTATATGTAATATTAAAAAATAAAAAGGTAATAATTGCTGTTAAAGAACCAGAAATTGAAGAGCCTCAAAATAATGAAAAAATTGAGGAAGAAATTGAACAAAAAATCGAAGAAATTTTAGTTGAAGAGCCTGCTCCAGAAGTTGAAAATTATGATGAGGTTCAAGAAAAAAATGAGGCGGGAGCTCAAGAAGAGATAGTTGAAGAATCTGTTCAAGAAGAAGTTGAGCCTGAGGTTGTTCCTGAAACTTATATTTTTGACGACAAACTTGGAAAAGTTGTTGAACCTGAAAAAGGCGAGGCTGTGTCACAACCAAATATTATTGCAAAAGAAGTTGAAGAGCAAAAGCCAGAAGTTCAAGAAGTTAAAGAACCTGTTGTTGAAGAGATTATTGTTCCTGTTCACAACAAGTTTACAGATATTGTGGTTTCACAAATTGAGGGTATGCCAGAGATGGAAGAAACTGCTGAAAAATCAAGAGAAGAACTTGTTAGAGAACTTGAAAACAGACCAGTTATGGTAAGGTTCCAACAAGTGAATTTCAACACCAATGGTGACGAAAAGAAAACCAGAGTAAAAAGACAGGAAAAAACTGAGCCTGTTATTGAAGAAAAACCAAAGGTTAATCGCGGGGTTCGAATTCAAACCTTTGTGAACGATGATGAAGAATAATAACTGCTCGCTGAGCAGTTTTTATTTGATTAAATAAGCGAGGAGGAATTATGACGCAAAAAAATAGAGTTTATTTTGTGATTGATATGAAGTCGTTTTTTGCGTCAGTTGAATGTGCTGAACGTGGGCTTGATGCAATGACAACAAATCTTGTAGTGGCTGACCTTGAGCGTTCGACAACAACCATTTGTTTGGCGGTTTCTCCAGCAATGAAGGCACTTGGTGTGAAAAACAGATGTAGGCTTTTTGAAATTCCAAACGACCTTGAATATATTGTGGCGAAGCCACGAATGAAAAAATATATTGAATATTCTGCAAATATTTATGCAATTTATTTAAAATATATTGATAAGCGTGACATTCACGTCTATTCGATTGATGAGTGCATTATTGATGTTACTGACTATTTGAAAATCTACAAAATGAAAGCAAAAGAGTTTGCTAAGCTTTTAATGACTGAAATTTTAGATACGCTTGGCATTCCTTCAACGACTGGAATTGGCAGCAATATTTATTTAGCGAAAATTGCTCTAGACATCACGGCAAAACATAGCCCTGACAGAATTGGTTGGCTCACAGAGGAAAAGTTTATCAAAGAACTTTGGCATCACAGACCAATAACCGATTTTTGGGGTATTTCGAGGGGAACTTGTGAAAGACTTGCTAAGTTTGGTATTCACGATATGTGTGGAATCGCAAACACGAGCGAAGATTTGCTTTATGACGAGTTTGGTGTGAATGCTGAACTCTTGATTGACCACGCTTGGGGCAGAGAAACCTGTTTGATGGAAGACATTAAAAATTATAAAGGAAAGTCGAGGTCTATTTCAAACTCGCAGATTTTGCCT
>SVHI01000023.1 GCA_015055905.1 Clostridiales bacterium | reverse complement strand
TGACGGTTCTTCTTTTAAAGGTATTCAAATTGTTTTTGATGCTGACAAATTAGACAACTTTGATGAAGTTTCAAAACTTAACACTGGTTCATCTGTTGCTTGTGAGGGAACACTTGTGCTCACTCCAGAGGCTAGACAACCATTTGAAATTCAAGCAAAGAGTGTTCAAATTTTATCTGCAACCGATGCAGATTATCCATTGCAAAAAAAGAAAATGACACTTGAATTCTTGAGAGAGGTTGCATACCTTAGACCAAGAACAAACACATATTCTGCAGTGTTTAGAATTAGAAGTATTGCTGCTCACGCAATTCACACTTATTTCCAAGAAAACGGATATGTTTATGTAAACACACCACTCATCACAACAACTGATTGTGAGGGTAGTGACCAAATGTTCAAAATCACAACTCTTGATTTTGACAATCTTCCAAAAACAGAAGAAGGTAAAGTTAACTTTGCTGAAGATTTGTTTGGAAAGAAAGCATTTATTACTGGAAGTGGACAACTTCACGGTGAGGCTTTTGCTTTGGCATTTGGAAAGATTTATACATTTGGACCAACATTTAGAACTGAAAACTCAAACACAAAAATTCACGCTAATGAATTCTGGATGATTGAGCCTGAAATTGCGTTCTGTGACCTTAATAGACTTATGGATATTGAAGAAGATATGCTTAAGTTTGTTGTTAACTATGTTGTTGAAAAATGTCCTCAAGAACTTGAGTTTTTGGATAAAAACATTCAACCAGGCTTGATTGAAAAACTCAACAAGTTGGTTAACAGTGAATTCAAGAGAATTTCACACCACGATGTTATTGACCTCTTGAAAAAATCTGGCAGAAAATGGGAATTTGAGCCAGACTATGAAGGCGATATTGCAAAAGAACACGAAAAATATGTTACTGAATACTTCAATGGTCCAGTGTTCATTACTGACTGGCCAAAAGACATTAAGGCATATTATATGAAACTCAATCCAGACAACAAGACTGTTGCTGGTGTTGACCTTATTGTTCCTGATGCTGGTGAACTTATGGGTGGAAGTCAAAGAGAAGACGACTACGAAAAAGTTTGCAAGAGATGCGATGAAATGGGTGTTGATAAAAACACTATTGACTGGTATCTCAACCTTAGAAGATTTGGTAGCGTTGAACACGCAGGCTTTGGTATGGGCTTCGAGCGTTTAGTTATTTATTTGACTGGCGTTGAAAACATTAGAGACTGCATTCCATTCCCAAGAACTCCAAACAACTGTGATTATTAATCAAAACAAAAACCTAGCAAATTTGCTAGGTTTTTTTGTGCTTAAAATTATAAAAATTATAAAAGTTTTTTCAAAATTGTGTAGATATCAGTCATTGTTGCTTCTCTTGGGTTTGCTGCGTTGCAAGCATCTTCAAATGCATTGAGAGCAATAACATCAAGGTCGGCTTCTGAAATTCCGTAATCTGAAAGTTTCTTTGGAATATTAAAGTCACTTCTAAACTTGTCGATTTCTTTGATAACCGCTCTACAAATTTCTTCGGTTGTTTTGCCGGTGTAGTCAAGACCAAAAGCATCAGCGATATATTTGTAGTCTTCAGCAGAAGAAGAATACATATTAAATTTAAGTGCAGCGCACATTACCATCGCCAAGATGATGCCGTGTTGAATATTATATTTTCCTTCAACGCCGTGTGCGATAGCGTGGGCAAGTCCAAGCCCAGAGTTTGTGTATGCAACGCCTGCCATATATTCAGCATAAGCCATATTTTCACGCGCAACAATGTTGTTTGGGTCGTCGTAGCAAAGAGGGAGATTTTCAATAACAAGTTTGATTGCGTCTTTTGAAAGTGCTTTTGTGAAAGTGTTTGCATTTTTAGAAATCAAACTTTCAACAGCGTGCGCAAAAGCATCAAAACCAGAACTAAGTGTAACAATGTCTGGCATTGAAGACATAAGCCCTGCATCAATAAATGATGCAACTGGTGGACATTTGTCGTTATAGCAAACAAGTTTCTTGTTTAAGATTTCATCAGTAATAACAAAACTCTTTGACGCTTCAGCGGCACTGCCCGCAGTTGTTGGGATTGCAAAAACTGGGAGTGGGGCATTAAGATTGTCTTTGTGACCACTTAGTGAAACAACATCAGCATATTTTGGGTTAGTGAAAATAACCGAAACTGCTTTTGCTGTGTCAATAGGGCTTCCACCGCCGACAGCCAAAATGAAATCTGCGCCTGAACGCTTGAGTTCAAAGTATGCATTTTTAACATCGCGGACTGTTGTTTCAGGAGTGATGTCTGAGAACAAAACTGAAGGAATACTGTTTCTCACAAGGCCAGAAATAACCTTTTGACAAAGACCACACTCAATCAAGTTGTTGTCTGTAATGATAAATGCTTTTTTGAAATGTCTGTTCTTGATTTCTTCGGCTAGAGTGTTTGAACAATCTACACCAAAAAAACAAGTTCTATTAAAAACTATTTTATTCATATTTTTCACCTATATAATTATTTTAAAAAATATACTAGTTTTAGTCAAATAAAATTATTGTTAAAAACAAAAAATAAAATTGGAGGAAAATGTATGAAAAATAAAAATAAAATTAAATTTGAGTCTAAATTTGAAGAGATTAAAAAAATATTGCAGCCAAACAAGTTCGACCCAGATGGTTCATACACGGGGCTTACAAAAAATGGCGAAGAACCTGTTCAAGACCAAGATGACCTTTAACCACTTTTTTAAAGTGGTTTTTATTTGTAAAAAAATCTTTTAACACTTAATTTATTTGCAAATTAAGCAAAAAATTATATAATAGTTTTAGAAGAAGGTATTATGAAAAAAGAAGAATTTATTTTTGACCAAAGATATGTTGGTTCATTGGCACTCACACACGTGTCAAAGTTTTATGGTGACGACGATGAGGTTGTTGCCCTTGATAATGTGTCACTTCAACTTTTCACAGGTGAGGTGGTTGTTATTTTGGGTCCAAGCGGAAGCGGAAAATCAACCCTTTTAAATATTATTGGTGGAATGGATACACCATCGTCAGGAACAATAAATATTGCTGGCGTTGACATTAGCGAAGTTAAAGAAAAGACTCTTGCAGAGTATAGAAAATATGTTGTTGGATATGTTTTCCAAGTTTACAATCTCTTGCAAAATTTGACTGTGCTTGAAAATGTTGAACTTGCGGTTGTGCCTGGTGAAATGACTGCCATTGAAGCGCTTAAACTTGTTGGGCTTGAACATAAGCAATATTCATTCCCAAGCGAACTTTCTGGTGGTGAAAGGCAAAGAGTTGCCATAGCAAGGGCGATTGTAAAAAATCCAAAAATTTTGTTGTGTGACGAGCCAACTGGTGCGCTTGACAGCAAAACAGGAAAAGAAATCGTTAAGCAACTTCTTGAGGTTAATAAAAATAAAGATAAGATTGTTATCATTGTTACACACAACAAGGCGATTGCCGATGTTGCAGACAGAGTTCTTAAAATTGTTGACGGAAAAATTGTTAGCGATATTACACAGAAAAAACCTAAAAAAATTGAGGAAATTGAATTTTAGTGAATAGCATTTTAAAAAGATTCAGGAAAAGGAACATTCAAACCAACATACACCATTTTGTGTTGGTTATTTTGGTTGTGGCTGTTTCAATGGGTCTTTTTATGGGCTTGCTTATTAATTCAATGACCTTAAAAAACACAATAAAAACTTATCATTCAAATACTAATTTGCCGAATATTTGGGTTAACACAAATCAAGTAACACAGGCAGATGATGAATTTTTTGCGGAATATTTTGATTATGAAAAGCGATTATTTTTAAGTCAAAAAATAACAACCGGCTCAAAAGAATATGATGCAAACATTTATGTTTCAAACGGCAAAAAAGCAACACCTTATGTTGAAGAAGGTTCAAGAGAATGGGGTTGTTTTATTGATAAAAACGACGCTAAAAAATATGGGCTTGAAATGAACTATTCAAAGTTTGTTGTTGGTTTTAATTACGGCGGCGAAAATCTTAATTTAGAGTTTATGATTAATGGTTATTGCTCGCTGTCAGAAGATATGGTTTCAGGGGACAGGGCTAGAATATTTATTGACGAACAGTTGTTTTTGTCAAAACTAAAAAGTGCTCTTCCTTTGGTTGATGAAAACGATGTGAAAATTAGTTATAACCAAGTTTTAATTAATTCACAAAAAATCGAAGAATCTAAAGCAAAGATTCAAGATTATTATGATACTGCATCATCAACTCTTTATGGAATTTATGAACAAAAAGATGTTGAATCACTAACAAAAATGACTGCAGAAGTGAAACAAGCAGACATTATGAGTTATACTTTCCCAATGCTCTTTGTGCTTGTGTCAATTTTGGTGATTGTTTCTGCGATTAGCCAGTTGGTTTATTCTCAACATTACAATATTGGACTTTTAAAATCAATGGGTGTTCCAACGAAAAAAATCACAATGAATTATTGTGGTTACGGAATGTTTTTCTGCTTTATTGGGTCTATTTTTGGTCTAATTTTGGCTCCTCTTATTGTTCCAAATGTGACATTTGATGTCTATGACGGGCTTTATAGCATTCCAAGAGAATATGTTAAACTTCAAAATCCAATTTTGATGAATATTTTGGTTGTTTTAGGAATGGTTTTAGTTGGATTTTTATCTTCATATTTCGTTTGCAACAAACTCATTAAAAAACCTCCAATCGAGTGTATGAGACACGAAGTTAAAATCAAAATGAAGTCAAGAAACAAAAAGAATAAACTTCCAAACATTTTAAAAATGCCAATGCGTAATATCCGCGTGAATAGAACAAGAACTGTTATGTCGATTGTTTCGGTTGCGGGCTGTTCGCTTTTGTTTATGATGGGGTATTCAATCAATGAGTTTTATAAGCAAAACGTGCATACTGTTAAAATTTCAACAATGCGAATGTTCTCTGGAATTTTCGAGTGGTTTTCACTCGCGCTCATACTTTTGTCAATAATCGTTTTAATTGTTCAAATTTTCAAAGAAAGAACAAAGGAAATGGCGATGCTTCGTCTTCACGGAACTCCATATTTAAAAATTTGGCTTACTGTGTTCTTTGAAATGTTGTTTGTTTGCATTATTGGGCTCGGTGTGGCATTTGTTTTGTGTCAACCAGCACTGATGTTGGCGTTTGCTATGTTTGGAATAAAAACCAAATTTATTGCTAATTTTATGTGCTATTTTTTAACATTTTTGATTGTATTTTTAATGTCTGCGGTTGTGGCAAGCGCAAGTATTCCAAGAGTTTACAAACTTAGCATTACTGACACGCTTAAGTCGCCAGAGTAATTTTAATATATTTTCTATATATTAATTTGACATTTATTCAAAAAAAAGGCAAAATATAATTACGAAATATTAGTTAATGGGAGAGTGACAAAATATGTTAAATTTACAAAGTTTATTGTCTGCTTTCAATATTCAAACATTTGTGGTAATAACAACAATTTTGGTTGTTGTGTTGCTCTTGACTGCAATTTTCTTTATCTGGTGGGTTGAAACAAAAAAGAAACCTATGAAAGAATTTTGGAAAATTGTTGGTCAAAAATTTTATAACTTTTTTGAGGCAATTTATGATTTGTTTTATTCAAACGGTGAAGTTAAAACTGTTTATTCAGACAAATCATTAAACTATTCAGGAACTGAGTTTTTGCCTATTCCAACAAAGGCTCCAACAAATCAATATTCTTATGAATTTATTGGTTGGGACAAAAATGGCGTAGACGAAAACGGAAACACAGTTGTTCGTGCTATTTATTTGCAAAAGGTTACAAAATGTTATGTTAACGTTTATGACGATGACAAAATGACACTTCTTGGTTCTTATGAAGTTGAATATGGTGCTGGACTTGCTCTAAATGAACTCAAGCCAACAAAACCAGAATCAAAAGAATTTGCTTATGAATTTGTTGGTTGGGACAAAAACACTGACGCATTCTACAAAAACGAAAATGTTTATGCAGTTTATAATGCTGTTCCAAAGAAATATAAATATGAGTTTGTTGAAGACGATGGAAAAACTGTTGTTAGTCAAGGTTTTGCGATTTATGGAACCCCAATAACCGCTCCAACTGCTCCAAAGAAAGAAACTGAAGATTCTTCAAATTCAGTTTATGAATTTGCTGGTTGGAAAGGCTATGAAGACAATATGCTCCTCACAAGAGATGTTACATTTGTTGCAACTTACAAACTTACACCAGTTGGTGGAACTGGAAGTTCATCAATTATTAAAACAGACAAAGAGGGCGATGTTGTTAAAATTGTTGAAGAAACAGCACTCCCACCACAAGAACATTCAGAACACGCTGAAATTCAAAGAGCACGTGTTGTTAACACAATGCGATTTGATACTCCAAATGACACTGTTAACCAAAAGGTTACTGAAGTTAAAATGGGCGGTCAAGCAGGTGTTATCCGCAAAAAGAATGGTGCGTTTGTTCAAATGAATAATGCAAGCGATGTTGAAAGATTCCAAAAAATCAACACTGGCGAACAAGTTGTTAAGCACGATGACGAAGTTCACCAAAAAATTCAACTTATGACAGTTAAAAAGACTGCAGATGTGAAAAAGAAAGAAAGTGAAGTCATCACAATCAAGCCAAAGGCTCCAAAGAAAGAGAAAGAAAAAGAAGACTACTTTGGCAATATGATGGTTAACAAAATCAAAATCAATAAAAACAATTAATAAAAACCCCTTGAACATCAAGGGGTTTTGTTTTGCAAAAAAAGAGGGGAGACCCCTCTTTTTATTTATCATTTTCGTGTTTTTTTCTATAGGTTTCACGACCTCTAATTGTGTGGTCGAGAATCTTTTTTCTAATTCTAAGGTTTTCTGGTGTAACTTCCAAAAGTTCGTCTTCACCCAAAAACTCAAGGTTTTCTTCAAGAGTGAGTTGCTTGATTGGAATGAGACGGAGTGCTTCGTCTGAAGAACTTGAACGAATGTTTGTGAGTTGTTTTTTCTTACATACGTTTACAACGATGTCTTCTGCTTTTGGGTTGATACCAACAACCATTCCGCCATAAACTTTAACGCCTGCACCAATCAAAAGTCTGCCACGTTCTTGTGCGTTGAAGAGTCCGTAAACGATTGATTCACCAGTTTCGTGTGCGATGAGTGCACCATAGTTTCTGGTGTTGATTGCGCCCTTATATGGTTCATAGCCAGCAGAGATTGAACTCATAATTCCTTCGCCGTTGGTTTGTGTTAAAAATTCGCTCTTGTAGCCAAACAAGCCACGTGATGGAATCTTGAATTCCATTCTAATACGGCTGCCTTTTGGACTCATATTAAGAAGTTCGCCTTTACGAACGCCCATTGCACCCATAATTGTTGAAACACAGGTTTCAGGAACATCGATTGTGAGATTGTCGATTGGCTCTAAGGTTACGCCGTTTTCTTCTTTAAAAATTACTTTTGGCATTGATACTTGGAATTCGTAGCCTTCTCTACGCATATTTTCAACAAGGATTGAAATGTGCATTTCGCCACGTCCCAAAACTCTAAATTTGTCTGCACTGTCGGTTTCATAAACTTTGAGTGAAAGGTCTTTAACCGCTTCTTTGAAGAGACGGTCACGAAGATGACGAGAAGTGAAGAATTTTCCTTCAGTTCCAGCAAATGGTGAGTCGTTAACCGAAAATTCCATTTCGATTGAAGGCTCTGAAATTTTTACGAATGGGATAGGGGTGATGTCTTCTGCGTTTGCAACTGTGTCGCCGATTGTTACATCGTCTGAACCAGAAATACAAACAATGTCACCAGCAACAGCTTCAGTTACTGGAACTTTTTTGAGTCCTTGGAACTCGAAGATGTTTGTGATTTTGAAGGTTTTGTGTTTTTCTTGGTTATGGAAGTTTACGATTGTTAAGGTTTCATTAACTTTAACAGTTCCTTGGTCAACTTTTCCAACTGAAAGTTTTCCAAGATAGTCGTTTGCTTCGCAAGAAGAAACAAGCATCTTAAAACTCTTGTCGAGTGGTGAAGATGGTGCAGGAATGTGTGAAAGAATTGTGTCAAGAAGAGGTTTCATATCTTCGCCCATATTATCTGGGTCGAGTGAAGAAATGCCTGCTCTTGCAGATGCGTAAACAAATGGAGAGTCAAGTTGCTCTTCGTTTGCGTCAAGGTCCATCAATAGGTCAAGAACTTCGTCAACAACTTCTTTTACTCTTGCGTCTTTTCTGTCAATTTTGTTCACAACAACAATAACTTTGTGACCGAGGGCAAGTGCTTTTTCAAGAACGAATCTTGTTTGTGGCATTGTGCCTTCAAATGAGTCAACAACCAACAAAACGCCGTCAACCATTTTTAAAACACGTTCAACTTCGCCACCAAAATCTGCGTGTCCAGGGGTGTCAACAACGTTAATTTTTACGCCGTTATACATAAGTGATGCGTTCTTTGAGAAGATTGTGATGCCTCTTTCACGCTCTAATGCGTTTGAGTCCATAACCCTGTCTTGAACTGCTTGGTTTTCTCTAAATACACCGCCTTCTTTCAAAAGTGCGTTAACAAGGGTTGTTTTACCGTGGTCAACGTGTGCGATGATTGCTATATTTCTAATTTTGTTTTCTTCCATAGTTTTCTCCATAAAAAAATTTAGCAATTTCTGCTAAACTTTAAATTAACTTAGTTATTATAACATTATAAATTTGATTTGTCTAGATTATGAAAATATTTTTTTGAATTATCGCAGAAATTTTCAAATAGGTATTGAAATTGACTCTGTTTTGTATTATAATATGATAACTAATATGGAAACAAGGGGGATTCATATGAAAGTATTATTTTTCAATGTGGGTGAAAGCGAAGAAACTCTCAGCCCAATCGCAAAATATGCAATGTATGAAATTGATAGAGATATTGTTAAAAAGATTATCGATGCTCGTGAGATGGGTGTTGACCTTTCTGGTAGTTTTGAAGATACTGATGTTGTTTTCAAAGACGGCGAAGTTTTTTATAAGGGTCAATTTATGTGCTATGAAAAAGACCTCTTTACAAAGCACTTAACACAAAAAGGCAGAGAAAATGTTATTGGAAATGCAGTAGATGTGTGTGAAACTCTCAAAGGACAAGATGTTGACACAATCTATGTTTATTTGCCACCTGAAATGAACTATGAAGAAGTTGCTTCAATCGTTTATAATATTTGTTGGGAAAATGGACAAATGCTCAACGAAGACAACATTATTCACGACGAAAGACTTTTTGGTATCGATGATATGAAAAAGAGAGATACAGAGGGCAAAGGTGAAGAGTCTTTGAGAAAAGACCACGAAAAAGCGGTTCTTTCATTTGTTAAAGAACTTACATCAAAACTTGGTAGAAGTGCGATTGACACAGTTATTATTTGTGGTGGAAATGACCTTTACAAAACACTCACAACAAGCAAAAAAACTAAAAAATATTGCGAAGCACCACAATCTGTTGTATATGGTGCAGAGTCAAGTGACACACCAGACAAATATTGTGTGGTTGACGCTATTGAAGCAGGCAAAGACCTTGCTCCTGGTGAAGTTGTTCCAATGTATATTGAACAACCAAAATCAGCAATCGAAAGAATTTTTGGTTAATTTATAAAAAAGGGCGAAAGCCCTTTTTTCTTTTTGCTCAAAAATTTATAGACTAAAAATAAAATTTGTTGTATATTTTGAGTATGGAAAAATTAAGCGAAAAGTTACCAATCGAATATGTTTCTCAAATGAAAGAACTCTTGGGTGAAGACTATGAAAACTATGAACGCGCATTAAACGAAAAACCTGTGCGTGGGCTTAGAGTTAATAAAGTTAAAATTTCAGTCAGCGAGTTTTTAAATTCTAGCGAAATCAGCAAGAATTTAACAAAACTAGGCTATGCAGAAGATGGTTTTGTTTTGGACGATGACGACAAAATCGGCAATACTGCTGAGCATTTGACTGGTCAAATTTATATTCAAGAACCATCAAGTATGATACCAGTTTGCTCAAGTGGAATAGATAAAGAGGATAGACCTCTTTTGATTCTTGACCTATGTGCATCACCAGGCGGAAAAACAGGGCAAATAGCGAGCCGTGCGCCAGAGGGAAGCATTATCTTCTCGAATGAAATTATTAAGTCAAGAGCCGAGATTTTGCAGTCAAACGTGGAAAGACTTGGGCTTAAAAATGTTGTTATTTTGAATGAAGAACCAAAGAACCTCAAAATCTTTGCTGGTGTCTTTGATTATGTGTTTGTTGATGCACCTTGTTCGGGCGAGGGAATGTTTAGAAAAAATCCTGAAACAATCAACGAGTGGAGCAGCGAAAACGTTGAAAGATGTTTTGAAAGACAAAAAGAGATTTTGGAAATTGCTCAAAATTTGGTGTGTGCTGGCGGAAAACTTGTATACTCAACTTGCACATATAACAAATTTGAAGACGAGGCTGTCGTTGATTGGCTTTTAGAAAATTTCAATTTTGAACTTCAAGATGTGCCTGAAGAAATAAAAAATGTTACAATTTCGTCTAACATAACCCACGGAAACAAAGACTTTGCAAGGAAGTTTTTGCCATATTCTGGTGCGGGTGAAGGTCAGTTTGTTGCAGTTTTTGAAAATAAAGACGAAATGAGAAAAACAGCACTTTATTCAAAGAAACATTACAGAAGCGTTTCTCAAATTGGTCAAAGCGAAAACAAACTTGTTAAAGAGTTTGCTGCGTCAAGTCTTCTTGAAGAGTTTAGTTGGCGTGACCTTTATAGAGTTGGTGGTTCAATTTTCTTTGCGCCAAAAGGGTTTAACACAGAACTTCAAACAGCACTTGAAGAACTTAAGTTCTTGGCGGTTGGTGTGAAGATTGGAACGATTGAAAAGGGTAGGTTTGAACCAAGCCACAACATTTTTATGGCACTTGCTGACAAATTTAAACACAAAATTGAACTTACACCAGAAGAACTTAAAAAGTATATGCACGGCGAAGAATTATCAACAGACATTTCTGCAAAAGGCTATGGTGTTGTGACGGTTGGTGGCTACGGAGTTGGTGGGGTTAAAATTGTTCAAAACCGCTTAAAAAATCTATATCCAAGGGGGCTTAGAATATAATGGTTTGCACACTTATTACTGGTGCTTGCGGTGGCTTAGGAAGAGCGTTCGTCAAGATATTGGCAGAGAAAAAAGAAAACTTAGTTTTAGTTGGAACCAGTCAAAAGAAACTGGACGCGTTAGTTGAAGATTTTAGGGCTGAATTTGATGGTTTGTTTGTTAAAACCTTTGTTTGTAATCTTGGGAAAAAAGAGGATAGAGAAAAACTTGTTAGTGACCTTGAGAAAAACGATATTGTGGTGAATAAACTCATCAATAATGCAGGGGTTATTATTGAGGGTGACCTATTAAGGTTTAGTGACGAAGAAATTGCAGGTGCTGTTGAAGTTAACTGCATAGGAACTCTTGACCTTACAAAAAAGATTATTGAAAGAAGAGATGAAACACAAAAGCTTGAGGTTTTAACGGTTTCAAGCCAGTCAGCGTTTCAGCCAATTCCACATATGGCAGTTTATGCGGCAACAAAATCGTTTTTAACATCAATGATGACGGCTTTGGCGGTTGAGTTTAAGGATAAGAACATTGTGTTTACAACAACTTGCCCAAGTGGAATAGCAACAACTCAGGCAATGAAAGATTCCATTAAATCAATGGGGCTGAAAGGCAAACTTACAACGCTTTCAGCGGACAAAATTGCAAAGATTTCTTTGAAGGCTTTAAAGAAGAAAAAAGCGGTAATTATTCCTGGCTTTATCAATCGATTAGTTGGCTTTTTATCGAAGTTTTACTCATATCACGGACTTGCCAAAACCACTGGAAAAATGTGGAAAAAGTCGCAAGAAAAACGAAATTTTTGATATGATTTCATAAGTTTTTTTAAAATAGGGTTGACAAAAAATGTTATATAATTATAATAGATGCTATGGAACAGACAAATACACAAGAAAGAAACTTATTTTCTAAAAACATTGTTGAGCTTAAGCTCATTTCCGACCGTATTGCAGAGGGCAAGGGAGAAGCGGCTGGTATTTTTAGTAATACCTATCAAATCTTGTATATTTTAACAAGAAAAGAGAGAGTTACTCCAAAAGAACTCATTGCCGAACTTAATATGGCAAAGAGTAATCTTGCAATCCTTGCAAAAAAGATGATGAAAGATGGTCTTATTGAATCTCATAAAGACAAATCTAATAGAAGAGAAATTTTCTATAACATCACCGATGCTGGAAGTGAGATGCTTCAAGACAAGCTCGATAATATTGATACTGTTTGTGAGGGAGACACAAAAAGAGTTACAAATATTATCATCAAAGCTGTTGAAGAACTCAAGAAATTGGAAAATAAAAATTCTTCACAAAAGAAAAGAAAAACAAATGCAAAATAGCATTTGTTTTTTTGTTTTCTAGGGTGTTTGGCTGAGACAATAGCGGGGCTGTGTTTATTTGACTTTTTGACAGATTTGTGGTATTATTGTTATAGTCAAAAGGAGGGCTAATTATGGCTACAAATTTAAAGAATAAAACTCTTGCAGATAGTTATATCGATAAAATGCTTACTGACAAAGGTTTTAGAGAAGATTTGACAACAATTTTAAAAAAAGATAGAGCAGACGAGAAAGATGATTTTTTCATTCAACTTATCGTTTTGGACATTAGTGGAAAAACTGGTTATTTGTTTGAAATTGACGAATTTAAAGCAGAACTAAGAAACAAACTTGGGCTTAGCAAGGCAGAAAGTGAACCACAAAGTGAATAAAAACAGACTCACACATCAAAGTGTGAGTTTTTTGTTGCTTATTTTTTGTAAATGTTTGCAATTCATAGAAAAAGGGTTATAATTAAAAACTGTAAAGGAGATTTTTATGAAGAAAGTTATACCAATCACCCTTTTAACAGGGTATTTAGGTGCAGGAAAAACTACACTTTTGAACTATGTTTTGAATAATAAAGAAGACTACAGAGTTGCTGTAATCGTTAACGATATTGGTGAGGTTAACATTGACGCAGACCTCATTGGTGCTGAAAACGTTGTTTCTCAAAATGACGATAGTTTGGTTCCGCTTCAAAATGGTTGCATTTGTTGCACACTCAAGCAAGACCTTATGAAGCAAATTGCTGAACTTGTTGCATCAAATAAATTCGACTACATTTTGATTGAGGCGTCAGGTATTTGTGAGCCTATTCCAATCGTTCAATCAATCACTTTGGTTTCTGATGCGAGCGAAGAATATAATCTTCCAAGCATTTGCAGACTTGACAACGTTGTTTCGGTTGTTGACTGCCTTAGACTCTCAAAAGAATTTGGCTGTGGCGACGACCTTGTGAAAGAACATATTGATGATGAAGATATTGAAAACCTTATCATTCAACAAATTGAGTTCTGTAACAAAATTGTTCTTAACAAGATTGACCAAGTTACTGAAGAAGAAAAGAATAAGGTTTTGGCGGTTATCAAAAAACTTCAACCAGAGGCTGAAATTTTGGAGGCTGAGTTTGGAAAAGTTCCAATCGGCAAAATTATGGGCACAAACTCATTCGATTTTGACAAGGCTTGTATGTCTGCTGGCTGGATGAAAGAAATCGAGAAAGAGGCAGATGAGCACGATGATGGTCACGATGAACACGAACATCATCACGAGCACGAAGACAACGAAGAGCACGAGCATCATCACGAGCATCACGAAGAAGGCTGCGAAGGCGGAAAGAAGTGCCATTGCAAACATCATCACCATCACCACGGAGAAGGTGAAACTGAAGAATATGGAATTGGTTCGTTTGTTTACTATAGAAGAAAGGCTCTTGTAAAGTCAAAGTTCCGTCAGTTTGTTGATAGTATGCCAAAGAATATTATTAGAACAAAAGGAATTGTTTGGTATTCAAGTGATGACGACAATATGTATATCTTTGAGCAAGCAGGTCCACAAAAAACTTCTTACAAAGCAGACTTCTGGATTGATGCGCTTCCAGAAGAACAAAAGCACGTTTACATTATGCAAAACCCAGACATTATGAAAGATTGGCGTGAAGACGTGGGTGACAGAATGGTTAAACTTGTGTTTATTGGAAAGGATATGAATAAAGAAGAAATCTTCAAAGCACTTGATGCTTGTTTGGATAATTAATAAAAAGAAAAACACCAGAATTTCTGGTGTTTTTTATTAGATTGGTTGAGCCTGGTCTTTGAGTGGAATTAAGAAAATTCTTTCAATCTCACGAACACAGGTTTTGTCAAGTTCACCGCGGCGAACAAGGTTATCGAGAATTTCAATAACTTGTTCTGGTGCGTATGCGCCTTGATAAGAACGATTTTGTGCAAGCGCGCTTGTAACGTCTGCCACTTGCAAAATTCTATCCAAGATGTCAAGTTTTCTTGCATTAAGGTGTTCTGGATAACCAGAAGAGTTGAGTCTTTCGTGGTGGTGTGAGGCAAGTCTAACAAGTTCAGGGTCAAAGTATTCACTTAAAATGGCTCTTGTGCCTTCAATGTGACTAACACGAATAAGTTCTCTTTCGTAGTCCGAAACGTTTGGTTTGTGTAATAATGATTCATCAACGTGGATTTTTCCAATGTCGTGAAGCAAACTTGCTGTGTAGAGCCTTGATAACTCTGTTTCGTTAATGCCTAAGGCAATGGCGAGCGCAAGCGACTTTTCTGCAACGTCAAGACTATGAATATAACTTTCTTCTGAATGCAACCTTAATTTAAGGAGCAATTCAAAAACTATCTTTCTATGCTTTTCTTTTATTAAGTTGATATTTATCTTTTCCATAAGTGATGTGAATATTATAGCACAAAAGGAGTAATTTGTATATACTTTTTGACAATTTTTTTGGGTGAGGGCGGGTTATAAAGAGAAATTAAAAGCCGCCAAAAGCGTATAAATTTTGATAAATCAAGCAACTATATATGATAATTATGAAAAAGAAACAAAAAAGAAAATTTTTAAAAAAGTTTGAAAAAAGTGTTGCAATAATTCAAACTATGATATATAATACCATTGTTCGCTTGAACAACAACTAAATATTCCCCAGTAGCTCAGTGGTGGAGCACTCGACTGTTAATCGATAGGCCGTTGGTTCGAACCCAACCTGGGGAGCCAACATTTGACTGTCTCGAATTGAGA
>SVHI01000022.1 GCA_015055905.1 Clostridiales bacterium | reverse complement strand
ACCTGTTACAGCAACCAATCTACCAAGCGGAATTTTAACATTAATATTCTTGAGATTATTCTGCTTAGCGCCGATAATATCAAGTGTTATGTCTGACATAGGTCTTCTTTTTTCAGGGATTTTTATCTCTCTTCTACCAGATAAATAAGCCCCTGTGAGAGAACTCTCACTTGCTGCAATTTCTTTAGGCGTTCCTTGTGCAATTACCCTTCCGCCGTGAACACCAGCCTTAGGTCCAATGTCCACAACATAGTCTGCTGACCTTATTGTCTCTTCATCGTGCTCAACAACCAGCACACTGTTGCCAAGGTCTCTAAGCCTCTTTAGTGTCGCAATCAGTTTTTCAGTATCTCTTGGGTGCAAACCAATGCTTGGTTCGTCTAAAATATACAAAACCCCCATAAGTCCACTACCAATTTGAGTTGCAAGCCTTATTCTCTGTGCCTCACCACCCGAAAGTGTGCTAGCAGTTCTAGACAAAGTTAAATATTCAAGCCCTACATTTTTTAAGAAATTGAGTCGTGCTTTTATTTCCTTGAAGATTCCATTTGAAATCGCCTTTTCTTTTTCAGTGAGTTTAAGCCCATCAATCCATTCAAGAATATGTGTGACATTCATATCTGTCACATCTATAATAGATTTTCTATCAATTTTAACGGCAAGTGCTTGCGGATTAAGTCTCTTTCCCCTGCAAGTTTCGCACTCTTTGACTGCCATATATTTTTCAATTTCGTTCTTTGCAAAATCACTTCCATTTTCGTGTCTGCGATAAAGATTTGGAATAATTCCCTCAAATCTCATATTGAAAACATTGTCACTTTTGGTTTTCATAGCGAGTTTTTCGCCATTTGTTCCATAAAATATAAAATCTAACACTTCACGTGGGAAATCTTTGAGTGGTGTTGCCATTGATAAGCCAAACTTATCAATAACAGCCCTAAAGAACATATTCCCAAAACCATAATCACCCCAACCAAACGCAGAAATTGCCCCGTCTGCAAGCGAAAGATTCCAATCTTTTACAAGCAAATCTTCTTCAATAATCATTTTTGAACCAATACCTGCACAGTCTGGACAAGCACCAATTGGAGTGTTAAATGAGAATAAACGTGAAGAAATTTCATTGAATGAAAAACCACAAGTTGGACAACTGTGTTTTGTTGAATATAAGATTTCCTCGCCATTTGTATCAACAATCACAAGCCCGTCCGCGAGTTTTAATGCAGTTTCAATGCTATCAATAAGTCTATTATCCATATTATCGGTTCTAATAAGTCTATCAATAACAACGGAAATATCGTGTTTTTTCTTTTTATCAAGAACAATCTCTTCGTCTAATGTATAAATAACACCATCAACTTTTACTCTTAAATAACCTTTTTTTCTAAAGTCCTCAAAGAGCTCTTTATATTCCCCAGTTTTTCTGCGAATTACTGGTGCAATAATCATTAATTTTGAGCCGTTTTCACAAGCCATAACCTTTTCAGCAATCTTGTCAACCGATGTTGAATTTATAGGTTTGTCACAGTTAACACAATATGGAACGCCAATATTTGCAAACAATAATCTAAAATAATCATAAATTTCAGTAACAGTTCCAACAGTTGACCTTGGGTTTGAAGATGTGGTTTTTTGGTCAATAGCAATCGCTGGAGATAAACCATCGATTTGGTCAACATCAGGTTTTTTCATTTGACCCAAAAATTGTCTAGCATAAGAAGACAAAGACTCCATATAGCGTCTTTGCCCTTCAGCAAAAATTGTATCAAATGCCAAGCTTGACTTTCCGCTTCCAGACAATCCTGTGAGCACCACAAGTTTATTTCTAGGGATATCAAGATTAACATTTTTAAGGTTATTTTCTTTTGCTCCAAGTATCCTAATAAAGTTATCCATCTTCTTCTCCATATTTTTAAAAACAACACGTAAACGCTGAAATATTCAGTATTATGTGTGACATAACATATTAAACTTTATGTGATTTACGGGTTCTTTCATAAACATTTGCTCTAGTTTTTTCAACCTTCTCTTTTTTCTTGTAAGACTTACCTTCTTGCTTGCATTTGAGTTCTTCAATCTTGTCACGAAGTTCAATCGCCTTTTCAAAATCTAGAGCTTTTACTGAAACATTCATAAGCGCAGTTAAACTTTCAATTTGTCTTGTAATATCCTCTTTGCTCATTGAAGTTGTGTCTGTTTCTTTTGTTGTAATTTTGAGTGTATTTACAATATCTTTAACGATTGTCTTTGGAATTATTCCGTGTGCATCGTTATAAGCCTTTTGTTTATCTCTTCTTCTGTTTGTTTCGTCTATCGCCTTTTTTAGGCTATCGGTCATAACGTCAGCATACATCACAACTCTGCCCTCCGCGTTTCTAGCGGCTCTTCCAATAGTTTGAATAAGCGCACCAGTTGAACGCAAAAAGCCTTCTTTATCTGCATCGAGAATAGCAACAAGTTTAACTTCTGGCATATCAAGACCTTCTCTCAAAAGGTTGATACCAACCAAAACATCGCTTTCTCCGCTTCTTAGTTCGTTTATAACCGTCATTCGGTCCATAGCCTTGATTTCAGAGTGCAAATATGTCGTTTTTATCCCCACACTAAACAAATAAGCAGAGAGTTGTTCCGCCATCTTCTTCGTGAGTGTTGTAACAAGACATCTTCCCCCGTTTTCAATAGTCTTGTTAAGTTCTCCAATAAGGTCATCTACTTGATTTTTTGCGGGCTTAACAACAATTTCAGGGTCCAAAAGTCCTGTTGGACGAATGATTTGTTCTGCAATATTATCCTGTCTTTCCATTTCGTAAGGTCCAGGAGTTGCTGAAATACAAATCATTTGAGCGTATTTCTTTTCAAACTCGTCAAACTTAAGAGGCCTATTATCATAAGCAGACTTAAGTCTAAAGCCATATTCAACAAGCGCATCTTTCCTTGCTTTGTCTCCATTATACATTGCCCTAACTTGTGGAATTGTCATATGACTCTCATCAACCAAAACCAAAAAGTCATCTGGAAAATAGTCAAAGAGCGTGTATGGTGTGTCGCCTGGGTTTCTGCCATCAAAATATCTTGAATAGTTCTCAATTCCGCTGCAATAGCCAATCTCACGCATCATTTCAATATCATAAGAGGTTCTTTGCTTGAGTCTTTCAGCCTCTAATATCTTGCCTTTTGCTTGAAGTTCTTCAACTTCTTTAATCATATCCTCTTCGATGTTTTTAAGACATTCTTCCATCTTTTTTCCACCAACAGCGTAGTGAGTTGCTGGATAAATTGCAATGTGCGAAAGCGTTGATACCGCCCTTGATGTGACTGACTCAATCTCACAAATTTTATCGATTTCGTCGCCAAAGAACTCTATTCGAATTGAATATTCACTGCTATTTGCTGGGAACACTTCAAGTGTATCACCACGAACCCTAAAGCAACCACGAACAAAATCAATATCATTTCGTCTGTATTGGTTCTCTACGAGCCTTTCAATAACAGCATCTCTAGAAATCTGCATACCCGGTCTAAGTGATATTGCTTGCTTGTGATATTCGCTTGGTTCACCAAGACCATAAATACACGAAACTGACGCAACAATAATAACATCTCGTCTTTCAAATAACGAACAAGTCGCAGAGTGACGAAGTTTATCAATCTCGTCATTGATTGAAAGTTCTTTTTCAATATAAGTGTCACTTGACGCGATATACGCCTCAGGTTGATAGTAATCATAGTATGAAACGAAATAGTTAACTGAATTGTTTGGGAAAAATTCCCTAAACTCATTGCAAAGTTGAGCAGCCAAAGTTTTGTTGTGAGCAATAACAAGTGTTGGGCGTTGAACCTTCTCAATAATATTTGCCATAGTAAAAGTCTTGCCACTGCCAGTGACACCGAGTAAAACCTGTGTTCTCAACCCGTCGTTTAAACCTTCCACCAAACTGTTAATCGCTTGTGGCTGGTCACCCATAGGGGCAAATTTTGACACCAATTCAAACTTTCTTTCGTTTTCTATGCTCATAATCCTTATTATAACCAAATGGTTTTGATTTTACAATACAAAATCGCCAGCCGCTAAAAATTTGTTTTTACAAATTCCGTTGACAAACCCGCACACAAGGTATATAATCTTCTCATATATTGCGATGAAAAAGAAGAGTAAACTTGAAAGTTGCTTAAAGAGAGTTTCGTATGGTGTGATGAAACAAGTAAACGCAAGTTGAAGGCGCTTTGGAGCAATCAACGAAAAGAGTGAGTGTTTTTAACACTAATAAGGGTGGAACCACGGGTCTAATCTCTCGCCCCTTAGCAAAATTGAATAATAACCTATTCTTTTTTGCTAACGGAGACGTATAGATTAGGCCTTTTGTTTTGGCTAAAAAACAAAATAAATTTTTAGGAGAAAAACAATGGAAAAATTAACAATGGACAAACTCGTATCACACTGCAAAAACACAGGTATTGTCTATCCAGGCTCAGACATCTATGATGGCTTGGCAAACACTTGGGACTATGGTCCAGTAGGTGTTGAACTTAAAAACAACATTAAAAAAGTATGGTGGAAAAGATTCGTTCAAGAATCAGACAACAGCTATGGTGTTGACGCTGCAATCTTGATGAACCCAAGAGTTTGGGAAGCATCTGGTCACGTTGCATCATTCACCGACCCAAAAATGGACTGCAAATCTTGTAAAGCAAGAATGAGAGCAGACAACCTTATTGAAACATATTCAAAAGGCGAAGTTAACCCTGACGCAATGTCAAACGAAGAAATGGAAGCATACATTAACGAACATCACGTTAACTGCCCTGTTTGTGGAAACTTCAACTGGACACCAATCCGTCAATTCCACCTTATGTTCCAAACATCAAGAGACATCAATGGTGGCGCTGATGACGTAATTTATCTTCGTCCAGAAACCGCTCAAGGTGAATTTGTAAACTTTATGAACGTTCAAAGAACAACAAGAGCAAAAGTTCCTTTCGGTATTGGACAAATCGGTAAAGCATTTAGAAACGAAATCACCCCAGGAAACTTCACATTTAGAACAATCGAATTCGAACAAATGGAACACCAACTCTTCTGTAAAAACGAAGAACAAGGTTTCAAGTTCTATGATGATTACAAGAAAGACGCTTATGATTTCCTTATTGACCTTGGTTTCAAGAAAGAAAATCTTAACTACAAAGACCACGAAAAACTCGCATTCTACGCAAAGGCTGCGTGTGACATTATCTTCAAATATCCATTCGGTTGGAACGAACTTAATGGTATTCACTACAGAACAGACTATGACCTTTCTCGTCACCAAGAATATTCTGGAAAAAATATGCTCTATATTGACCCAGTAACAAACGAAAAATACATTCCACACGTTGTTGAATATTCAATCGGTGCAGACAGACTCACACTTGCAGTTCTTTGCGAATTCTATGATGAAGAACAATTAGAAGGCGGCGACACAAGAGTTGTTTACCACTTCCACCCTGCAATCGCTCCATATAAGGTTGCAATTCTTCCACTTCAAAAGAACTTAAGCGAAAAAGCAAGAGAACTTTACAAGAAACTCTCAAAGCACTTTATGTGCACCTATGACGAGGCTGGTTCAATCGGTAAGAGATATCGTCGTCAAGACCAAATTGGAACACCATTCTGTGTAACAATCGATTTTGATACTCTTAAAGACAACACTGTTACTATTCGTGACCGTGACACAATGGAACAAATTAGAATTAATGCAGATGAACTTGTTAACTATGTAAGCGAAAAAATTGCGTTCTAATTCTCGTAAATGCCGAAAATAAAAGGTGTTATGTTTGACATAACACCTTTTTTATTGCCTAAAATTTAATACATTGCAACAAGTTTTGCATACTCTTGATTATAAAGAGTTTTATAGTTTTCAGCCTCTGCTGAATTATCAAGATAAACATTAATCAAATACTCTGCTCTATAAATTCTAACAAGTGAATGTTGCAAAATTATCTTTCTTGACTCTGTGAGCCCCTCTTTTGCAAGTTCTGCTTTTAAGTCATTGATTCTGTTTTCCAAAATCACATCTGTGCCAGCAAACGAACCACCAACACTGATTTGCTTTGACATCAACTCAACAATCTTTTCAGTTTTTTGATTTTCAGTTAAACTCTTGTCTTCGTTGATTAAATCAGCATAAACCGCAAGTGACACATCTGAAAGTTCCCCTGCTGCAGTTTGAACAACAACTTCAATGGTTTGGTCTTCACCAAGCCTATACATACATTCAACCTTTTGATTTCTAATGTATGCGTTCGTGTCGCAAGAATAAGGAATTAATTCTTTTGACTTAACTTCCGTCAAACTCGCCTTGTCCATTTGCTCACAAAACTCTTTGTAGTTTGATTTCTTAATTATTTGATTGATATAAGCAAATTCGTTCTCATAATCGTTTTGTTGGTCATTTATAACAATCAAATTATATAAATCAGTAATATTTCCGCTTTGAGTATAGAGTCTTTCGTAACAAACCTCTTGTCCTTTGAGTGAACCAAATGTCTTGCTAACTTTTAAACTGAAACTTGGGGCTACAAAAAACAGAACCATCAAAGCAAACATTATTCCAATAAAAAGGTTTAAGAGCGTTTTTAGGGCTATTTTTGCTACCCTTTTAAGGTCTAGAGTCTCGTTTTCTTTTGTTTCAGTCATAATTATAGTTTTCCACCCTTTTCAATTTTAGAAATTTGACCAATTCTTCTTGCGTGTCTTTCTTCTCCCAAAAACTCTGTGTTGATGAAAACATCAAGAATTCTTATCATTTTTCTCTTACAAATCTTAACTTCATATCTTTCATCAGCTTTTCCTGCGGCAAAAACAATGCAGTTTGCATCTTCATCGCGTCTTGCGAAATATGCTGAACCCTCTTCACTAGGAAGAACCGAGCGAATTCCATCACATTTATTTGCAACAACATTCATTCCAACGCCAGTTCCGCACAACAAAATCATTCCACTTGCGCCAGTTTCTTTATATTTGTTATACGCTTTATACGCCAAAATTGGATAATCATTGCCCTCTGAGTCGTCCTCAACAACGCTATATTCAATATTTGAGCCACTTAAATACTGTGTAATTTTATCAATATATTTCTTATCTACTCTGTGGTCATAAGCAATAATAAACTTTTTAAACATAAACACCTCTATAACTAGTTTATAATTTTTAACAAACAGTGTCAACAAATAAAAAAAGAAGTAAGACTTCTTTTATCAAAATCTACTTCTTTTTCATTCTAGAGTAATTTATTTGTCGTTTTAAAAACTGAATTTCTCGTTTTAATGACTCTAAATCTTTCTCTTGAAGTTCAATAAGCCTGTCCTTTTCGCCAATAATTTCATCTATACAAGCCTTATCATACCCCAAGAAAGCCAATTTATAATCAAAAGCATCTACTCTCTCCATAAACTACCCCACAGTTAGCATACGCAGATTTCGACAAATTATTCAAAAAACTTTATTGTTGTGGTTTTTGTTCGTGAGTTCTAATGTTATATCCCTCTGGCATAAGCAAGAAAATATTGCTTTCAACCCTTTGAATACTGCCATTAAGTGCATAAATTGCGCCATAAGTGCAATCAAGGAGCCTTTGAGAGTCATACTCGTTCATACTGTTAAGATTAAGCATAACAGACTCGCCTTCTTTTAAGTAGTTCATAACATATTGAACATCATCAAACTTACGAGGATAAACAAACTCAACATTCTTTGAACCAAAACCACCAGCATTTGAGCCCATTCCGTAACTATTTGATGCAGAAGACGCAAAAGATGAACTGCTTGTGTTATATTGGTCAGGATTTTGAGTATAACTAACGGTTTCTTGAGGAGCTTTTTCTTGAACATCTTTTTCTTGTTTCAAAGAATAACGCTTAGCAAATCTGTCAGCCTTTTCTTGAGCCTGACGAGCCTTATATTCCTCTTTTTTACGTTTTTGTTCTTCCTTTCTTCTTTGTTTTTCTTCGCGTTGTTTTTCTCTTTCCATTGAATCGTCATAAACATCTTCATTTTCAAAGCCAACGCCTTTCATAAGCCAATTCATAAATCCCATAGTTCACCTCAATATAAACCTATAATACCATATTTTGCATAAAATTCAAATTATTATTTCATAAATTAAGAAATTTTTAAACTATCATAAAACTCTAAATAATTAATCACAAACCCCACATAATACGCACTGACATAATGTTGTTTGTTTTTTGCAATATAAAAATTATTCAAAAAACTTGTTAGTTGCAATGAAAAAAGCCCAACATATTCCTTAAATACCTCATAAATTTCCGCTTCGCCCTCAATATTTTTCTTAAACTCATCAAATTCAAGGCTTTTTGACACCAAACTAGAAATAAAATCGCTCTCAGTTTGCTTTCCCGTATAAAAGTCCATCGAGTTTAGATAGAATTGTTTGTTATATTCATACAAAAACTTCACAAAGTTTAATAGCCACACATCGTTCTTTATTGAATTTTTCGCCTGTTTTGGCACCTTTTCGGTCTTTATTGTCACAACTTCACTACGAGGAAAATTATTTATTAAGCCTGCATTAATTTCCTCCGCGTCCGCCAAATTCAAATAGACATTTGCAACCAAATAAAAGTTTTCTTTGTAAAAGTGTGTTACTGATGCCCCGCCAATATTTTTAAGATATTCCTTTTCATTATCCAAAATTCCAATCTTTTTTGATGAATCAGCACAAACAAAATAAAAATAATGCTCTTCAAAGACTAAAGTTTTCTTTTTTATTTGAATCAAAATCACTGTTGAAACAAACGCAAACACAAAAATTAAAATCGTTGCAATAACTGATTTTGACTTAAGTTTCCCCGATTTTTTAAACGCACCCTTTGTCACGGTAACTTGCAATCGCCCATTCCTCACCATAAAATAAAATCACGCTTAATTTCGCGATTATTAAATGTTATGACAAATTCATTCAAAAGTTAACCAAAACAGCAAAATAACAAAGTTATAATACTCGCCAAAAATCATATAATTAAGTGAAAAAGGAGAATTTATATGAATCTAAAACCGCTGTTTGATAGAGTTGTCCTCAAAAACATCAAACCAAAATCCACGACAAAAACTGGCATATTTATCCCAGAAACCGTCGGCGATGAGCCAATCTTTGCTGAAGTTGTAGCCATTGGAAACGGCGACACTTTTGAAGGCGAAAAGTGTGAAATGTGTGTTAATGTTGGCGACAAAGTGCTCTACAACAAATATGGCAGTGTCACATTTAAGCAAAATGACGAAGAGTTTGTAATCTTGCGTCAAAGCGATATTTTTGGAATTATCGAGGAGGAATAAATGGCAAAGAAAATCTTAACAGGACTTGAAGCCCGTCAAAAACTTAAAAACGGCATCGATAAAGTTGCAAATGCCGTAAAAATCACACTTGGACCAAAAGGCAAAAACGTTGTGCTTGACAGAAAATACACTACTCCGCTCATCACGAACGACGGCGTTACTATCGCAAAAGAAATCGAACTTGAAGACCCTTTTGAAAACATTGGAGCAAACCTCATTAAAGAAGTATCAATCAAAACCAACGATACTGCTGGTGACGGCACAACAACCGCGTGTGTGCTTGCAAGCGCAATTATTGATGAAGGGCTCAAAAATATAGCAAGTGGCGCAAACCCAATTATGCTTAGAAAAGGTATTGAAAAAGCAGTGGCTGTTGTAACAAACCACTTAAAAACCATTTCAAAACCGGTTTCAAGCGACCAAGAAATCGCACAAATCGCATCAATTTCTGCTGGTAGTGAAGAAATAGGAAACCTTATTAGTGAAGCATTCAAAAAAGTTGGTAGAGACGGCGTAATCACCATTGAAGAATCAAAAACATCTCAAACAAATCTCAAAGTTTCGCAAGGTCTTGAATTTGATAGAGGCTACATCTCACCATATATGGTTTCACAAAATTCAAATATCGCAATTCTTGAAAACGCGTATATTTTGGTTACAGACAAGAAACTCTCTAATCTAAACGACCTCTTACCTATCCTTGAAAAGGTTATGCAGACAGGAAAACCTCTTCTTATCATCGCAGAAGATGTTGACGGCGAAGTTCTTTCAACCCTTGCCCTTAACAACATTCGTGGCAGTTTTATTTCAGTTGCAGTCAAATGCCCTCTATTTGGCGAAAAACAAAAAGATTTCCTTGAAGACATCTGTTTGCTCACAGGTGCAACTTTAGTCACAAAAGACATTTCGTTTGACGTTAAAAACCTGGAACTTGCCGACCTTGGTGAGGCTCAAAAAATCAAGGTTACAAAAGATAAAACAACCATTGTTGGCGGAAATTCCCAAGAAGATTTGATCAATCAAAAACGCGAACAGCTTCGAGAGATGCTTAGTGAAGACCTTGACAAGTTTGATAAAATCAAGATTGAGGACAGACTCGCCCGCCTCAGCGACGGCGTTGCAGTTATTGAAGTTGGCGCTCCAAGCGAGATTGAAATGAAAGAGAAAAAACTTCGCATTGAAGACGCACTCTCTGCAACCAAGTCAGCAACACAAGAAGGAATTGTTGCTGGTGGCGGCTGTGCACTCATAATGTGTGAAAAACCATTAAACAATCTAATCAACTCTCTTGAAGGCGACGAAAAAACTGGTGCAAAAATCATTAAGACTGCTCTTCAAGCACCACTTCGCCAAATCGCTAAAAATTGCGAAGAAGACGACGGTGTGGTCGTTTTAAATGTTCAAACAAGAATAAGCGAAAACATCGGTTTTAACGCAGTTAACGGAACATACGAGAATATGTTTGAGTCTGGAATCATTGACCCAACAAAAGTAACCCGCTCCGCAATTTCAAACGCAGGAAGCGTTGCATCAACCATCTTAACTTCGGAAGTTATTGTTGCAGAAACCACAGAAAAATAAAAAAGACCATCACTGGTCTTTTTTTTATTTTGTATCTTTACAAATATTTTGAATTGATAAGAACCTTTTTTCAAATGTTGGTTTTTTCATTGTAGGGTCAATAGTCTTATTTTTTACTTGCTTGTTAACGATGTTTGGATTCTTCAAAAATCCTGATTCAAGCATTTCAATGTTAGACTGTCGTCTTGCCTCTTCAAGTTTTCTTGTGTTCTCATCGTATACAATGGTCTCTTCTTCTTTTTCTGTCATAAGGTCAGCCATAATATCTTTGAGCGACAAGTTTGGATTAAGCGCCTCATTGAAATCAAACAAACTATCTGCAGTGTTTGGAATCGCTGGAATATTTGCCTTTGGAGCAGCTGGTGCTTCATAGAAAATTTCATTGAGTTTGTTTTGAGCACTTTCATTTTCGTCCACTTGTTTTTCAACTTTGTTTCTAAGACCAATATCAGCCAAAATGCTTTGTTCGCCTTTTCTTGGTCTGCCACGTTTTCTTGTAACAGATGAACCAATCTTTTGGTTAAACTCAGCCTTGAGCCTATCAAACCTAGATTGCGAATCCATAGGAACATCTTTCTTTTCGGTCTTTTTGTTTGAAATAAACGCCCTTTCATCATTTGTGATTGTCGCATTCTTCTCTAAAAGGTTGCAAATATCATAAACCTTGTTTTCATAGAACACAAATGCATCTTTATATTCAAGTAGTGTGCTTTTGATATATTCGCTTGAAAGTTTTGTGCAAGTGTCAGTAAACTTTTCTTTGCCGTCAGAGATGTTTTTTGAAAGTTCCAAAAGCATTTCGATTGAATTTTCTTTCAAAAACTTCATTTTTCTCTCATACAAAACCAAAGCCCTCGCAGTAGCCTTTTCACGTTCTTTATATTCCGCAATAATCTTTTTATCTCTAGCGTTTTCCTTTTCAAGTTTCGCAATCTTCGCATTTGCATCAACGATAGAGATTTCTTTTTGCGTAATATCTTCCAAACTTACATTCTTACTTTTTTTGTTCATTTGATACCTTCATTTTCTTTGATTTAACAATTAAATAAACGAGCAACGCAATTCCAGCAACAATCATAACAATGCTAAACAGCTGTGAAATCGCAACTGAGCCTAATCTCAAAATATATTCTTCTTGCCTAAATGTTTCAAGAATGGTTCTAACAACTCCATAATAAATCAAATAAATCGCTGTTGGAACACCCTTTTTCTTGCAAATAAGATAAACCAACGCTAGCGCAAAGAACCCAACGAGATTCAAAACACATTCATAGAAGAACAATGCCTGATAGAACATTCCGTTAACTTCAACAACCAATGGGAAGAAACACCAAGGCGAATTTGGGTCAACAACCTGACCATAAACCTCCCCGTTGAAGAAATTTCCCCATCTTCCAATGGCTTGAGCCAATATTAAAACCACAACAAGCGTATCAAAAAACAAGAGTGGTTCTTTTGGTTTTTTGATTAAAACATAAATAGTCAATCCAATGGCACCGCCGATAACCGCACCAATAATGCTCATTCCGCCAGTTCTAAAATTAAAAAAGTCCCCAAGCGACAACCCACTCTCAAATATAACTGAAAATAGTCTTGCAAAAACAATACCAGTTGGAACAATCACAAAAGCAATATTGAGTGGCATTTCGGTGTCATATTTTTTAACTTTACAAAAATATGTAGCCACACCAATGGCGGTTAAAATTGCCGCGCAAATGATAACGCCATACCAATACACTTCAAAATTTCCAATAGTAAAAGCAACACGACTAACTTGTAATAACTTATCCATATATTCATTATATTGCCTAAATAAATTAATGTCAAGAAAGTCCGTAACCGAAACGCCCAAGAATTGATTTTTTGCAATAAAAAAACCCTAGCTAAGTCTAGGGTTTAAATGAAATATTAAAATTATTCAACTTGTGTTGGCTCATTAGTGGTTTCTTCTATTTTTACAATTTTATTCTTTCTATTTTTAATAAAGAAAATAACCGTAACTGTAGCAAAGCCTAACAATAATGTTTCAACTGTGCAAAGAATTGAAAATAGTGGAATTTTTACACTATTTTTATAAATTTTGTGAACATATTTAGAGTTTTCTCCTTGCCTAAGTGAAGAGTCATTTGATAAATACATGGCTTTAAATGTATGAATATAACCCTCTTCTTTCTTATAAGCATCATATTCAGCATCTGTCATATTTTTAATTTTCTTGACAGCTTCTTTGTATTGTTCTTTCGTCATATTTTTGGTTTCGCCAATCACAAAAATAGTTTTACCATCTAAATAATACCAATATTCAATTGTTTGTTCTTTTTGCTCACCTGTTGTTGTATTTTTCACGACTTGTCTAAGAGACATAGTATTATCAGCATTTGCGTTTAGCCATTGTTCATCAACAAAAATATCCCCTTCTGGTCCATCATATTGTATTTTTGAATAATAGTTTCCAACGTTACATACAGGTCTCACAATAACAGTTACAAGAACTACACTTGTAAATACAAACAAAATCAACGATGTAACCATAACCCATAAATTACCTAAAAACTTTTTCATAAACACCTCCTAAAATATTTCCTATAAACATATTACCCACTCTCAAATTTTCTTGTCAAGCAAATTAACATATTAGCCAGCACCTATATATAAAAACTGACAATAAAAAAACCTACAACATATGTTGTAGGTTTAATTTAATTTTCTTATTTTTCTGGTTCGTATGAATCTAAACCATCGTTTTCAATGTATGTTTCGTCCAAATCATAGAATTGGCAAACCCATTTGTAAAGTTCTTCATCGCTGTATTGTTCGCCACTTTCGTGCATAACGTTTTCATAAAGTTTAAGCATAATTGCTCTACCATACATTGTGTCGCCAGCATTTTCGATTGCAGCAGCGATAGCATTGAGCATATCGTCAACTGAAAGACCTGTTGGGTCACCGCCAGTAACTTCTGTGTATGTTGAAGCAATTGCGCTAACTACTTCATCATATTCAGCAATTTTTGCTTCATCTTCTTCAGTTTTAATAGATGCACCATTAAGTTCAGCAAGCATTTCTTCTAAGTTTTGAGCGTCACCATCTGGGAACAATGTGTCGTATAAATCAACGATTTCTGCTTCATAAGTTTGAATATTGCCACCGTCCTTAGCAATACCAGCAAGCAATTCTTCGATTGTTTTGCCTTCAGCAGTTCCTTCCCCATTTGTTTTTTCATATTCAGCTGAAAGTTTACCCATAAGTTCGTTATAGTTAGCTACAGCTTGGTCCTTATCAGCGATTGCTTGGTCATAACCAGCGATTTTGCTTTCGTCTTCATCTGAGTGTTTTTCTGTTTCAAGACTCTTGAGAGCAGCAATAACTTCTTCAAGTGTCATATCTGCAGCAGAACCTTCACCATAATATGTTTCGTAGATTGCATATGCTTCACTTTGAAGGTCTGCAAGTTCTCCACTTCTATTTGATGATACCGCAATAAAGTGACCCATCGTTAAACCAAGTCCCAAAACAACTACACCAGCTGTAACCCTTTCCCAGTTTTTCTTCAAGAATGTTCCAAATTTACTCATTTTCTTTTTCTCCCTTTCTTCTAATAAATTATTGAATCTTTCTAGTAAGTCATCATTTGACTCACCAAGTATTTTTTTGAGTTCTTCACCGAACTCTTCTAGCATAAATTTTTTAAATTCTTCTAGCATTGGACCTTTTAGCTCTGAATTGAATAAATCTTTAATATTCTCAACTAAAATTCCCTTGAAATCTTCTAGTAATGGTCCCTTAAGCTCGTCGTTGAACATCTTTTTGAGTTCTTGAAGCAACATTAACTTAAAAGCCTCTAATTTAGTCTCAAAATTACTGCCTAATCCTGATACATCAGCACTAATCGTGTTTATAATTCCCTGAATCGAATCAAGTTTTATAAGCACACTTCCGAGTTTATCAAGAGCTTCATTAACTTTTGAAGAATCTTTCTTCACTTCTTTTAGCATTGTTCTAATATTACTAACAGTGCTTGTAAGTGCTGGCAAATCTTTAGTCTTTCTAAATACTTTACCAAGTTGTGTTGAAATTTCAACAAGTTTATTACTTATTTCAACCTGATTCTCATCAATTTTGTCTGCCCTTCCATTAAGCAAATCTGATAAACTACCCATCTCTTCATTATAAGTTATCAAGAACCCTTCAAGCATTCCAATAAGTTTTGCTCCATTATCTGGGTCGTCTTTATGCCCCTCAGCCAACTGCAAGATTTGATAGTGCAAACCAATGTTATTAAAAGCAAGTCTTTGTTTTCCCCAGTTACCACCAAGAGCACTAAGGAATGTCCCACCAGCTTTCTTTGAACCAAGTGTATCATCAATTACCGCAGTAATTGAATCAGGATTAGCAAGTGTAGCTGGATCAAATTTTGAATCCAAAACTGCATCCTTTATACCTTGTGTTTGAAGTTCTGCGTCAAGCTTGGTATAAAATTCTTCGAAAGCATCAAACATTCTTTGAATGTTAGCATCTAGAGCAACCCAACTTTTAAATTGTTCAAACTCTTCAGCATCTGAATGGTATTTATCTAATTCTCTATACATTAAGAAATAGCTAGCAAGCATTTTTCTATCTTTTTCTTCCACGCTACACCTCCTTTTACAAACGTGATATCCGGTCAATATAATAACATTAGCCTTTTAAAAAATCAATACCCATTTTGTAATTTTTTTTAAGTATCGTCC
>SVHI01000021.1 GCA_015055905.1 Clostridiales bacterium | reverse complement strand
CACCATTGGTGAGTACCTTGCAGGCGCTGGTAACGACTATGCTGGATATTACAGTTATGTTAACAAACTCTCTGATGAAAATGGTAAGAGGGTTGATGCATACAACTATGGTTCATTTGCAGAACTCGTTCAATATGAAAATGAATTCTGCGGAAATGCTACACCAACATTCACATTTAACTTCAAAAAGGCATTCAGTAAACACTTTGATTTAGATGACTTCAAAAAATCAACTCATTATTCAAAACTTTTAAGCAGAGGTGACCCTGAAGCTGTTACAAAGTTTAATGAATGCACAACAAAAGAACAAGTATTCACATCAACAAACCCAGATTGTGCTGCTTTGAAATACGATGATGTTTATTATCAAATTGTTTATTATCTCGTTGATAAAATTAACGTTGACTATGAAAACATCTATGATGCAGGACATATTATTGGTGAAAATGGATACGAGTCTTACAAAACTGGTGAAAATATTTCAACAAACAAAGAATACATTTATTGTTATATGATTCACGTTTACTGGTCAATTGACCAAGAGGTAACATTCCTTCCATTCTATGTTGACCTTTATAGACAATATTTGGAAGGGGATATTTCTAGATGGGAAATCATTGATGATGCCTGTGTAGAAAATTGTGACCAATACATTTCGAAATATTTAACCTATGAAGTAAAACTTCAACTTTATAAGACATTATCATTTGCGTCACTTCTCAAACTTTTGATGCCATCTGTTGCACTCAATGACGAAGATGCAGATAATAGTGGACTTATTGGTTTAATCACTTCAATCATTCAAAGTTGTAAAGACAATGGTGCAGGTGACACATTTGGAAACTTAACAGTTGTTATTCCTGCAATCCACGGAAAGCTTATGCTTAAAGGTGGAAAGATTGAAGAGGATATCAACTATATCTATTCAAACTCATTACTTCTTTACTTCCAAATGTTTGTTTCTGAAGATAGTTCTGTTAACGACTTTATGAAACAAGCAATCGAACTTATTGCTGGTTTCTTTGGTGCATCAATCGACTTGTCTTCACCAGAAGCAGTTGAAAATGCTTGGAACAAGATTGTTGAATATGATGAAAGACTTGCTCGAGTTATTATGGAACTTGAAGCGTTGACAGACATCGGTCTCAATGAGCAAACATCAAATGGAACCGTTAAAACATTTGATACTCCAGTTATTGAAGTTGTTATTAATGCATTCAAAGATGTAAAACTTCAAATCGAAAAATACATCTCAACACAACAACTTCTTGACCAAATTCAAAAGAGAAGTATCACATTCACTCTTGCTCAATTTGGTTCAAACTATGTTTCAAGTGGATTCTCATTTGCAGTTAAGAATAAAGAGTATACATTCAAGTCAACAGTAGACCCATCTAGACTTGCAGAATATGTCTATGGTGGTGCGTTCCTTGAATCAGTTGGTGTTGGTGCTCAATACACCGAACCAACATTTGAAGGTATCATTGAAACATCAAAGGTTTACGACAGCAAAGATAAGGTTGTTAAAACTGAACTTAACTGTTGGTCAAAACTTAGAGGTTTCGCAAGTGAACTTGCAGACTACACTGCAACAATCTATTTCTTAACAAATCTTGGAGACCTTTCTCCAAATTATGAAAACACTGTTAAAATGACAGACGTTAACTCTTATGATGGTGTAACAACAACACAAGAGGCAGTCATCTTAGAGTATTTCATAAACGATACGGATATCGCTCCAGAAACGGTAGCGAGACTGATAGTTCCAACGGAACCAGAAGATGTTGTCGAATTAATGGGTGATGGAAATGATGCCACGGTTGATAATTACCCGAACGCATACAAATATATAAAAGCGACCTCGGATAAAGATTCAACAATTGTGTTAGACGATTCAATCTACACAAATGCTGCTCAAGAATATCTCAACCTTGTTCGAACAACAGGTTATACTGACTTAACAGAAAGATATTTCTCTGGAAATTCTCACCAAGTTATCCATCAAATTTTTGAAAATGTTATGAACTATATGCTTGTAACAAATCCAGGTGGCGGTGCAGAAATCAAGTATATCAATTATGAAAATATGACCTTTGAAGGTATGAAGAGAGAAGTTATTCAAGCAGTTGTTGAAAATAGACAATACACTGATGAAGACTCAAAAGCAAATGCAGCAAGATATCTTGCACTCTTTGGTTTAGTTAGTGCTCAATTTGAGTATTCTGTGAACGGAACATACACCGGAAGAATAATCAAACAATCACAACTTAATCTTGTGGGTTCAGCATATACCATTTCTGCAGAATATGTTTCTTCATATCAAACAGAACAATCAGTATTGATGCTCAGTGGTTTGGAGAATAGACCAACAACTGACATCGTTGCAAAACAAAACAGCGACGAAGTTAGAACAGAATTTGACGAGGCTGATGGTGACGTATTCATTATTTGCACCTACAACCCAAGAACAAATCTCTATGTTCCAATCTTAGCATCAAACGGAAGTGAACACTACACTTCAACATATCAAGATTATCAAAACTTGCATTACACAACAATTTATAGTGATTATTATGCAGATGGCGTATATCCAATCATTGCAAAAGGTATCATCACTGCAGATGGTTATCCAACAGCAATAAGGAAATACGAAAATCCAATTCCAATCATTCAAGCAACACCATTTGGTAACGCTACAACAATTTACAACCAAGTTGTATTCTACAGAACAAACCTTGGTGCTAACACTGGAACTGGTGCAGATTACGCTTCGATGTCACAAGCGGTTAATAGAGTAACAACAAAGAACTATACAAACTTTACAATGTCAACATCATTCACTTCGGGTATTGGTAGTGGAACAACCTATACGGGCGAAGATAACATCAAGTCAAGTTTCCAATCAGATATTTCAGCAAACTATATACAAATAAATGGCGAGTATTTGATTGTTCAACAAGACGATTATGGTGCAATCTCTGTTCTTGATGACTTCCACAACTTCTACACTCTTGGTGGACAAAGTTTAATGCTTTGCATTATGGCATTGATGATATTGTTCCCAATTCTCTATGATGCATCACTCGGTGTAATGAGAAGATTGTTCGACTTATTGTTCTTGTTTATTGCAAGTCCAATGATGGTTGCTATGAAGTCAACCTCAGAAGACAACAAGAGCAAGTCATTCGATATTTGGGTTCGTGATATGCAAGGCGCTCTATTCGGGTGCTTGGGATACATTATGGGCTTCAGTTCATACTTTATCTTGTTCGGTGCAATATATAATATTGACTCGTTCATATCAATTGCAACCTATCAAAGTATCGCAAAAATTGGTGGTTTAGGAAACTTCATCACCTATGGATTATTAAACAGTGTGCTTAGATGCTGTTGGGTTCTTGCTGGTGTATACATCATCAAGACAATTCCAAAAGCGCTTCTTCCAATTGTTACTGGAAACAAGTTAACAAGCGAAGATTCACCACTTGGAAAAGGTGGCTCAATGTCTCAAAGAGTTAAACAACTTACAAGCGATATTCAAAAGATTGCTCAAAAAGTTGGTGCTGTTATGAGTGGTAAAGCTTTGATGCAACTCAAAGATATGGCTATTCAAACGGCAAAAGACTCCGTTCCAGGAATGAAACTAGCTGGAAAAATTGGTGGAGCACTGAAAGCTAAGAAAGAGGGCAAAGAAATCGAAAAGGCTCTCGTAGAATATGGTGTTGATAAAGACACCGCAGGCAAAGCAGGCAAATCTGTGTCTGACAAGAAGAAGGCTGCAATAGACAAGAAGAGAGACAAACAAGAAAAGAATGCAGCAGACTTCAAGAAGACATTTGAAATGCCATAGTCAAAATACAAAAGGAGAGAATTAGATGGGAATATTAAGCCAAATTAAGTTTATTCCAAATCTGTTGATGAGCGCGTGTTCATCTAGTTTCGTGGCTGCAGACGCAGTCACGGGCTCTCTATTTGATTTTGGAGCTTTGGTATCAAACTTATGGACATTACTTATGCAACTGGTATACTTCTCTTGTAAATGGGGAATGTATATTGTTGACGTAATGTATTTCTATATCTTGCAGTTAGCCGGCGTTAGTATGGACACTTCAAGTCTAAAAGCAATAACGTCTGGCGACTCAGATATGGTATTTAATTTCTTAATCAACAACGAAGAACTCGTTGGTCAAATATTAAGAAATTTCACTGCACTAGCAATAATCTTAATTATTGTTACTGCAATCATTGCTATTATTAAGCAACAATTTGCATCTTTAAAAGAAAAGGATATCAAGAAAGCAAAAGTTAATACAGGCAGTATTTTTAGAAGTATGGGTAAATCACTTGTGCTTATAGTAATCACTCCACTTATTGCGATTCTTGGAATCATTGCATCAAACATTTTGCTTAAGGCATTGTTTAACGCAACAAACTTATCTAATGCAAACTCATTATCAGCCAGAGTCTTTAACGTCTCGACGCTGTCGGCGAATCGGTATAGGATATACGCCGAAAACGGCTCGAGAATACCTGTTAAAATGAACTTTGATGTTGATGATAAAGACGCTGTTGTCGAATATACAGTCAATGTTTTTGGAAGTAAATATTTCCCAAAACTAGAAAGTTTCAACCAGTCACAGTATCAAGTTGGCGTTGAAAACTATCTAACTTATGACTTTAAAAAGAACAAGGGCAGCATTGATAATATGATTCAAACTGGTGATACGTTCACGATTCAGGGTGACCAGTACACATTTGAGCAGTTCAATAACAACTATTACAAATACTTTGACTATGGTGAAGACTATAACAGCGGGGAAAAATATGCTCGATTTGAAGCATATCCTGAAGAGTATTATGTAATGGCAGATGTTGTTGAGTTTGCAATGGACACAATGGAACCTGTTCATTTCACAACAATCGAAGACGTGTTAATCTCAGTTCAAAACAGTCCAAGTTTGTTTAGAAGTATTGTTGAAACATTCAATATTGAGATTCTTTGTAATGCAACACAAAGATACAACATTGCTGAAGACACCTCAAACCCATATACCTATGCAGGCTTTGGAGACACCAGCATTCAAAAGAAAGATGGCACATCTTCAACTGTTTATAGAATTGGTTATAGTGGTGCAGAATTTAGCAATTTTGATATGATGCAATACGCTATTCAAAATAGACAATTCATATATATCCGCTTTACTTCAAACTATGCAAATCAAGCGCACACATATGTTCACGTAGCGGGTGAAACCGACGAACTTAATGGTGCAAAATACATAATTTCAACGGCAGATTCACATAAAACATATGAAGAAGCTTTAAACGGAAATTATGTATATTACAATTCACAATACCAAAAAGCTGACAAACTTTATGTAATGGACGGCAACTTATATAAGAAAGTTGATGCTTATTACGAAAGAAAAATCAGTTTGAAAGGTGGTATAGAATTCAATAAAGTAAATGAATTAGTTGACGGCCAAACTTATTATTATAAAATTGGCGGTCAGTTTGAAAAGGTTACAGGCTCAACTGTATTCTATTACCTTGTTGATGGCGAATATAAAGAAGTTGTAGGTTCAACAAAGTTCTATAATGAAGTTATCAACTACACATATTCACCACTCTACACAGGTTTTAGAATGCCAGAAATTGATGCTATGTTTGATAGTGATTATTTAGAGATGGGTAATATGGTTGTCGCAAAAGGTATTTTCGACAATGCTGGTTATCCAACAATCATTTACAAAACAGACTCAGGCGACATAATGTTCTATAGAGACGACCTTGAGTATGCATCAAGTGACACTGTTAAAGACGCTGCAAGTCTTGAACAAGCAGAATCTGGCGGCAGTGGTGGAATTGGTGGTGCGCTCGGCGCAGGTCTTAAGTTTATTGTTGGTTTATTCCAACCAGCAAAACTTACACCAAATCTCGAACTTGACGCAGCAAAACTTGCTCTCCATTACACTAACAAATCAGTTAATGTATTCACGTTAAAGCAAGGAAAAATGCATATAAGTTACTTCTTCTCAGACGCTCTCACGTCGGGAATATCAGAAAGTATGTATGGCTTAAGACTTTCAAGTCTGTTTGACCCAAATTCAATCAACTATATCATTCTTGCTGTTGGAACTGCAATATTTGTTAAAATATGCTTCCAATCAGTATTCGCGTTAATTGCGAGAACTCTGGATTTGTTCCTGCTTATCCTGATTTATCCATTAGCGTGTGCAACTATTCCACTTATAGAAAATGATGGCAAAGGTAGTGCAAGCAACACTGGATACTCCAAGTGGTCGCAGCAATACACTCGTAAACTACTGGCGACTTACGGACTGATTCTGGCGCTGAACTTTGTATTTATACTTATACCAATAATTGATGGAATCGAGTTCTTTACGGTAACTCAACTTCAAAACAATCTGGCTGCATCAAGACTGTCAAAGGCTTTGATGACAATCGGTAGGGTTGTAACATTTGGTATGTTTGAACTAAAATACTCACATCTTTGCGTGTTCCTGAATGGTATGCTTTCAATTATGTTCCAACTTGCAGCATTCAGTGTAATTGCTCCTCTTGGAAAGAAAGGTCACGATGACACATTCTACGGTGCAATCTCAAACATTGCGGGTGGTGAAAATCTTGACAATAACGCAGGAAACGAAATCATTAAAATGGTTAAGAATGCAGCTCAAGTAGTGAACTTCCTTCTTCAACCACCAAACAAAAAAATATCAATGATTCTTGAAAAAGCAACAGCGGCTCTTGGAACTGTTGCAAACAACTTGCCAGGAAGTGCGGTTGTTAAAGCGGCGGCAGAAAAGAAACAGGAAATGCAGAAAGAGCAGCAGCAAAAGACTGCAAAACAGGAATTGCTCGATGCGCTTAAACAAAAAGCAGACCCTGCAACTGTTCAACAAAAAATTCAAGTATTCAACAAAGCATTTGGAACATCAATTAGCCTAGGCGACAAAGCACCTAAGAAAGACGATAAGAAAGACGGCGATAAGGGTGACGATAAGGGCGGAGGAGATGATTCAAGTTCAAGACAAGGTGGCGGCGACCAAGGTGGTGGTGGAAACGACCAAGGTGGCGGCGGAAATGACCAAGGCGGCGGCAACGGCGGCGGTGGTAACGACCAAGGCGGTGGAGGTAATAACCAAAACGGCGGTGGCGGAAACGACCAAGGCGGTGGCAACGGCGGCGGTAACCAACAAGGCGGTGGAGGCAATAACCAAAACGGCGGCGATGGTAACGACCAAGGCAACCAAAACGGTGGCGGCGGAAATGACCAAGGTAATGACCAAGGTAACGGAAATGGTCAAGATGGCAACGACCAAAACGACCCTAATAACCCACCAATCGAAAACGCTAACCCTGAACAAGATGCTCAAAACCCTGATGAAAATCCTGATGAACAACCAAGTCCAGAAGAAAAACCTGTTGAGGAAGCTCCAAACCCTGATGAAAAGGGACCAGAAGAGGAAACAGAACAGGACGGAGATTCTAAGAAAGAAGACGAGACCAACACTGAAAATAATGGTGAGGGTGGCGAAAAGAAAGAAGGCGAGTCTAATGACAATCCTCCTGAAGAAGCTACTACCGAAAATGCAAATTCAGATGGTAACGGAACTAACACTGAAGGCGATGACACTAACACTGGTGATGGTCAAGGTGATGACCAAGAAGGTGAAGGTGATGGTCAAGGTGATGGTGATGGACAAGGTGACGGTGAAGGTGATGGTGATGGACAAGACGGTAAAACAGCCGGTTCAACAGCTGGCACTGATTCAACTGGCGGCACTGGAACTGGCAATGACAAAAAAGGTGGCTCTGCAAGGATAAAAACTCTTCCAAAGAAGAGACAATCTAAGAAAGCAGATATGTCAAATATGTCAACAGCATCAATCAAAGCCTATGAGTTAATTCAACGCAACAGAGTATTAGCCGCAAAAGCGAAACTTGAAAAGATTGCTCAAATGCAAGCACAAATTAAAGAAAAACTTGCTGTATTGGATAGTGAAGAATACACGGTTAAGCGTTATGGTTCAGCAGAAAATAGAGTTCAAACAGCTAAGATGCTTAATTCTATTAGAAATGCAGGAATTATGACACAAGGACCTATTGGTGAAAATACTAAGGTTAAAGGACAAGATGGGCAAGAAATTTCAGTAATTGAACACTTGCAACAACAAGGATTACTTGAAAAAGGTAAACAATATTCTGACAAAGAAAAAGAAGAAATTTACAAGAATATGAATAACTTGGTTGCAGATGTTAGAAACGAAAGGACATTGCAAAATCAAGACCAACAACTAACACAATATAGGCAAGATAACCTTAGGGTGTATGTTCAAGCGGCAGAACAAACAAATGACGCTAGAGATGCACTTGAAGCAAGGGGAGAAAAGCCTGTTGAACAACAGCCTCAACCTCCAAAACCACAAGGTGGTCAAACCCAAAAAAAAGGTGAAGGACCAGGAGGAAATCCTCCAAAACCAGGTGGTGACAAAAAATAAATTTAACAAAATTAGATAATAGTTTTGGTTAAAACAAAAAGACAAGGTTTCATAACCTTGTCTTTTTTATTTTGATATGCTAAAATTTAACTATGATAATCAGTTTCATTGTGACGCTAGTTGTTATTGGTTTAGACCAACTTACAAAGTTCTTAATTTATGGAACTCCTGCAAAGTCAATCATTGGCAACTTATTGTGGTTTGAAAGCACCTTAAACACGGGTGTTGCTTTTTCTATGTTTGAGGGAAAAAGTGTTGTGTTTATAATAACATCATCATTGGCGTCGCTTTTGTTTATATACTTGATAGTTTCAAAAAAATGGCTTAAGACAAAAACTGAAAAAATCTCAATCGCACTTGTCTTGGCAGGGACTATTTCAAACCTCATTGACAGAATTATTTTTGCTGGAGTTAGAGACTTTATTTACTTAAAATTTATCAATTTTGCGATTTTTAATGTTGCTGATATGGCAATCACTTTTGGCGCAATTTTGTTTTGCGTTGCATTTATATTTTTAAGAAAACCAAAGGAAGAAGAAAAGAAAATAAATGATTGAGTTAAATTCGGAGATTATTGTTGAAGATATTGACGACAAGCAAAGGCTTGATGTTTTTCTTGCTGCTGAAACTGGTTGGACAAGGTCACAAATAAAACTTCAGGTTGACAGCAAACGTGTTTTAGTTAACGGAAAAACGCAAAAAGCAGGTTTTTTAGTTAAAAATAACGATAAAATCAGCCTTTCTTTTGCAAAAGATGTGCTTGATATCAATGCTGAACCAGAAGATATTCCTCTTGATATTGTTTATGAAGACGATGATTTTGCTATTATAAACAAGCCTCAAGGAATGGTTGTTCACCCAGCACCTGGGGCATATAATCACACCTTGGTTAATGCGCTTTTATTTCATTTCGATTTACTTAGCAAAACTGGCGACAACATTAGACCAGGAATCGTTCATAGAATTGACAAAGATACTTCAGGGCTTTTGGTTGTTGCGAAGAACGATAATGCTCACGCAAGCCTAGCAAAACAAATTGCGGAACATTCTTGTTTTAGACACTATATGGCTCTTTTGGAAGGTAACCTAAAAGAAGACTCAGGAACGGTTGACACATTTATTGCAAGAAGCAAAACTGATAGGAAAGTAATGGCAGTTTCAACTGAGGGGAAAAGGGCAATAACTCACTATAATGTGGTTAAAAGGTTCACAAACTACTGTTTGGTTGAGTTTGTGTTAGAAACGGGCAGAACACACCAAATTCGGGTTCATTCAAAGTATTTGGGTCACCCAATAGTTGGTGACAAAACCTATGGAATCAAAAATCAAAAATTTAATTTAGAAGGTCAACTTCTTCACGCATACAAACTCGAACTCACACACCCAACATCGGGCAAAAGAATGAGTTTTGAGTGTGAAATTCCAGAATACTTTAATTCACTATTAAATAAACTAAAATAGCCCAAAATAATTGTTTGACAGCATTTTTTGCTGAGGCTATAATAAAAACATAAAAGGAGAATGAATATGGCTCAAAAATCAAAAACAAGTTCAAGTTCGAGTTCTAGTTCACAAACAACTCAAACAACAACAGTAAAATCGAGAAAATCACCATCAATTTCTTACATCTTAAACATCTTGTCATTCTGCGCGGTAATCATTTGCGGTGTAGCACTCACCATTGCATACATCTTAGGAAAATGCGGGGTTTCAGCCACAATCACAGGCAAGCTTGAAAGTGTTGCAAATGCGATTGGTTGGATTGTTTTGTGTGTGCTTTCATTTGGATACATCAAACACAGAAGAAGACTTTGGATGTGGATTTTGTGGACAGTTGCAGTTGTTGCAATCGTCACATTAAACATTATTGGAATATTAGGAGTATAGGGTGAATTATGTCAAAAAAGAATGTTTTAAAAACCCTTGATACATCAAGTTATTTCTCATTAATATTGGCTTCAATTTTTGTTCTTCTTTATAGCATTAATGGCTTTGGTTTTGGAGAAATTATTATAATGAGACTATCAATTATTTTATATGGTGCAGCATTTTTGATGCTTGTGGTTTTGTGTGTTTTAAAACTCATTTATATGAAAAATGACACGAAAGAAAACGACGAGGTTCTTGTGGACAAAACAAAAGAAAGCAAGCCTTGGCTATATGTTAGACTTGTGTTTACAGCAATTTGCTTTGCGTTCACAGTGGTGTTCTTCGTAGTGCTTTAAATCTTGATAAATTAAGAAATGAGACAGGGCTTGCCCTGTTTTTCTTATGATTACTTCATATAATCTTGACAAACTCTGCATAAATTATTAAAATAGGTATGTTAGTTATTTTTAAGGAGAAATATAATGACATACAAAGTAAACGAAAAAAAAGACGGAAAAATTACTGTTGACTTTAGCATCAACGCTGATGAGTGGGAAGCTGAAGTTCAAAAGGCTTATGAAAAAAATAAAGGGAAATATAAACTTGATGGTTTTAGACAAGGCAAAATTCCTAGAAAAGTTTTAGAAAAAACTTATGGCGAATTCTTGTTCTATGAAGATGCTCTTAACTCAGTTTGTGACAATTCATTCTTTGAAATGCTTGAAAAAGAAACAGATATTCACGCTGTAGATTATCCAGACATCTCAGTTAAAAATGTTTCTAAAGACGGCGTTGAATGGGTTGCAACAATCACACTTGTTCCAGATGTTACTCTTGGAAAATATGAAGGCATCGAAGTTGCTAAATCAAAAGTTTCTGTAACAGAAAAAGAAGTTGATGCAAAACTTGCAGAACTTCAAGAAAAGGTTGCTAGATACGTTGACGTAACAGACAGACCTGCAAAAATGGGTGACCTTGTTAACATTGACTTTGTTGGTTCAATGAACGGTGTTGCTTTTGAAGGCGGCACAGCAAAAGATTATGAACTTGAACTTGGTTCACACACATTCATCGCTGGTTTTGAAGACCAAGTTGCTGGAATGAGCATTGATGAAAACAAAGATGTAAACGTAACATTCCCAGAACAATATGGTGCAAAAGAACTCGCTGGAAAGCCTGCAGTTTTCGCTGTAAAACTTCTTGCAATCCGTGAAAAACAAGTTCCTGCAATCGATGACAAATTTGCTGAAGATGTTAGCGAATTTAATACACTTGCTGAACTTAAGAAAGACACAAAAGAAAAAATCAAAGCTGAAAAAGAAAAAACAGCTGAAAGAGAACTTGAAGAAAAACTTGTTGATGCAGTTGTTGCAAATGCAGAACTTTCAGTTCCTGAATGTATGGTTAACAACCAAATCAACCGTGCTGTTGAAGATATGAAGCGTTCACTTGCTGCTCAAGGTATGAGCTATGAAATGTATCTTGCTTATGTTGGTATGACTGACAAAGAGCTTAGAGATTCAAGAAAAGCAGATGTTGAAAAACAAATTAGAACAACACTTGTTTTGAATGAACTTGTTAAGAAAGAAGGCATCAAAGCAGAAGACGCTGAAATTGAAGCAAAGATTGAAGAACTCGCTGCAAATATGAAAAAGAAACCAGCAGAACTCAAAAAGACAATGAATCCAAGCCAAAGAGAAGTTATTGAAAATAATATCGTATCTGAAAAAGTTATAAAACTTTTAAAAGAGAAGAATACTATTAAATAGTAATTTGAGGTAGATTTATGAACGAAAAAGATATGCTTATCCCAATGGTTGTTGAACAAACAAACAGAGGGGAGAGGTCTTATGATATTTATTCAAGACTTTTAGAGGATAGAATCATCTTTGTTGATGGTGAAATCACAAGCCAAACAGCAAACCTTGTCATTGCCCAACTCATTTATTTGGAAGGCAAAGACCCAGACAAAGACATTATGATGTATATCAATAGTCCTGGCGGAAGTGTTGTTGCTGGAATGGCAATCTATGACACAATGAACTACATCAAGTGTGATGTCTGCACAATCTGTGTTGGTATGGCAGCAAGTATGGGTGCAATCCTTTTATCAAGCGGTGCAAAGGGCAAACGTTTTGCTCTTCCAAACTCAGAGATTATGATTCACCAACCACTTGGAGGTTTCCAAGGTCAAGCGAGTGACATCAAAATTCACGCAGACCATATTATGAAGACTAGAAAAACATTAAACAAAATTTTGTCAGAAAACTCTGGCGTTCCTATTGAAACTATCGAAAAAGACACCGATAGAGACAATTATATGAGCGCAGAAGAGGCTAAAAAATATGGCTTAGTTGACAAAATTTATGCAAAAAGACAATAACAATTTTTCAAGATATACAAAAGAATTCTTGTTTTTTTGCATATCTTGATTTTATTTAAGGAGAATTTATGGACGAGAAACAAACACCAAATGGACCAAGAAACAGCAACTGTTCGTTTTGTGGCAGACCAAGAGGCGCTTTCAAAGAAATCGTTGAGAATCCAACAGGCTCTGTTGGTATTTGCAATGACTGTATTCGAATCTGCAGAGAAATCTTAGACACTGAAGAAAGAAAACGTCAAAAAGAAGTTCCATTTGAATTGCCAAATCCAGAAAAAATTAAAAAGGAACTCGACCAATACATCGTTGGTCAAGATAAGGCAAAAGAAGTTTTGTCGGTGGCGGTTTACAACCACTATAAAAGAATCAACTATTTCATTGCCAGAAAACAAAAGCAAGCCGAAACAAAAGGCGAGGCAAATGTTAAGGTGTTTGAAGATGTTGACCTTGAAAAGAGCAACGTTTTAATGCTTGGACCAACTGGTTCAGGTAAGACATTGATTGCAAAAACTCTTGCCAAAATCTTAGATGTTCCATTTGCATCAGCCGATGCTACAACCTTGACTGAGGCAGGCTATGTTGGTGAAGACGTTGAGAATATTCTTTTAAAACTCATTCAAAATGCAAACTATGACATTAGACGTGCAGAAAAGGGCATCATCTATATCGACGAAATCGATAAGATTTCTAAAAAAGGTGAAAACGTTTCAATCACTCGTGACGTTTCAGGTGAAGGTGTTCAACAAGCACTTCTCAAAATTTTGGAAAGCACTGTTGCGTCAGTTCCACCACAAGGCGGAAGAAAACATCCAAATCAAGAATGTTTGCAAATCGACACAACAAACATTCTCTTCATTATGGGTGGTGCGTTTGTTGGTCTTGATGAAGTGATTAAGAAGAGAACTGAAAATTCTTCACTTGGTTTTGGCGGTGTTGTTAAAACCAAAAAAGAACTCAAAGAGGGTGCACTCTTAGAAAAAGTTGAACCACACGACCTTATTAAATATGGCCTCATTCCAGAGTTCATTGGCAGAGTTCCAATCACTGTTTCACTCAAAGAACTTGATGAAAAGGCTCTCAAGAAAATCTTAACCGAGCCAAGAAATTCACTCATTAAACAATACAAAAAACTCTTTGAAATCGATGGCATCAAACTCGAGTTTACAAACGAAGCAGTTTCTGCTTTTGCTAAAAAAGCAATCGAGCTTAAAACTGGTGCCAGAGGTCTTAGAACCATTATGGAAAACGCAATGCTTCCTGTAATGTATACCGCTCCAAGCAACAAAAACATTCAAAAAATTGTTATGGATTTAAAAGAAGAAGGTTCTTTGGAAGTTGTTCCAACTATCATTGAAAAACCAGAATTGGAAGAAAAACCTGCTTAAAATACGCTAATTTAACCAAATTATCGCAAAATTTACATAAATTTGCGATAATTTTTTTCTTCTATTGATTTTTAAAAAAAATCGTGTTAAAATATTATTGTATGACGCGTAGTTATGTTTTTAAAACTATGCACGGAGGCGGATATGAAAGTAATTAAAAGTGCGACTTTTTTAAAGTCTGAAGTAAATTTTGAAAACTACAAAGGATTTGATTTGCCAGAAATCGTTTTGCTTGGCAGAAGTAACGTTGGAAAATCAAGTTTCATTAATATGCTTTCAAACAACAACAAACTTGCAAAGGTTTCAGCAACACAAGGCAAAACAAAACTTGTGAATTTCTTTATGATGAATAATGAATTTGTTTTGGTTGACCTTCCAGGTTATGGCTACGCAGAAACCAGCAAGGTTGAACAACAACGTTGGGGAAAGATTATTGATTCATACTTAAGCGGTTCAAAGAACCTTAGGGCTGGTGTTTTGCTTGTTGACGTTAGACACGCTCCAACAAAACAAGACATACAGATGCTAGATTACTTAACATTTAACAATATTCCTGTTACAATAGTAGCAACAAAGTATGATAAGATTAAAAAGTCTGAAAGAATGAAAAAGATAAATGACATCGCCCAAACTTTGAAAGTTGGAATCGAAAACATTTATTTAATCAGTTCAGAAACTGCATTTGGAAAGACTGCAATAATCGAAAGACTTTATCAATTTGTTGATGGAGAATAGAATGAAGATTTACGCAATAAGTGATTTGCATCTCAGCACAAACTGTGACAAGCCAATGGATATTTTCGGCGGCAACTGGGAAGGCTATACTGACAAAATTGTTTCCAACTGGAAATCAAAGGTAACAGACGACGACTATGTCTTGATTGCTGGCGATATTAGTTGGGCAATGCGAATTGAAGACGCTGTCAGTGACCTTGAGTGGATTGATGCACTCCCAGGCAAAAAAATAATCATTAAGGGCAACCACGAATATTGGTGGAAATCAATTTCAGCAGTTCGCGCAATTTTGCCAGAGTCAATTCAAGCAATCCAAAACGATGCAATTAAACTTGATGATGTTATAATCTGCGGAACTCGCGGTTGGACAGTTCCAGAGCCAGACAAAGAGTTTTTGCCAGAAGACGAAAAAATTTATAAAAGGGAAGTTGAGAGACTAAAGTTAACTTTAATGTCTGCAAAACATCTTCAAACAAATGGTGAAAGAATTATTTGTATGATGCACTTTCCGCCACACAACGCTCAAAACGAACAAAGTGATTTTATGAATCTTTTTGAAGAGTTTGGCGTAAGTGATGTTGTCTTTGGTCATCTTCACGGTTACACAAACTGCAAACGCCTTGAAACCATAAACGGAATCAATTATTATTTTACATCTTGCGACCATATCGGCAACGACCCCGTTTTAATTTACGAATAGATATTTAAAGGACTGCATTTTGCAGTCTTTTTTCTTGCAAAAATTTTAACCACCAAGCGTTAATTTCAAACTCATTTTATATGGTTAAAATATACAAAAACCATTTTTTAGGGATTTTTAGCCACTTTTAGAATGCTGAATTTTTCAGCGTTTATGAGGTTATTAACAACATTGTTAATAACTTTGTTAAAAAAGTGGTCAAAAGTGGTCAAAAGTGTTGCGTTTTGATTTTTAGTT
>SVHI01000020.1 GCA_015055905.1 Clostridiales bacterium | reverse complement strand
AGGCTATTGACTTTTCATTGCTTTTAACGGAGGACAGGCTTGGCTATTGCGTTATGAGTTGTTTGGATAAGAACAATTATGCGGGAGCAAGCAAGATTGCGCCACTTATAAAGAAGAATTATTTTTCAAAAGAACACATTTTAGAAAAAGCGAAGGTTATTGAAAAAAACAATCTTTATGGAAAAGAGTTTGCAATAAAGTCGCTGCTTGTGAATCTTTCATTTGAAGATGCTGTGAGTCTTTTGGAAAGTGCGTCAAGAAATGGGCTTGTAACGCTTAAAACGGAATTGTTTACAGTATTGAGCCAAATGCCAGAATATCACTTGAATAGGGCCGAAGTTTTGAAGAAAGTGGGCTTTTTGGAAGAAGAAACAAAATATAAAACTGAAGAAGAGATTATATTAACTGGTTGTGCGGAATTTTATGAGAATTTCTATTTTAATACATTTTTGATGACCGAAGAGTCTCCGCAAAAACGCGCTGCTGTGCAAAAGGTTCGTGAGTATTTTAAAGCGACATATAAACAAGAAGTTAGAAAGGGTGGAAAAGCCCTTGAATCGCAACTTGCTACAGATTCATCAATTCAAGACTTTTTGGTGAGTGGAGAATTTGAGTTTGAAACTGCAAAGAGATTTGCACAAGACAGAGTGGCTTGTTTGAGTTTGTTGAAGGTGTTGGCTGACGAAACCTTGGTTATTGACGGAAAGAAAGTTGCGATTAATGAAGACACAAAAATGAAACTTTCACGACTTTTGATTTCAACGCTTAGCCAAGTGGAGTGGAATAGACAACTAGCAGAAATTGAAAAAGGTGAACAACAAGCACAAGTTAAAGAATAAACAAAAAAATCGGAGCAGGAAACAGCTTCGATTTTTTATAGTTCGTTAGATAAAATTATAAGACTTGAGTTTTGTTAAGAGACTATTAAGTTCGTCTATTGTGATTGTTTGGTTAGCGTCACTAGGACTGATTTTTGGGTTTGTGTGGGCTTCGATTTCCAAGCCATCTGCACCTGAAATCATTGCTGCCAAACTCATAGGCTCAATGATGTCGGCTCTTCCGCTTGCGTGTGATGGGTCAACAATAACAGGCAATGCACACAACTTTTTAACAACCGCAACGGCTTGCAAGTCTAAGACATTTCTGGTTTCTGTGTCAAAACCGCGAATTCCTCTTTCACATAAAATGATGTTTTGGTTGCCATTTTTTGCGATATATTCTGCTGCGCTAAGCCATTCTTCAATGGTTGCAGAGAAGCCACGTTTGAGTAGTATTGTGTTGCTAACGGTGCCGAGTTTTGAAAGTAAGTCGTAGTTATACATATTTCTTGAACCGATTTGAATGACGTCGATATCATCCTTGTATTTTTGAACTTGTTCCCAGTCCATAAGTTCGGTTACGATTTTGAGACCAGTGAGTTGCTTGATTTTAATTAAATATTCAATTCCTTCGTCTGCCAAACCTTGGAAACTATATGGTGAAGTTCTAGGTTTAAAGCAGCCTGCTCTTAGATATTCAACGCCGAGTTTTTTAAGTTCAAGTGCAATTTCATAGAGTTCTTCATATGAAGAAAAACTACAAGGACCAGCAATTATGAATTGTTGGTCTTTGATTGTGCATTTTTCTGCGTTTGCTATTAAGAAGTTTGATGTGTTCATAAGATTACCTCTTAAATTTTATTTTACAATCTCACGGTCATTTTCCCACCAGATATCGTCTCTAGTGAAACCGAAAGGTTTGTCTGAGTTTAAAATGTTCCATAGGTGGGCATAAGGTTCTTGAGTGAATGGAGTTTTTATGTCCATAATGCCGATGTCTGGCAAAACCTCAAGAGGATTGAAAGTGGTGTCTTCTTTGCCTTTGAGAGCAAGACCTTTTCTAATTTCAAAATGCAAGTGTGGAACTCTTGAACCACCACTGCAACCTGTGTGAGCGATAACCTTGTCATAGTCAACAATGTCGCCAACTTTAACATTAAAATCTCTCAAGTGTCCGTAGCAAGCGATGTTTCCATCTGCCTGCAAAATTTCAATCTTGTTGCCATATTTGGTATTAAAAATGAAATCGCCATTTTCGTCTCTAACTTCGTCAACACCAGTTGAAATTACTACGCCTGGAAGCATTGACCTTACAGGAGTTCCAACTTCAATGGTTATATCAAAACCAGAGTGATGTCTTGGTTTATAAGTGTTGTAGTTGGCTTGTCTAAAGCCATACATATCGTGTTTTACAACCTTATATTTTGGCATTACTGGCCATTGGTATTGTAATTGGTCTCTGTCTGGACCTACAATTTTGTCAAGTTCGATTGCAATTTGCGCTAAGGCGTCTTGCATAATCTTTTTGATTTCGTCGTTCATTGTTTAACCCTCCCTTAATAGAGCATTTCTTCAAATTTTGAATAGAGTTGTTTTAAGTAGTTTGAAACTTCTTCGTTGGTTGAAATTACCTTTTTTGAAATGCTTGAGCAATAGTTGCAATTTTGACAGTTGCCTTTGCATTTTCCTTGTTTGAAAAATTCAATGAAACCATCGAGTTTTTTGTTGTCGATATAAACGTGTTGAGGATATTTTCTTTCGATTTTGAATCCGCGAACTCTATGAATTTCATTAATAACATCATAGATGTCTTTGAACTCAGTTTTGATTTCTAATGGTTCAAGTTTTGTTCCTTCCAAAATGTAACCGTGACCTTGAATGAGGTCTAAGAGGTTGCCGTCATAAGAACCACTTGAGTATGCTTCAACGCGTTTGAGAAGAATTTCTGTAGGAAAATCTCTTTCGGTTATTTTGAGATGTTCGATTCCAAGTTCTTTGTAGAACTTAACATCTTCTGGACGAATCCAAGGAGACTTGATATATTCTTCAGGATTTTGAAGTTCTTTGTATTGACATTCAAGCAAGCACCAATCAATGTAGTTTGAAGAATTGTTTTTTTGGATTGATGCGTGTGCAATGCAGTTAACGTGTGTGTGAATAAATGGACAATATTTAAGGCAGCTGTTTGTTGCGAGAAGTTCAATTTTTGCTGTCTTTAATGATTGAACCATTGCTTTGAGCATCTCAAAGTCTCTGTTGATTTTAACAAAGTCTGCGCAAATGATATCTGCGCCCATAGATTCCCAATATCTTGCTTTTTCTAATGTGTCAACGCAAGCAAAGGTTGATACTCTGCAGATTGAAGAAGGGAAGTATTTTTTTATGATTTTCAAAATCATTGGGTTTGTGACTGTGTAGGCGTTTACACCAACAGAGTCTAAGTATTTTAAAAACTCAATGAACTTTGCTTGCCACTCAGGGTTTTGTTCAGCATTATCACAGCACGCGCCATTAAAAAGATAGTTGAAATTTATGCCAGCGTCGCGAACTTTTTTAACGTGTCTTTCGAAAGTTTCTTTTGAGATGCTGAGGGTTGAGTTGTTTGGTCTGCCTCCGCACATAAAGTCATCTTTCATTCTTCCGTATACTTCATAGATGTTATAATCTTTTACTTTATCAATTAAGTTGTCATCAAAATTAGTTGCTAAAGAAATTTTCATTATAAACCTCCTTGAGTTGTTTTAATTTTTTTATGAACAGTTTATTAATTTTTCTTGATTGAACGGCAATTCTAATGAATAGTTCATCGTTTTCGCCAATGACTGTTGTGACCTTGAAATCTTGTTCTTCCAAAACACGAAGAATCTCTTTGTTTATATTCCTGCAAATCATTATTGAATTTGATTTTGATTTGAGATATGGGATATCAAGAGCATCAAGTGCGTTTTGCAAGTAGCCAACTTCAGTCATAACGCGTGAAATGTTTTTGTTAATTGTTTTTTGATTTTTGAGTGCGTAGTTGGCAATCAAAAGTGAGGCGTTTCCAACTTGGTTTGTTGGAGTGTGTTTTAAATATTGAGTTTTGAAACTTGAACTTGCATAGGCAAAGCCAAGTCTAATTCCCGCAAGCCCAAAGTCTTTTGAAAAACTACGAAGAACAATAATGTTGCTAGGAAGTTTATATTCAAGCAATGATTTTGTGTTTGAAAACTCTATTGAGGCTTCGCTAACAACAACATAGGCTTTTACACTTTTAGCAAGAGCGATAATTTCTTCTGGTTTAATCACCAAGCCTGTTGGGTTGTTAGGGTTGCACAAGAAAATCATTTTTGTGTTGTCATTTACGCTCTTTAAAATGTGATTGATGCTAACATTGAAATCTTCTTCCATCTTTGCATATCTAACTTCACAACCTAAAGAATTGACGCCATAAACCGCTTGGTGGAAAGTGTAAAATGGTGTGACAAGGTTTAACTTTGGACCAACAAAAAGCATCTTGATAATGTTTTGCAAAATTCCGTTTGCGCCAGGTCCTAATATAATATTGTTTTTATTAATAGAATATCTTTTTTCTAAAACCCCAAGGAATTTATCTTCTTCATCTTTATCCAAATAGCAATCAAGTTTGCCAAGCAAACCACCAAAACGAAGCGAGCGAGGATACTTTGCAAGCATTTTTCCTGAAATGGATAGGTCGTATTTATATTTTTCGTGAAGTGAATAATCTTTTAGGAAGTTTTCTTTTTTTGAAATCAAATAATGTTCCATATTAGTTCTTTCCTTAAAATGTAATTTAAAGTGAACACTGTGTGTTTTTGGTGAAAAACGTAGTGTTTAAAAATAGGCAAGACGCCCTGCATAGCACGATTATATGTTTTGAGTGGTATTAAGTCAAATACTTGTTATGTATGTTTGCTATAGATGTGGTCTATAAAACTCTTGTGTTTTTTCTAAAAGTGTGTTATTATCGAGATGTTAGGAGGGGAAGCTATGATTAAACCTATAAATAATGATTTTAATCTTTTCAAAAACTTTTATTATGTTGCAATGACTGGGAGTTTTTCTAAGGCGGCAAAAGAGTTGTTTATTTCGCAACCAACCGTGAGTTATAACGTGAAATGCCTTGAGAAAAATTTAAACACCAAACTTTTTATTAGAAAGTCAAAGGGTATTGAACTTACTGATGAAGGCAAAACAATTCTTGATTATATTGAAACAGCCTACAACTCAATCTTGCTTGCGGAAAGGAGCATCACAAACAGTCAGCTTTTGAATAAAGGAACGCTCAATATTGGTGGTCCGTCTTATATTATGAATAAATTTATTTCGCCACTTATTTGTGAATTTACTAAAAGATATCCGCTTTTAAAGGTAAATATCATAACAAAATCGTCTTCAGAACTGTTAAAACTCTTGAAAACCAATAGAATTGACATTCTTATAGACACTTTGCCGATTGACGAACTGACAGACAACATCAAGGTTGAAACATTGTGGAAAAAAGAAACTTGCTTTGCTGGAACAAAAGAAAATGTGAAAAAATATGACCCAGTAAACGACAGAATTTTGCTTTTCCCTGAAATAAGGTCAGACATTGGAAAGTATCTTTTGCAAGAGTTCTTGCTCAAGAATTGGAACCCAAACATAAAAATGCAAATCACATCTACAGAGATTATGCTTGAACTTGCCAAAAGCGGTGTTGGAATTGGTTATTTTATGGAAGACTATATTAAAAATGAACTTGAAAGTGGTGAACTTAAGAAAATAAAAACCAACATAAAAATGCCAACAATCAACATAACTTGCTTTTATATAAACGAATTTTTGAATTATGCAGCAAAGCAATTTTTGTTAGATTTAAGACAATTTGTGAACTCGTGATATAGACCGAGTCTATAGCAAACATTGAAATTAAGTAATTGACATTGATAGCGACCTGTGATATCTTTTGCCGTATAAGGGGGATAGTGTTTATGAAATTTTTATTTGTTTCTGGACCTCACGCTGTTGGAAAATCCTACACGATGAGCAAATTAGCAAAAGATTTGAATATGACATTATATGATACTGGCCCAATTATGAGAGAGTATCATAAAAAACTCGCACCAGATAAATCTATGGGTGAATGGGTTACTGGTTTAGAGGCAAAACACGGAAAGAAAGTTACCGCGTTTATGCTCGCTAAAAAACTCAAAGACAAAATGAAAGAAGAAAATACTTCTGGTGTTATTATTGTTGGTTTTAGAACAGGAGAGGGAATCTTCCAATTTATGGACATTATGAAGTCAAACGATTTCGGTGTTTTGTATGTTGATGGAACAATGGAACTTCTTTATGAAAACTATAACAGAAGACTTCAAAGCACAACAAACCAAAGAAAAGACTCTGTTAAGACTTATGAAGAGTTTGAATATTATATTAATGAAGAACTTGCAAGTGGTCTTAGCGAAATAAGAGATTGTGCTCTTTCTGGTGCCCCTATGACTTATTATTTTAAAAAGGAAGACAATGGTGATGGACTCTATCACTATGCTCGTCAAATTTTAGAGCAATCAAAAGAAAAACCAAAAACAGAAGGCGAGGGTGAACCTTCAGCCCCTGGAGTTAAATAATCTTTTTAAAGTAAGGAGAAGAAAATGGCAAAAGAAACATTTCCAGTTATTGACGCGGGTTTTATTTTTAACAAGTTTGTTGCAGAAAAAACACCTGCAGTTTTAAATGCAAAATCAATAGAAGTTGATTATCCTTGCAGACTTGACGCAATGGCAATTAATCCAGCGGCGGTTTGCTATAATGACAGTATGATTTTTACTCCAGGCGAAGTTGTTGTATCTTTGCAAAAATATATTAAAGTAAAAATCGTTGTTAAAAGTGAGAGTGGTGGGGTTTTGAATATTTCAAATAACACAAAACGTAAGGTTTTGGTTAAGCACTCTTATCTTCTTATGTGTGATGCGCTTGGTGTTTCACCATCGCTTGATATTGATGTGGACGAAAACGACATTCCAAAGCACTGTGGCTTTGGGTCAAGCAGTTCAACCATTGCTGCGGTTGCTGCTGCAATCAATGAACTTTATTCTCGTCCAATTCGCGAAGGTGATTTGATTAAATATTTAGCATCAAACCACGGCGAAGAAGTTTCAAATGATGACCACAACAAATTAAAAGTTGTTCAATGTATTGGCGGGGGAGCCACAAACGGTCTTACTGACGAGGGCATTATCATTATTGCTGGAAAATCAACAACAATCGCAAAAATGTTCTATGAAAGCGATGTTTTGATTGGTATTCCAAATGACTTTGTTCAAAAAGACGCTAAACTTTTAATGGAACTTGAAGAAGAAAACTTGTGGAAGTTTAAAAAGACTGGCGAAGAATATGCAGACAAAATCGCTTATAATTTATTGCATAAAGCGTTGCCAGGTATGGCAAACGGCAGCATCAAAGACTTGGCAGATGTTGTGTTTGAATATAGATTTAATATGGGTAGCAATGAAAACTGTTCGTTTGTTTATGACGGCTTGATGGACATTAGCGACAAAATTAGAAAACTTTATGAAGACGGAACTTGCGAGTTCTTGGCATTATCATCAGTTGGTCCAGCATTTTTTGCGTTGGTTAATGATGAAGATAAAAAGAGACAATGCAAGGAATATATGGAAAGCATTGGTTTGAAAGTTCTTGAGTCTGCAATTTGTAACACAAAATATAAAGTTTCATCTAGACCAGAAGGCGACATTTTCTGGAAGATTGGCGATGTTGCTAAAACATTTAGAGACAGAAAGCCATCTGGATACATCACAGACCAAATTGATGAGTTTGATATTGAAAACAAAAAGTGTATTGACATTGGTTGCGGTGGCGGAAGATATTCAAGATATCTTCAAGAAAAGAAAGCAGTGGTTTTGTCTGTTGACAAAAACCCTGAAATGTTTGACCCAGAACTTAACATCAACTTTGTTGAGGCAAGAATGAATAAAGTTCCTGTGTTTGACAATTCATATTATCTGGCACTTTCAATCGGCGTTATTCATAACTCAGTTACACTTAAAGAATATAAAGAATCATTAAAAGAAATGCACAGATTGCTCCAAAAAGACGGACACGCAATTCTTTCAACATTCACAAACGATGTCATTACTGATGACTTGATTCAAACTGGTGAGCATACCTATCTTGTTAAGGAAAGAGACCCAATGGTTTTGCTTAGCAAAGAAGAAGTTGTTAAGTTTGCAAAAGAGACAGGATTTGAAGTTGTGAAAGAAGTTGAAGAACACGTGACAGATGTTGGCAGTGGCAAGAGAAACGTTTACACACTTTTGCTTAAAAAATAAAACACAATACAGAACTGATATTTTGTTAATCGGTTCTGTATTTTTTAAAATATATTGCAAATAGTTTGAGATGAAAAAAAACTATGATATAATTTAGATAGAAAATTAATTTAGTTAATAAATTATTTTTTGGGGAGGAGAAAATGGAAAAACCAGTTTATTTAACAAGCAATAAAGGAAAGTTTGCAGAAGCACAACATATTTTTAAGGATATGTATGGATTTGATATCGATATTAAAAATCCAGACTTCGAAGTATTAGAAATTCAAGCAAAAAATTGCGCAGATGTTGTTGCATTTAGTGTAAAATATGCCTGCGAAAAATTGGGCAGACCTTGCATTAAGTCAGACTCTGGTCTTTATATTGAGGCTCTTGGCGAACTTCCTGGACCATATAATGCATATTTCGATAAACAAATCGGTGTTGAAAAGTTTATGGAATTATTCAAGAATGAAACAAACAGAAAAGCAAGACTTGAAGATTGTTTTGCATACTGCGAACCAGGCAGTGAACCAATCGTTTTCACTGGTGGCGGAACAGGAACTATTGCCACTGAAGCAAGAGGCAACCTTGGAAGATGGCACGATAAGTTCTATATTCCAGATGGCGAAACTGAAACTCTTAGCGAGTTAAGGGAAAAAGATAGAGACTATGAAGCAAAATTCTGGGGAACAGCAAAATATGATTTCGCAGAATGGTATAAGAAAAACAAATTTAAAGCGTAGAGAGAAAGGTAAATTTTTTAGAATATGAGTGACTGGTATAAGGTTTATTTAGAGCAAATTGAAAAGAATGACGGGTGTGAAAAATATATTCAATCAAAAATTAGCCAAAAACGCAAACTTATTAAACTTTTGTTGAAGCACTGCGGAAACGGAAAGGTTATTGAGGCTGGCTGTGGGACTGGCATTATTTCAGCCTATCTTGCAAGCAGAGGGTTTGATGTTACGGCTATTGATGTTGACCAAAATATATTAAGCCTAGCAAAAGAACTTGAAGAAAAATTTTATTCTAAAAATCTAGTAAATTTTAAAAATCAGTCAATATTTGATTTAGACTACAAAGAAGATAGTTTTGATTTGTGTTATAGTGTTGGTGTTTTGGAACACTTTAGTGACGAAGAAATTGTAAACTCGCTATCAAAACAAATCAAACTAGCAAAGAAAACGATTGTAGTCATTCCAACAAAATGGTTTAATGATGACGAAACTCTTCACGGTGATGACAGGTTTTTGGAACTATCTCATTGGAGGAAATTAATTAACCAAAGCGGTGGAAAAATCATTAAAGAATCTTCATATCCTTTCAAAGGAAAGGGCTTTGCGTTTTTAAAACGACTCAAAAGAATTTTTAGACCAAAAGCATACAAAATCTTTATTATTTGCAAAAATAATGATTAAAATATATCCAGGTGAACTAATCAGTTCCCTGGATTTTTTTGTTAAAATTTTTAATTTAAAAAAAAGAATGTTTTTTAGTTGCAAGGTTTATTTTTATTTGATATAATGCTTTCAGCACACAGTGTGCTAAGGATATAAAATGGAAAATTTAGATAGAGAACTTATTGTCGACGAGATGTCTCAAAAAATTGTTGATACCGCCGAAGAGATTGCTCATAATCTTGGGGTTGAGAATGTTAATGTTAGAAAACTTATGCAGGTTCTTGATATCACAAACCGTGTGTTTTATAACAGATTTCATAACATTGAAGAAGTTTTAGACATCATTTATCAAAGAACTTCGCTCAAAATTCGTGAAAGCATTTTGTCAAAGTTTGACCCAAATAAAGATTTTTTTGAACAGGTTAAAAACATTGTGGCTGACACGCTCATCAAATCTTATGAGAACAAAGAAAATTTGAATCAATTCATTTTTGAGAGTGATTCACAGTCTGCATCAAACTTTTCTTGGTGGAAAAGTGAGATTGAAAAACTCATTAATTTTGGAAAAGAAAACAACCTATTAAAAGACATTGAGACCGAAAAAATGAGTTACGCAATTTGGTGTTTTATTAGGGGATATAACGCAGATGCTCTTGGAAGAAATTTGCCAAAAGAGCAAGCTGTTGAAGATTTTAAATACTCATTTGGCGTTTTGCTTGACGGAATGAGAAAATAAAGGTTTTACGGGGGATAAAAATGGCTGTTAAAATTGTTGTAGATTCATCATCTGACATTAGTGAAAGTGAGGCAAAGGAACTTGGCATCACAATGATTCCTATGGTTATCACTTTTGGAGAAGAAGAGTTTTTTGATGGGGTTGACTTGTTGCCAGCTGAGTTTTATGAAAAATTGAAGGCATCTAAAGATGTTCCAAAAACTGCTCAAGTTACACCTTATAGATTTGAGGAATTGTTTAGTGAAGAAACAAAAAATGGTGATGAAGTTGTTGCTATTGTGCTTTCGTCAAAACTTTCAGGAACCTATGAAGGGGCAAAGGCTGTGGCTGAAAAATTCAACGGCAAAGTTCACGTTGTTGATAGTTTGAACGCAACAAGTGGTGAGAGAGTTTTGGTTCTTTATGCTCTTGAACTTGCAAAGCAAGGACTTTCTGCAAAAGAAATCTACGAGAAACTTGAAGAAAAGAAAAAAGATATTGAGGTTGTGGCTGTTATTGACACACTCGAATATCTCAAAAAGGGTGGAAGAGTTTCTAGCGCGGTTGCTTTTATTGGCGGAATGTTAAATATTAAGCCACTTATTCGCGTTATTGATGGCGAAGTTAAAATGGCTGGAAAGGCTCGCGGACAAAAGAAGGCGATTGACGCGTTAAAAGAAATGATTAATGGTTGTGGAGGAATCGATTATTCAATGCCTTACACTGTTATTTGGGGTGGCAACGATAAGGGTATTGCCCACACATTTATTGAAAACAACAAAGACCTTTGGGAAGAAGGTGCTGTTGTTGACAACCACGTGATTGCAAGCACGATTGGAACCCACGTTGGACCTGGAGCGTTGGGCGTTGTGTTCTTCAAGAATAATTAATGCAAAATAAAAACATCTTCGAATTGAAGATGTTTTTTTATGTTTATTTTTTGAGATTAACAGTTGTTCCCACAACTTCCCATTCTTTTGCAGGGAAGATTTCAGCGAGTTTTGAAGTGATTGTGTCAGTGTCATCAGTGAATATTGCAAATAAGTTGCTAGCAGAAGAATCTTCTAAGTTGTCTTGTTCTAATGGGTTTGTGTTTTTACTGATATTTGTTTCGCCAAGGTAACAATAGTTTGTTGCTTTCGCATTCAAGTTTGCACCGTGTCCGACAATTCCGCCAATATTTTGGTTTGCTTTCGCTTGATTGTTTGCCAAAGTTTCGATTGTTGCTGTTGAAATGTTTTTTGAAATAAATTCAGAGGTGTCAGTTGCCTCATCGTTTACGTATCCAGCAATTCCACCAACATATAAATTGAATGTGTTAGATGTATTTGAATTTGAGATAATCGGTTCAATTTCACCGTCATAGAGACTTGATGTGATGAATGATTTGTCAACATAACCAGCGATTCCGCCGTGATAAACAGTTGCTACGTTTGTGCTGTTTGCATAGTCTGTTGTGAGGTATGTGTTTACGGCAACGTTAGAAATCCTTGTGCTTGATGTTATTTTTCCAACAAGTCCGCCAACTGTTGATGATGTGATGTTTTCTTTTATAATGCTGATTTCGCAAGTTGGAATAGGGAATGTTGTTCCAGAGGCAACGGTTTTAACGTTTTTGATAACAGTGTTTGTTGCCATACCAGCTAAAATTCCGTAACAGTTTGAACTTGGTTGAGAACTGTCTGTGTGTGAATTGATAACGATGTTATCAAGCACCAAATTGCTGATTGTTGCGTTGCTGAGGCAGCCAAACAAGCCATAATAGTTGTAGGTTCCAGATTCTTGTGTGGAAATGATAACATTTTTGATTGTGTGGCCATTTCCGTTAACTTTGCCAGAGAATGGCTTAGAAGCAGAACCGATTGGGTTGATTGATGCATTGTCAAAATCAAGGTCTTTTTTGATGTTGATTGTTGCGGATTTGTTTTCGTCGCTATTTAACGCTTCAATGAATTGGGTTGCGGTTGTAACATCGATTGTTGAGTTAAACATTTTATCCCAACCCTTATCTTTTCCAAACAAGAAGTTTCCAAGCAAAATTCCAACCACAAATATAACCGAAATGATAATTGTTATTTTGGTAAAGAATTTATTGATTTCACGCTTTTTGTTCTTTTTTAGTTCTTCGTGGCGAGCCTTTACTCGCTTAGCCTTTTTTTGACGGATATCTTCACGTTTTAATAGTTCAATTTTTGCAAGTTCACTTTTAACATAAACTTGGTCTTCGAAACTAGCAAAGTGCATTGCGCATTTCGCATATTCAAGATAGTCGTCGTTGCTAGGGATAACATTAAGGTTTTGAGTTTTTGCTTTAACCACGCCAAGATATGCGCGGAAGTTTGTGTCGTCATACTCAATGGCTTTTTTGAAGTGCTGTTCAGCTTCTTCATAGTTTGCCTGAAAGATGCAAGTTTCACCCTTTTTGAGTTCTTCGCCAGCAGATAGTTTCTTTTCAATATCCTTTGGAGTTGAAGCCTCGGTGATTTTAATGTCTTGTTCATCGAGTAAATCCGCAAGAAGAAAAGTGCTTCCACAGTGTGTGCAAGTTGCAGAGTGAGACTCTGTGTTGAGACTCATTTGGCTACCACAGTTTTTACATTTGAGAGTGATAAACGACATACTTTCCCCTTAATTATTATTTTCTAATTATATAATAGATAAATTTTGTCGATTTGTAAATTAAATTTTTGAAAATAAAATTTTTTAACAGGTTTTGCAGCAAACTAGTTTAATAGGAGTGAATTATTTGACATTATTTTTCTATTTATTTAAACTTATTATTAGATAATAATGAAGGGTGTAAACTAAATGAAGAAATTTTTTAAATCGTTTTTAATTATGGTTTTTGCTGTCGCAATGATGGCAGGACTTTTTGCGAAAAAACCAGAAACTTCAAATGACGCTAATGCGTATGTTATTGAAACAAATGATTCAACCTTTTTGAATGGACTTTTGAATTCAACAGAAACTTTAGAGTCTAGTTATGATATGTCAAAAATTTACCCACTTATTTGCGAAAATCAAACATACTCAGATTTTTGTTGGTTATATTCTTCTTCTAAGGCTTTAGAAACAGCTTTTATGGTTCAAAGACAAGAATATTACAACGTTTCAGAAGTGGCTATGGGTTACCTTCATTATCTTGACAGAATTGAAGAAGGGGCTGGTGCGAGTGACACTTTAAGCATTGGCGGAAACTTCTATGATTATGTTAACCTTTATCAAAAGTATGGAATTATTCCAGAAAGTGACGTTTCAAACGATATTTATGGTTTGGAGCAGGCTGGTCAAATAAACTATGGCAACTATGAATATTATTCTTATATTGAAGACTACGCAGACACAAGCTTGTATTACGAAAATGATGACGGTGTTAACACCTATGCAAATGCTTATAATATGACCGAGCATATGGCAAGTTTGTCAACTGCAGGAAAAATTAAGGTTACCAAAAATTTCATCAAAAACTATGGTGGTCTTTTTGCGGGAATTGAGCACGGTGTGTTCTATGAAGACAACAATGGTGTTTGTTACTTTACTTCAGACTTAACACAACAAGGCTACGGAACGGTTGTTATTCCTGAGGGTAGCGCTCACGCGGTGACACTTATTGGTTGGAATGATAACATTGAAATCGATGGCAGAAAAGGTGCGTTTTTGGCAATGAATAGTTGGGGACTTGGTTCTACTGACTATGAATATTTCTATGTTTCGTATTACTACAACGCTAATGTTGCGTTTGATGATAATGGTCAACCAGTTGTGGTGAACGTTGATTTATTTGATGCGCTTTATGGATTTGTTCTCAATGAAGCTGAAGAACTTGTAACTGTTACAGGAACAACCGCAACAAACTTTAATAAAAATCTTTATACTTCATCAGACCTTACTAACGTATTTACTTGTGATGATAGAAGGGTTGCTATTGAATATAAACTTGCAGTAAACAGTCTTGACACAATTTCAGTTAAGGTTTCTAATGGCAAAACTGACTTGACTGGAAAATTTGAAACTGATTATGACAACTCAACAAAAACTATAATTGTTACACTCGATGACAAAACCGAGTTTTATGGCGGATATTATTCAATTAAGTTCTACCAAAATGGAAACCTTTTGGCGACAAAGACAATATATATTGTTTCAGGAACTGAAAGTGGGTATTTTGTTGTTGCTGACGAATTTGGATATATTGATTCATTTGCGCTCAACAACACATTCCTTAGCTCGAATAATAATGCGACACTTTATTTGTCTGGTGATAAGTCTTATGTGACATTAACATTCAACTTAACTCCACTTAATGAATGGTCAAAGATTGGAAATGATTTCATATTCTCAATCTCAAATGCAAAAATATACTCTTCAAACTCATCACTCAGTTCGCTTTCGTCAAGCACGATAGTTTCAAACTATTTCTCTTGCGGAACAGGGGACACATATTATGTTAGCAACTCTTATGAGATTATGATTAAGAGTTTAAGTGCACTCAAAAATAGTATGGTTTCATTCTCTGTTGATGTTGAATCAATTCTCTATGATGATGTGGTTAGAACATATTATTTTGATGTGTTTGTTAGTCCAAGCAATGTAACATCAAAAAACTCTTATGTAATTAATTATGAACTTGATGGCGGAAATAATAGCAATGAAAACATTGTTAGAATGCCTAACTATAGTTTGGATTCTAGTATGGTTGGTGTTACTCTTGAGAACCCAACAAAACCAAACGCAAACTTTTTGGGTTGGTATTTAAATCCAGAATTCACTGGCGGACAAGTTAACGCAATCAATAGTTCACTCTTGAGCAGTGTTTCAAATGGTGCTGTTACTCTTTATGCTAAATGGGAGTCAACAGAGGTTGAATATTTTGACATTGATTTTGACCTTGTTGGTGTGACTGATTATCAAGACCAAGACAAGGCTCTTGATGCTGATGTTATTTATGGTGACTCGCTTAAATATTTGTTAACCTTTGTGGCATTAGAGGGATTAAATTCGGCAGAATATACAACAATGTATTATTTCTATATCAATGGCGTTGCTGGAAATGAATTCTATCTTTCAAATGGTTCACAAACTGCTAATATTGCCGTTAATTTCCCAGAACTTGTGAGTGGGGACTACACCTTTGGTGTAAAAGTTATTGTTACAGTAAACAGAATTTTATCTGTTGAAAAAACTGCTTATCTTGATATGAGCGTAGGCAAAAAACTTGTTGAGTTTGAGTTTAGTGACCTAAGAGCTACTTATGACGGAGAAGGACATTATCCAACAGTTTCTGTTAAGTCTGGCTCGTTCTACGAAGAAGACTTAGATGGCGTGAATGTTGCTGACCTTTACAATATGTCCGATGATATTGCTAGAGTAAACGCAGGAAGTTATGAGTTTTATGTTGATAGTCTCAATAATTCAAACTACTATTTCGTTGCAGCTAATGCAACTTGCACACTTGTTATTGATAGAAGAGAAGTTGTGATTGCTTGGAATAATTATGATGTAACTTACAATGGAAGTGCACACATTCCAACTTGTGTTGTTAAAGACATTGAAGATGATTCTGTGATTTTGGATATCACATTCACTTTGACAGACGCAGATTTTGTTAATGCGGGCTTACACAGCGTTAACATTATTCCAAACACGATTTCAAATGCAAACTATTTTGTTAATTTGACTGCTGATTTTGAATATGAAATCAAAAAAGCGCCAATCACAGTAGTTATGAGTGGTGCAAAAGATAGATTCCAAACCGCTGTTGAACACAGGGCACAACCATCTTATCAAGTGTTTGGAACAGTTTATGGAAATGATAATCTTGGTGTTACCATTATCAATAATGCAGATTATGCAACCAAGAGCGGAAAATATCTTATTACTTGTACAATTTCAAACTCTAACTATAGTTTAACTGTTCAAGATGCAATCTATGAACTTACTGGAGTTTATAGAGTGTCATATCACTTGCCAGACGGAACAGTTATTCACGAAGATGTTGAAGAGGGCAAACTTCCACTTGGTCTTTCAGAAGAACAAATTGACTTGCCAATGTTTAGCAGATTGATTTATTCACAAAATCTTGCAGGCGTTTCTGGTGACACTCACGTTTCTGTTGAAATTGAAGACTATTCAGGAACAGTTTATGTTATTGGATTTGTTATTCTATTTATTGTGATTTGTGTGATTTATTATTTCAAAAAGAGAGGCAATGGTGTTAGATAGACACCAAAATGAGAAATTTTTATAAAAAAGATTGAAAATTTCAAAACTTTTGCTATAATTCATTGTATTACTAGGGGGACTTATGAAAAAAATTGATATTAAACAGATTTATATGACTCCAGACGAATTTGCTGGTAAACAAGTTTCAGTTTCTGGTTGGGTTAAATCTGCTCGTGGAGGAAAGTCTTTTGGTTTTATTGACCTTAATGACGGTTCTTCTTTTAAGGGTATTCAAATTGTTTTTGATGCTGACAAATTAGACAACTTTGATGAAGTTTCAAAACTTAACACTGGTTCATCTGTTGCTTGTGAGGGAACACTTGTGCTTACTCCAGAGGCTAGACAACCATTTGAAATTCAAGCAAAGAGTGTTCAAATTTTATCTG
>SVHI01000019.1 GCA_015055905.1 Clostridiales bacterium | reverse complement strand
TTCATTTTCATATTGAACGAGTTCTGCAAATGAACCATAGTTGTATGCATCAACCCTCTTACCATTTTCATCAGAGAGTTTGTTAACATAACTGTAATATCCAGCATAGTCGTTACCAGCGCCTGCGAGATATTCACCAATGGTGTATTCTGAGTAAACTCTGGTTGCAACTGTGTAGAGATATTCACCAATGTCAGATGACAAAAGAATTGTTGCTAAATATGATTTATAAACACACATTCTAAGGCTGTCGCCGTTAACTGCTTCACCAAACTCTGCTGACAAATCATCTAAGATTGGAGCATAGGTTGAGTTGAAGAAGTCCATAAATAATTGTGCTTCCCTTTCAAGAGCTGTGAAATTATCTGCTCCCATAAGTGAACGGAATAAAGCGTTGATTGTTTTCTCGTCAAACATTGAAGAGAATTCGTAGTCTGCATAAGAGCCATAAACTCTTGTTGCTTTTGACATAAAGAACTCTGCAAGAACAATGCCTGCGGCTGTTACGTTTGAAGAGTTGTTGTCAGAAACATAGAGACCTGTTGTGTAAGCTGAAACATATTCACCAAGTGTGTCAAGCCAACCATCAGTTGCAAGAAGTGTTGACCAGTTGAGGTCTGGATAGTAAACTTGCATATCAGTCATAAGTTTTTGAACCCAAGAAACTTTCTTGATGAATGGTTCAACTGTATATTCCTCAAAATTCAAAAGGTTAACTTGATATGAAACGTTTGCAATTTCACTTCTAATTTGTTTAACTTGAGTAATTGTTTTTCCTGAAACAGTTGTTGAGAAGATAATTGTTTCAAGGTCATCAACAATTGTGTAGTAACCTGAATAATTGCTGTTAAGTGAGAATTTCTTAGTTTCAACGAGTGTTCTAAATGAATAGTCGTTGATTGTTCCTGCACTAACAAGGTCGGCGGCTGACAAATAGCCAGTATGCTCAACATCTTCATCGTCAGTGTATTCATAATAAATTTTTGATTCATCAACTGCAGCTGTATCTGCTTTGTCTTTATTAACCTCATAAATACCAGTTGTAGAATTTAAGGTTGTGAAACCAGTGATATTATAGAAATTACCATTAATGTAGATTGCGTTGAGACCATCGTAGGTGTAAACGTCAATAAGGTAATCATCTGTGTAAACTTCACTGAAGTCCATACCCTTAAAGATGTTATGACGAACATCGTTTGAGAACTCAAGCATTATAATTAAGTCTCTAAATGTCCAGTCACTAAAGGTTGTGTCAAGAAGTTGTGCAATTGTCTTTTGACCAGAACCACCAGCATCTAACTTAAGGTTAAATGTTCCAGTAATGTTTCCAACACCTTTCAAAACATTTGTTTTGAGTTCGTTTGGAACGTCCATTATTTTTGAAATTTCTAAGTCTGAAAAATCAAGTTTATAGTAATAATAGTTTTCGAAATCAAAATCTGGAACTACTTCATCATAAGTAATTTTAAGTTCATATTCACCTAAGCCTGTTTTTGTTGAGGCTCCCTCTGCACTTGAAACAATACTGATATCAACAGAGTTGATTTGTGTTGTTTTAATATTTGAACCAACTTTTTTGTTGTATAGTTCAACCAAAACATCATAGTTGTAGTAAATTACATCTCTTTCTGGAGTGATTGAGTTTCTAAAGTCAACAACTGTGTAAAGTTTTGTGCTTCCAAAACCATCTGGTTTTGTTAATGTGTAAACATTAGCATACATACCACCAATGTTAACAAAATATTGCATATTTGATGCAGAAAGTTGTGTCATATAAGGATTAGAAAGTGACATTGATTCCTTATATTGAATTGGCTTCAATGCATCGGTGAAATCTGAATAATATTCATTAAATGATGTATTGAGGTTATCAACATAACCTGGAATTATTGCAGATTCAATTGTCATTGCTTGAGTGTTTAGTTTGATATATTCAGAGAATGTAACAAACATATCGTCAGCAACTTTCAAGTAATATCTTAACGCATCACTTGTTGCATCTTCATCTTCATAAACATTAAATTTATATGTAATCTCTTTATTTGGAAGTGCTCCTGTTGAATGATAAATTGCAAGGTCCAAATATGTCATATTTGAATAGCTTGAACCAACTTCATCATAAGAAGCTGTGTATGAATATGGGAATGCGATTTCAAAATCACTTGTTCCATTTGCATTTTTGTAGTTACCATTTGTGAATACATAATACAAAATGTAGTCTGTGATTGTCCAAGTTGAATAATCTGCTGGGTCGAAACCTGCTGAGAAATTAATAACTGTGCTTGTGACAACGGTGTCGTCATTTAATCTATCATCTGCCTCTTCAACAACATCGTCAAATGGTGTGATGAGTGTTGTTAAAGCACTAGTTACTTTAATATAGAATCCATAAACTTTGAGATAGGTATCTGAACTAAGCTTATAACATTCAATTTGATGAATTGAATTTTTTGCTGGCATTGTGCCAGTTGCCTTGAATATTACAAGGTCAAGATATGTTGCACTTAAATAATATCTATCTGTAACTGTTTCACAAAGAGACCTGTAGGTGTAAGTTTTTTCTAAAGTTGCACCTGCTCCAATTGATGTTGTGTAACCAATCACCTTTCCTGTTACAACTTGAATTGGTTCTGTGCTTACGCTTCCATCTTCTTCTAAAAGATATTTTGAAGCAACAACATCTGTTCCAGTTGTTCCATTTTCAACAATATAGTTGTTAAGGTCAAATGTTGGGTTAATTCTTTCTTCATCATAGTTGATTTCACCAAAGCTGGTTGAAACCATCGCATTTGTTGCTGGCTTGAACACTATTGAAGACATAAAGTCAATAAGTGTTCTACCTGAAGTAAGTTCACCATAGTATGTTGGACCGAAACCAGTTGTGTCAACGGTGTAACTAACAACTTCACTATTGATGATGTTAACATATCTGCTATTGAATTTGAAGAAGTTTGTTCCACCAAAATTATAGATTCTTGTGTTAACATATTGTGGGTTTGAAGATGTTTTTAAATAGTTAACAACGAAATCTAAAAGATTCCATTCATCTAAATCTTCAAAACCTTTTGTGATGTATGTGAACACTGCATCACTTGGAGATGAAGTGAATCCTGCAGCGTCTGCTTGAGTGTTTGTTAAGAGTTCTTTGACTGTAGTTGGAGGTGTTCCTGTTACTGTCTTTGAATAAACTCTATATTCTTCCAAACTTTGTTTTGTGTCTGCTGAAAGACCATATACTGCACAATATTCACCCAAGTCATTTTGGAAGTAAAACATCTTTATTCCGCCATTTGCGGTAACTTCACGATAGCGGCAATTATCAATACCACTAGCGTTTTCAATAACTAAACTTGTGATTTGTGAATCGATGCCGTAATTTGCAGTCTTTTCAGATGACATTGTAAAGTTTGTAGTAAGTGCTGTGTCATATTCATAGTAGTGTGTTGTTGTTCCCTTTGTTAACACCAAATAACGTTTGTTGTTCGCAAAGTATCTTTCAATTTGAACCACACCCGTTGCTGCACTTCCATTATAGTAATAATAAAGAAGTTTTAACCAGTTCAAGGTGTTTGGAGTTCCCTTTGAGAAACTTAAGTTAACTTCATATTTGTGAGTTGCTGAATATTCAACTTTGCTGCTAATGATTGTGCTTGCGTGTGTATCAATTGTTGAATAAACATCTCTCTTTTCAACAACTTCGTCAGTTGAGTCATAAACGCAAGTTGCAAGTCTTAATTGAAGTTCAATTCTTGCAAGTTTTGTTGCAACAAGTGTTGTGCCTTCAACGAGGTCTGTAATATTAAAGTAGTAATGTGCAACTTCACCAGATTCAAATGTTCTGTGAACAAATAAATAAAGTTTTGTTCCATCACCTGACTTAACAGTTTCGGCTTTCACACCGGTGTTTAAGTCAGCAACAACATCATCGCCTTCTGGAGCAAGATAACTTTCACTGAATTTTTTGCCATTTTCAATAAGTCCGTTTGAATAAAGCAAAATTCCAAGCGGAGTCCAAGTGTCAATGTTAGATATATCAATTACATAACCATTAGTAGCATCTGAAACGTCAACCTTTGTCGCTGGCGCGTAAGATGGAACGCTGATTTTGTATTTTGAATAATAATTATTGTAAATATATTCAATATATTTTTCATTAATTGCGCTATCAGCATTAATTAATGAAGAAGCAGAAGGAATACCTGATGTTAATCCTGCAACTTTAATGAACTGACCTGCTACATAGATGTAGTTAGAGCCACCAATTTGGAAGATTTTGTATTCTTGTTCTTTAATTTCACCAAGTCTTTCAAATACAAAGGCGTCTAAGTATTTGTAAGATGTAATAAAGTTGCTAGCAACATATTTTGTTGTTTTATATTTTGTTCCTGTGTCAGCAACAATATTTGTTGATGGTTTTAATGAGATTGTGTTGCCTTGTGAATAAACAACGCTGCCAAAATCATAAGAATATGCTTTGATATACTTGTTGCCAAGTTTGATATAAGCATTATCGCTTGAATCTAAATATACATAAGACTTATATTGTGCTGCAGATGCATTAGAAGCATATACTCCCAAGCCAAGTTTATAGATAATAATGTCAAGTTCTGTATATTGAGTATCTATTGTAAATGTTGCACTACCAGATAAGTCAATTTTTGTCTCATAAGTGAATTCTGCATTTGAAAGAAGTGATTCAGAATCAATTGATGAAACAACCATTCCCGCAAGTCTTGAATTCCAAAGATTTGTGAGTTCTGCATTTGCATCAGATGTAAATTTGCAACCAGGTGAACTGAGTGTAGCCAAGCTGTTAACTGTGCATTCAAATCTTGAACCTGTTGAAATGTCAAGTAAATAATTTTCAACTAAGAAATACATCTTGTCGTCATCAGTTTTGATGAGTCTTGAAGTGTATGAACCAGAATTTGTTCCTGTGATTGCGTAGATTGCAATGTCCATATCAGTCCAAGTTGATGGGTCTGCTAATGCAAATGTTGCATTCTTGTATGTATAACTTGCAATTTCTGTTGTCTTTGATGGGAAACGTTCTTCAATAAGCTTTTTAATAAGCGAACTTGGTGATGAAAGGTCAGCATCAAGTTTATAAACATAGCCAGTATATTTTTCATATACCTTATTCAAGAAGTCTGTGTCACTATAACTCAAAATCTTGTCTTCTGAAGCGCTTGTGAGATAACTTGAGAACACATAGTTCATAAGGTTTGTTTCAAAGAAACTTTCGATTGTGTGTTGACCAAGAATACCTTTGTCTTCATTGATAACATAGGTTGGAAGAGTTGCTGAGTTAATGTAATGATAGTTGTTTGCATTTCCGCCAAATCTATAAAGCTTGTATGATGCGCTACCATCAACAATTTCATAAACAAGTGAACTGTATCCACTGTTTTTGATAACGTTTAAACTTGAATTGATGACACCTTGATTTGAGAAATAGCAAAGATAATAGTCACCGATTGTCCAAGTTTCTGGGTTAAATTCGTCAAAGTCATCTGAGAACTCAAATAACTTAACTTCTGTTTTTGCTCTATAGAATCTGTCACCAGCGTCATAAGAGATTTCAACACCAACACCTGACATATCAAGACGCAAGTCTTCATAGATTGAATCTTCAAGAGTTGATTGAATTCTTAGGTCTGACACTTTTTCAAATGATTCAAGGTCAAGGAAATAAGAATCTCCACCAGTTGTTAAAAGTTCATTGGTTTTTAAATAATATTTTCCAGCGGTTGATTTAATAATATTACCTTGAATACCATTGAGTTTAAGCATTTCAACATTTGAGTTGTGGTTAGAGATTGAATAAATATAGAAAATTAAATAATCTCTATATGTCCAAGTTTCACTATTTGTGAAATCAAATGTTGGAGAAAGTTTCAAATTGATATTTGCATATTTTGTATAGAAAATATCGCTTTCAATATCATAACTGCTATCATAAGAAACTGATGAAAGATAAACTTTGTCTTTATCAAGGTTTCCACCATTATCAACTGGCAAACCATATTTTTCAGCATTTGTGAAGTTTAACTGGAAGTTATAAACAACTGTGCTCTTATCTTCAGAGTCAACCATAAAGTTGCCACCTGAATTTGTTGTGAAGTTGTTTGTTGTTGATGGGAGCTTGTAGTTTGTTGAATCAACTTCATAATATGTGTTGTTGATATAGATGAAATATCTGTTTGTGTTAGAACCAACCAAACCATCTTTAATTTTAAATACATTAAATTCAATACCTGAACCTGAGTTATAAAGGTCTGTGAATTTATATCTTCTAAGTTCGTTTGAAAGTGAAAGATTGCTGAAGTATTCATAAACTAAGATACAGTCAGAAACTGTCCAGTTTGCGTTGTTATTGATGTTGAATCCGCTTGAGAGTTTAATGGTTGTTTTTGCATTAACTTTTTCAATTTGGATTGCGCCATCTCTAAAATATTTTGTTGTTGGTTCAATAAATTCATAATATGGGTTTCCATAAGCATCTACCTTTTTGTCAGGTCCAGATGATTCTTGAACTCTGTAATATGAACCATTCAACTTGATGCAATAAATTGGTTCTGGAGCAAAGAAATATGAACCTAAGGTTTTGTAGTTCAAAATTTGAACATCAATTTCAGCACCAGTTGTTTGCAAAGCATCAAGTGTGTAATTTTCTAATGTGTTGTTTGATGAATATTTGAAATATTCATAAATAATCATTTGGTCTGTGTATGTCCAGTTGATTGGGTCATTAATGTTAAAACTTGGAGAAAGCTTTAATATTGCTTTTTCATTTGCCCAAGAAACGAGGTTTGTGTAGTCACCACTGTCGTCTCTTTCCATTGTGTTATACATTGCTGGATTTTCACCAAGACCAAGAAGAGTTGAAACTGTTGTAAGCGCATCAGAAACAGCTGATACAACTTGTTTTTCAGTTGTAAATGTAATGGAATAGTTTGTGTTTGCTCCGCTCGCTGCACTTGCTGCAGGTTCACCTGTAACTAAAGCAGCGTCGCGATAGTTAACTGTGAGTTTAACCTCACCCATTGCTGTTCCGTTTGGTTGCATTTCGTCAGCAGTAACAACTGCACTATCAACATATTTCCAGTCAATGTCTGACTCAGAAATAGCTTTGATGTAATATTGCATATTATGCATTTGACAGTAGTCAACAAAGTCTGCCATAACATAATATTGTTCTCTTGTGCAGATGAAGTTTTCAAAAACATTACCCATATAGTAATCTACTGTTGGGTCTGGAGTAAGTGGTTCTTCACCATAAGCAAAAGTTTCATTGTTATATCTGTAAACAGAACCAGAATATTGAGCTCCGCCGCCAAATACTGTTGATTTTTCAAAACTCAAGAATGAGTTGTTTGCAAACGCACCAGCAATGGCTTTTAGTTGGTTTTGAACCTCAGATGTTTTGATTTTCTTGTTTGCATCTGCGTCAGTTGGGTCATAGACCTGAATTGTGATTGGAACACGCTTGTTTGCGTTTGCATAAGTTCTATATCTATTTGCGTCATAGGTTGATGATGCAAGAACTTGTCCGCCAAGTGAAACACCCGCGTCATTTCCAATCGCTCTATAGAATGATGTTAAAATTGAGTTTGTTCCAATAATAACAAAGTAGAATGTGAGTGGCATCAACAAGATTGTTAAGATATTTACACCAACATTCTTGATAATTTTCATTTTGTCGTTTTTGTCTGGTGAATACTTTTGTTGTTCTGCAAGTCTCCATTCTTGCATTACCATTGCAACGATTGCAAAGATAATCATTAAGATGATTGCAACAACAGTGAGTGCTCTAAAGATTGACATTAACATATCAAAATAGCTATTTCCACCAGAGAAAATTGTTTTGAATTCAGTAACAATCTCACCTACCGAGATACTGTTACCTTCTGCGATTAATACACCGTCTGGACTATAAATTGGTCCAGTTGTGTCGATTCCAAGGAAACTTGTAACAATGTGTTGCATTGCGTCAAGTGCACCTAAGAACCATTTTAAAACTACCCAGATGATTCCAAGGAAGAAATTGTAGATTGTTACAGCCAAATCTCTTACAACATTGAATATCATTGAGCCAAAACCAACAGATAAAAAACTAGTGCTATGCCCAGCACCAATAGATGTTGCTATTAAGTTAGATAGAAAATTAAACATACACTAGTTTTTTCTCCTTAGATTTATTTTGCGTCGTCTCTAAGTTTTTCGAAGAGGTTTCTAACTCTGTCGTTCACAAGAACGTCTACGCAGGTTCTTGAAGAAGCACCTGTCATAAAGAATGCACGACCTCTAGGGTTAGTTACGATTGTATCTTGTTCCTTTTCATTAATCTTACCTGCTTTTTCATAAAGAACAACAAGGTCGGACATATCTTGAGGAGCAAGCGCGAAAATAAGTGAATACTGACACGCGTTGATGATAGCCATTGATTTTCTAGCGATTTCTGGCGAACCAGTAAAGTCTTTAATGTTTTGTGTAATAACGATTTGTGAGCCTTCGTATTTACGGATACGTTTAGCCATCTGTTGCATAAAGTCAAGAGCAACGGTTTTTCTAGGGTCGATGAATACGTGGGCTTCGTCGATAACTACGATAACCTTACGTTTACAATGGAACCTAGCGTTATAGTCTTTGTTGTTAATAACTTCGTTGTTAAGCCAACGCATTACAAGTGTCATTTGCGCGTTAGCAACGGCACCGGCGTTGTTAGCAAGAAGTGATTGGAAGTTGAACACGATGAAGTTTTCGGCTGATGAAATAGTTGAAGGACCATTCCAAAGCTGAGCGTTTCTACCGCCTTCAGCGAATTTACTAAGATAGATTTTCAAAACCTTATAGTTGTTTCTGTTATACTCATCAGTTGAGTTTTCATAAAGTTCACAGATGTAGTTGTAAAGGTCTTGCATAATTGGGAATTGTTCTGGCTTAACGTTTTCAATTTGTGTTGAGTTTGTGATACCAAATTTTGTGTAAAGTTCTTTTAACGCTTCGTTCAAAAGTTCCATACCGTCCATTGTGATACCATCAAGAATCAAGCCGAAGAATGTTTCCAAGAACTGCATATGCATCGCAAGCGCAACGTTTCCACCACCGCCCTCGCCTGTGTCTTCATCGTCTTGTGAAGCGTTAACTTGAAGCGGATTGATACGACCTTCTTTCGCAGAACCTACGTCTACTACTTTACCATACATATTTTTAGCGATAATATCGTATTCTCTTTCAGGGTCAAGAATGAAGATTTTTGAGTCATCAGCTGCAAGGTTTGCAAGGATTGATTTGGTACAGAATGATTTTCCGCAACCAGATTTACCCATAATAACCATATTTGAGTTGATACGTTCTTTGTCTCTTTGGAAGAAGTCGATGAACACTGGTTCACTATTCATTCCAAGATAGAATCCCTTAGGGTCTTGAATCGCGTCTGAAACGAATGGGAAGATTGCCGCGAGTGACAATGAGTTGATACCTCTTTCAAAACGTTTGAGAGTCATACGTCTTGAAACGTTACAGTTTGTGAAACCTTCTTTTTGTTTACCAAAGAGGTCATATACACGGAAGCCCGCTCTCAAGATTTGAGTTCTAAAGGCTTTCTTTTGTTCTGTTTCAACCATCATATAGATGTTTGTGTCGAACAAGATTTCGGAACCTTGTTTGATGTATGTCAAAAGTTCTGTAAGTGTTTTGATGTGGGTTTCATTTTCAAGAATGGTTGAGGCTTTTCTACTGCCTTCTGATGCTTCCATTCTTACGTTGATGATAGCCTTATCAAGACGTTTTTCTGATTCAGCTTGGTCAACTGGTTTAAACTTAACACAGATTCTTGCGCCTGGCACTGAGAAGAATGTTCTTCCCCAAGCGTTTGGAACTGCAAGTGGATAGTCTGAGAGTTGGAAGAATGTGAAGTTTGTTCCGTCAACGTTTACTTTATTCATACCGAAAGAAACTTTTTCAGGAGCAACCCAATCCATTAAGTCTTTAGGGTCGAGGTTCTTAACTTCTCTTTCATCGAAATAAGCGTTATAGAAACTCTTTAAAAAGATTGCTGTTTGGTTTCTGTCAAGAATCTTTGGTTCGATTGTTCCACCTGATGCACTTTCAAGTGTGCTTGATACGAAGTTTGCAACTTGAATCAAACTCTTGATGTTAGCGCAGTAGAAAGCAATATACATATGGTCTTTCAAAACTGGGAACTCACTATCAACGTTCATTTGCTCAAGGTTTTGAATTCTCGCTTCAGCGATTTCCAAACGAGGTCTTGCTTCGTTGATGTTTGTTGAACCGTTTCTAACAGAGTTCAAGATATCTTCTCTCTTTTTACATTCGTTTTCAATGTAGTTATCCAAAACCATTGGTCTTTGGAATTTGTAGAGAGCACCGAGGTCTTCAGGAGAGATTGTTTTCATCGCACTCTCGAGAGCTTCGATGTAAGAGTTTTGTCTTTGCTCTGAAAGCATATGGAACTGAATTGAGTTAACTTCAATCGCTGCACCGAAGTATTCTTTGTAATCGATAATACCGATGTGACGTTTTTCGTCATACTCTTGTTCCAAAATACCAACGTATGGGAAAAGTGTTTTTACGTTGCTATTTGAATTACCTTTCATTTTTTTGTAGGTGTTTATACCAAACATAAACTTGAAGAGGTCTCCAATTTGTTGATACATTTTAACACCTGGTGAAATACTGATGAACAAGATTGCAATAATTGTAATTGTTACACCAGAAATTACTAATTTTGTGATAGTAGAAAAGCCACTTGTCCAAGCAAGTGCTAAAAATACTAACGCAAATAAACCTACGAAAATGTCCGAAAAATTCAAGCCCTTAAAGAACTGAATTTTAATCTTGGTGGACTTTGGTATCATTCTTGACATAGTTCAAAAATCTCCTATATATATATTATATATTATTAAGTAAAATCTAGCAAATTAAAGTGGTTATAAATGCAAATTTAATCAACATTTTTACTTCTTTTTTGTGGTTACATTTCCAATATCTACGTTCATCATCTTGAGCTTTTTGATAAGTTCACTTTCGATGTTTTTAAGTTTTTGTAAGTAGTTGTCAATTTCAACTGCAATCTTATCTTGATTAGCTCCTTCAGCGGTCTTATAACGACCTGCTAAGTACTTTTGAGTCTTCTTTATATCACGAATATTCATTCCAAAATCGTCTGAAAGTGTATCAAACAATTTGTCTGCATAGTTTGAAACTTCTTTTTCAGACAAAGTTTCAAATGACAATTTCATACTTTGAATTTGGTTCTTGAATTTCATAATAAATGCGTTGATAATCTTTTGAATTTGTTTAGCCTCAATTGTTCCCTCTTCAATGTTATAAGTTTCACCAAACGCATCAGTTGCTGGGAATACATATTTTTCAAATACGCTAATAGATTTGTTGTAGTGAAGAGTTTTATTTTCGCTAAGCGCTTGCTTGATTTGAGCAGCTGCGAAACTCTTTTCAAAGTTTCTCTTCTTCTCTTCAGCTGTTTCAAGTGAGGTTGAAGCAAGTTTCAATTTAATTGTATGTGATTGCATTTTTTCTGTAATTTTTTTCATTTTTTGGCTATTTTCATAAGAGAACTTTTCAAATGACAAAGTCTCTAACTCAGTGCCAAGTTTTTCAATGTCGGCTTTTTCGCTTGCGATTTTAGCCTTACATTCTTTAATGGTTTGAACGAGTCCTTTATAAAATTCTGCGTCACTTGGTGAAAGATTAGCAATGAAGTTTTTGGTTTCTTTTGAAACAGCATCACCCTTGTTAAGCATTACACCATTTAATTTTAAAAGTTTGTCTGGACTTGTTGAGAAAAACGCATTTGAGTGAACAACTTGTTCGAATTTCTCTGCTTTTTCTGCAATAAATGACTGAAGTTCTGCGATTTTCTTTGAGTTTGAAAGAGCATCGAAGTTTTTCAAATGTTTGTCTTTATACTTGTTAAACTCTGTTTTAATTTGACCGTTTAAACCATCAAAAATAGTTTCATATCCAATCAAGTCTTTTCTCATTGCGATATTTTTGAGTTCTTTTTTATATTCTCTTGCTTTAGCCTTATCAAGTTCCCTTTCGGTCTTTGACTTAGCATTAGAAAAGTTTCTGCCGAGATAAACAGCCGAATGAGATTCTGTTGCAGGAATAAAGTCGCTAACATACTGCATACGTGCAGTTGCCTTTTGAACTTCTTCTTCAAGTTTCTTTGTAATTTCGTGTTGTTGAACAGAAATTGGACTTGAAGCCAAGTTCAACGAACTAATTGATGCAGCATTTCTTGCGCCGTCACTTTTCAAATAGGTCTTCTTAGCAAGTTTAGGGAAATTTTGTTGGAATTCAACTGAAAATTGTCTACCATTGCCTTTGAAGTTCTTTGAAAAAGTTTCAAATTTTTCGCGCGTTAAACCCCACTCAATCAAATCGTGTTGAGCGGTTGCATATCTATCTTTGTTATCTCTAAATGAACCGGTTTTAATACCGCTTTTTCTTTGCTTTGCGCGAGCCATATCAACAGCACCTTTGTTGATAATTGAAGTCTTTTTAGTGAACTTTTTAGACGCGTCGCGATAAGCAACTTGATTGGACAAGAAACCATTTTTTTCCAAATATGTTTGTGGATTTGGTTTGTTGTCATTATTGATTTTTGTTTGTGCAACAACCAATAATTTATTTAACTTATTTGAGAATAAGTTGATTCTAATTTTAATTAAGTCTTTTTGTTGTTCTTCAGTAAGTGATTGGAATTTGTAACCTTCTGCAATTGGCTTTGCGTTTTTGTCGTTATAACCTGAATATTTTTTCAAGAATTTTCTGTTTGCTTGTGAAACCATTGTCTTTACCGCGTGTGGCAAGAAATAGGTTTTTGCAAAGTTTTCAAAATTCACACCAAACTCGATTTTATCGTTTCTCATAGCCTTTGTTGAGTTGTATCTTTCTATGAGTTTTTCGGTATCTTCAAGTTGTTGTTTGTGAAATTCTTTATATTCATCAGGAATAGATTTTTTGAAATTATTCCTTTCAATTTTGATGGTTTTTAATTTTCCAACTTCCTTTGAGAACTTAAAAGCACTAAGCTTTGATTTTGGATAGGAAAACTTAGCCTCGGTGTTTTTCACCTGGCTGAAGTTTTCCATATCCTTCAAAGCATTTTTCTTTAGTTCTTCTTGCTTTTTGTGATAGGCTTTCTTTTCATCATCAGACATATCGTTATAATTTTTAGGCAATTTAAAGTCAATGAGTTCTGATTCAAGACGCTCATTTTCTTCCCTAAGTCTTTTAATTTCTTCTAATAACTCTTGTTTATTCATAGTTCTCACCTATCATAAATTATTTTTTAATCTGAAGATTCAAGTTTTGAAAGTCTGCTCATTGCAGCAGAAAGTTTTTGATTGTTTGCTCTAATTCTAGCATTAGTTCTACTGTTTTGTTGTCTGTATGCTCTCTCAGCAATTTCTGGAGAAGGCTCTCTTGTTCTTTCGTAAGTGATAATCTTCTTAACTTCAACTTCTGGGTTGCTTGCAAACTCGCCCATCATATACTTGATTCTATTTTCAGCGCCGTCGCCAATCATTTCCTCAACTTTCTTGTCGCGTTTTGCAACTCTCATAAGTCTCCAATAAAGTCTTCTAACTTTATCTCTATCGTCAAGCTCGTTATCACTATCAACGTGCTCTTCTTCCTCGCCAAGACCAGCTTTGATAATCTTATCCCAAATCTTACGCATTGTAGACTTGTATTGTTCATTTCCTTCCATTCTAGACATAGCTTGGTTAACTTGGGTTGTGTAGTTGTTGTTAACGGTGTAGTTGCCATCAGCTCCTCTAGAGAAGATTTTAGCATCACCGAATCTACGAACAAGTTCATCCCAGTGGTCACGAACATATTTATCCATCATTGCAGGGTCATAGCCCGCAACTCTTGAACTATACATTGAACTTCCTTGAGTTGAAAGTTCTCTCTTAATCATAGATTGAAGTTGTGTTGGGTCATAGATTTGGTTCAATACTTCTTTTGAAAGCATTGCTCTAAGGTTATCAGAATTGAGTGTTTCAATTCTCTTTTGAGCTTCGAATGTTTGTCTGTCGAAAATAGCAGTAGGATTCATTGCAGCAACATCAATAAGTTTGTCTCTAGCAGCCTCATTTCTTCTTAAGAAGTCAGCGATTTGCTCGTTTGTGAGACCAGCCTTGATTTGGTCATTGGTTGCATTCATATTCTTAATTCTATTTTCGAATTCAGTCTTCATTCTGCCGAACTCTTTTGTAAGTTCACCTGCTGCTACGCCGTCAGCAGTTGCCTTTCTTTCAAGTGCAGCTCTAATTCTGCCATCAGTGATTGCTTGTTGAACATAATTTCCACGTTCAACATCACTAATCTTACTGAAGTCAACGCCCTTACCTTTCCAGTATTCTTCAATATACTTGTTAGGGTCAACATTCAAGTGTGTCATATTCTTGAATATGTCTGCCATTGTTGAACCAGTAACAGTTTGATTTCTCATAAGTGCTTCAATTCTAGCCTTTTCAATTTCGGCTGCAGAAGCATTTCTGTTACCTTTTGACAAGATATCGCGAATTGCTGAATCTTCATTAACGAGAGTAGTGTTTCTAAACGCGTTAGTGAACAATTCTTGGTTAGGGTCTTTTCTGTATTGTTGTTGTAATAAACTCTTTGTGAATGTGTAGTTTTTGTATTCTTTCTTGCTAAGTTTTGATGGGTCAACGATGTCTGTTGTTGTTGAAGCAACAGTTTCGATGATACCTTTCTTAGCACCTTCAATAACAGTGCTTCCAGCATCTGTCATTTCTTTAGCAACACGTTCGAATTGTGTTCCTGAAAGGCTTTCAATAACTTTCTTGCTAGAAATATCAACTTGAGAAACGCCAGAACCCTTGAGAATAATTTCACCATTCTTAACACGTTCTGCAATTCTTTCAGTGCTGATAGCTCTTGCTCTCGCGTGTCCTTCAGTTTTCATTAATCTTTCAAGTTTTCTTGGGTCAGATTCAACAACTTTTACTTCTTTGAGTAATTGTTGTAATTCAGTTTCTTGTTTCTCACCTGCTTGATAATCGCTTCTTATTGCTCTAACATCAGCATTTCCAATTACGCTTAATGATTGTTTAACTACTGCATCATCAAGCTTAATACCATTTTTATCAAGGTATTCTTGAACTGCTCTTATATCTGTTCCAACTTCGGCAACAGCGTCAAGAATTTGTGTTGGAGCTCTGTCAAGAAGTTTGCCAGAAATGCCTGCTTTGCTAAGCTCTGCATTAACATCGCCACTTAACTTCTTCCATTGCGCTTGCTTTGATTGAGCTGCAGTAATTTCAGTTTGAATTGCAGCACTGCCACGACCTGAATAAACAGCTTCTCTAGCTTTGCCATACTGTCTTTCATAGTTTTCGCGTTCTTGTGTTGCAGTTGCTAATGCTTGACCTGCATCAGCCTTGGCTTTTTCAGCCTCAGCTTCAGTGTAGATGTTCATTCTTGACATCTTAGATTCAATCTTCTTTCTCTCGTCAGAACCTTCAGCAGTGAATGTCTTATATTGAGAGAATAAGAAGTTGTTTCTTGTGATTTCATCAACATCTTTAAGACTCTTACCATTGTTTGCTGCTCTAAATACTTTATCGGCCTCTTTCATAAGGTCTCTATCATTTTCGATTTCAGCAACAACGTCGTTGTATCTCTTCATACCGCCAGAAGCAATGAATTGTGCTCTGCTTCTAATTACTGCAGTATTGCCTGCAGCGGCAGCGATTGCTTTAGATGTTTTGTATTTTTCATCAGTTGAAGCGTTGATTGCATCAACAACCTTCTTCTTATGAGCATTTTCAGCTGCTTGGTCGGCACCTACATCATCTTTGTGAGCACTCTTCATTGCATCAATGATGTGTTGTCTCTTTTCTTCGTCTGTTGAAAGTGCTGCATAAGCTGATGAAGATTTAATTTTTTCAACTTCGTCAGCATATCTTGTAGCATAGTAATCAAGTCTAGCATTTGCTTGTTCATTTGAAGAGTCTGTTGAGTTGAATGAAGCAAAGTCAGCACCCATTGTAGCTTCGAATGACCTATATTGAGCATCTGCGCTAACAAATGATTCTTCAGCTTCGTTCAAAACTGTGAATCTGCTAGCAACATAGTCAGCCATTTCGTCAGCGTGTGCGTCATCTGATGCATCATCTGCCATATATCTTTGAACATCTTCGTTTGAAATTAAGCCACCTTGTTGGTTATAGAGATTTTGAACTCTCTTAGCCTCAGCGGTTTTTGCTTTAATGCTGTTGTAAACAGTTTCAGCGCCATTTCCTCTATTCTTAATTTCATAGAGTGACATTTGACTTGCTTTTGAAACAAGTGCTTCTTTTGTCTTCTTTCCAGCTGCAGAGTTGAGATGTGCAAGAACAGCAGCGCTGTCTTTTGTGTCAACTCCCGCTTTCTTGAGTTCATCTTGAACAGCTTGGTCTTTTGCTGCAAGTTCAAGAAGAACTGCATTTTGTTCACTTTCACTGATTGCCTTGAATCCGTTGTCAGCGCCTTCAGCCATAAGTCTGTTGCGTTGTTCTGGTGTCAAGTAATCTTCAGTGAGTCTTGTTGAAACATTTCCAATATTAATTGAACTATCTGCTTGCATACCACGAAGAATTGCAGCGTTGTCAATGTTATTGGCAACACGTTGCATTTCAATTCCTCTATCAGTAAACACACCTCTAACTGCTGTTGCAGTGTAGTTTGTAATGTTTCCAATAGCATCTTTTTCGCCAGAAAGTTGTGCTTTCTTGAATGCAAGAACGAGTTCTTGGTCAGTGTAATTAGCTTTCAATGAAGAGTAGTCTTTACTTGCTTGAATTTGAGCAAGAATGTCTTTATATGCTTGAGAGTTAGGGTCATCTAAACCATAAGTCTTAGCCATTAAGCTATCAACAATGTCACCTTTTCCTTCAACTTCAGAGTTGATGAATGTGTTGAACATTGCATCGCTATTTGCTTTGAATGTATCAACTGACATTGAGTGTTCTTGCGCTCTTTCTTCAGCAGTTCTTGCGAAATGTTGAACAAAGTTAGGGTTAAGTGCTTGAGTGAAGCTGTATCCTTCCATTTCACCCATAAGTCTCTTAGAAGAGATATGGTTGTGTCTGTAGAATACAGCTTCACTCAAGCACTTAAC
>SVHI01000018.1 GCA_015055905.1 Clostridiales bacterium | reverse complement strand
AATTTTTCGAAGTGATGGCACATAGATTGAATTTAACACATTATTGTCTCTCATAAATTTATCGCCAACAACTTCAAGACTAGGAAGTTCAACACTCCTCAAGTGAACACATTGACGAAGTGCATCATCACCAAGTTCTCTTAAGTTTGGAAAATTAACAAACTCTAGTGCAGATGCATAAGACATAAATGTGCCACCCGCATACTCTAGTTCTGGGAATGAAACAGACTTTAGAGATGTTGCATTAAACAAGAAAAAGTCATCAACTTTTTTCAATCTTGGAAGCGACGCAACTACAAGGCTGGTTGATTGTTTTAAGAAATTTTCACCAACCTCCTCAAGTTCAGGAAAATCAATTTCCTTAAGTTTCATATTTGAATATAAGAAGTTCCTTCCAATTTTCTTTACGTTTGGAAGAGAAATCTTTTGAAGCATTGTGTCGTTTTGCAAGAACCCGTCTTCAACTTCGGTTTGGAATTTATTTTCATAATGAATCATTGTGTTTATTTTGTTAACTGTGATTGTAAAGTATGTTCCATCGGTTTTTGTTACAATAATGTTTCTATGTTTACCATCAACTTTTTCTGTTTCAATTTTTTCAACATCTTTAAACAAATTCGCAAACGAATCTTTCCTTCCAGACAAATCCGTCATCGTTTTCGATGATTTATCAATCAAGAATGTTCCAACAAGTTCATATCTACCCTTGTCATATTGAACAGCAATTCCGTCTCGGTTTATGACAACATTATTCTCGCAGAAGAATATGCCATTAATTAATTCATTGTATCTATGTGCCACACCTTTTTCGTCTTGAACATAGTGTGCAAGATGAAGGTCTGGATATCTGCTATAATCAACTCTTGAGTCAAGCCCGTAATATTTAGCAAAACTATCAGTGAGACCTGGAACGATAGCGTCAAGGTCATTAGCATAAGTTGCGTCAGGATTCTCAACTGCGTGATTGTATCTATTTTTGATAGACAAAGAACCATCGGTTTTATCAAATTGCAAACTCATAACGGAAGTTCCGTATCTATCTTCTCTTTCAGGATATTTGAAGTCTTCCCTTTTGATTGATTCAACATTATCACGAACCACAAAAAAGATATCATTTTTCTTGATTCTGCTTGAATCACGGAATGTGCAAAGAAGTTCACCTGGAGCATAATATTTTTTAAAACTCTTAACTTCTCTGTCGTTTTTGCATCTATAAAGCTTGTAGCCCGCACTCGCCAAAAGTTCTTCAGGGGTTTTGTCTATATCCCTTTTCTCAGGAGTAGCAATTCCTGCTTTTCTAAAAATATAACCTTTAAACTCAAAGGTTCTGTTTTGTGAAATTAATTCATCATATAACGAATGAGATGGAGCAAAGGTTTGCAAAAGAATTTCTAAAAGTCTTCCCTCATCATCTAAAATGCGTGAGAAAAGTGTTCTGCAAAGTTTTGCAAAATCCTCGCCATATAGTTTCTTTATCTTCTTAAGTTCTCCGTCCATTTCTTACCCAAAAAATCTTTTTAACCAATATTCTTGACCATTTTTCTTAACGCAAAGCAAGTCTTTGTGGTCTTTCGAATCAATCTTTCTGCCATAAGGCTCATCGAGTGCTCCAAATTGAAGTTTTCTTGAATACTCTTTATACGCCTTGTCTAATTGACATTCATTAAGCATCAAAACATCACCAACAACAACCTCTTTTTCAAGGTCATAAAATTTGATTTGAATTTTGTGCAAAGTTTTTGTTTCAACTTCTTCAAGCGTATACTCTCTATCATCTTTTTCTATAACTTTCAATTCAACCATCTTTTTCTCCTTTTATTCACTTTCTTTTTCGCTTGTTTTACTTAAAATTTCTTCCATATGGCTAGATAAATATCTTCCGTCTCTAAGTTTTGGAAGTTCTGCATAAGTTAGTTCCGTATTGTCTCTCAAAAAGCCCTTATCAATCCATTCAAGATGTGGGAATGATATTTGCTTTAACCTTCTATTTTTTGCCAAAAAGTTTTCGCCAATATATGAAAGTTTTGGTGCTACAAACTTTTCTAAATCCTCGTTAGTTAAAAGGAAATTATCCCCAACACTTCTTAAATTTAAAAGTTCAAGTTCTTTTATTTTCTTGCAATCAACAAGGCAACCGTTTCCTATTGCAGAAACTTTTGGGAAAATCAATACCTCAAGGTTTCTTGCATCGTGCAAGAAACGTGAACCTACTTGTTCAACTTCTGGCAAATGAACACCCCTTATGTTGCTTGCACATCTAAGAAATCCGCCACCTATATATTTGAGTTTTGGTAATGATATTTCTCTTATTGTTTGGTTGAAAGACATAAATTCACTTTTTATTTCAACAACATTTGGAATATTAGCTACAGCAATTTGATTGTTGTAATATAAAAAGTCATTGCCTATAACTTCCGCACTTGGAAGGTCAACCCTCATCATTGCTTTGTTGTTTGATAAAAACTTGTCGCCAATAATTTTTAATTTAGGGAAATAAACTTTTTCTATATTTTTGTTCTCAAACAAAAATGTGTCGCCAACTTTTTCAAGATTTGCAAACGCAAGAACTTCAAGTTTTTCATTTTTTGATAAGAAACAACTTCCAATAGATTTTACTTTTGGCATTTCAATTTCGTCTAGTGTTTTAGCGTGATAACAAAAATAGTCACCCACCTCCTCAACATTTGGAAGTTTTAAGCTCTTCAGTTGTTTGTTTCGCCTCATAAAGTCATTGTCAATTTTTGTTATATGTTCGTTTTCATAAGACACTATTGCATTGTTCTTGTTTGTGACAATATAAGCTTCCTTTCCGCCATCAAAAGTGATTGTGATTTGCTTTCCGCCTTCATCGGTTTTTTCTACATCAATTCTTTCAATGTTTTTAAAACCATCTGCAAACGAATCACCATTAATTAAACTCTTTATCGTCTTTTTAGACCTATCAATCAAATAGCAATCAACAAGTTCATATCTTGCCTTGTCATATTGAGTGATGTCTCCATCATCGATAACAATGTTGTTTTCACAGAACGCAAAGTCGTTGGTGTTTTGATTTATTCTGTATCTTCTTCCATCATCTGCTGTAACATAACCATCAAGGTCAAAATAATTGTATCTTGAATAATCAATAACTGGTGTCAAACCATAATATTTTGCAAAGCTTGATGTTAAACCAGGAATAATGTTTTCAAGGTCATTGTAGAAAGTCGAATCAGGATTATCGACCGTGTGATTATATCTATTTTTAATTGAAATATCACTGTCACGCTTGTCAAACTGAATACTAATTACAGATGTTCCATACTCATCTTCTCTTCTAGGGTGTTCAAAATCGCTTCTTTTAAGTTTTTCTGCACCTTTTTTTACTGCAAAAAACACGTGATGTGTATGTATTCTGCTATTATCAGTAAAAGTGCAAAGTTGCTCTTCGTATGTGTAATATTTTTTGAAGTGAGCAATATCTCTGCTTGTTTTGCATCTATAAAGTTTATAGCCTGCCTTAGCCATAAGTTTCTCAGGCTTTTCTTTTGTATCAACAATTTGTGCTTGCTTAATTCCCGCTGCATTGTATATGTAATATTTAAACTCTTGAACCTTTTGTTGGTCTAAAAGGTCTTCCCAAAGAGTTCTTGTTGGAGCAAATTTTGCTTGCAAAATTCCAAGGAGTTTTCCTTCCTCTTGCAAAATCGTTGGAAAAAGACTTCTGCAAAGTTTTGCGAAGTTTTCACCATATAATTTTTTTATTCTGTTAAGTTCGCCCTCCATAGACTACCCCCAAAATCTTTTAAGCCAATACTCCTCACCATTCTTTTTTACACACAAAAGGTCTGGGTGGTCTCTTGATTCAATCTTTCTGCCATAAGGTTTGTCAAGAGCACCAAACATAAGTTTGCGTGAATACTCTTTGTAACCCTTGTTTAAAAGATTTTCATTCATCAAGATAACATCACCAACAACAACTTCTTTTACTAAATCAAAAAACTTGATTTGAAATCTATGTTGTTGTTTTGACTCAACCAATTCTAAAACATATTCTCTTTCAGTTTTTTCTATAATTTTTAACTCAACCATAGAACTCTCCTTTTTATTCACCTTTTGCAGCTTGATTTTGTAAGAATGTTTTTAGGTATTCACTCAAACCCTGAACTTGTGCAACATTTGCATATTCAAGATTTTGAACAGAATCTAAAAACTTATATCCAACACTTTCAATCTTTTGAATATCAAGTTTTTTGATATCTGCATTTTTGCAAAGGAAATAGCCACCTGCATATTCAAGCTTTGGAAGCGACAATGATTCGAGTGCTGTGTTTTCAGCTAAGAAAGTGTCCTCAACACCAGTGAGTTCTGGCAAGTGTATTTCTTTTAAACCCTTGTTGTTCTTCATAAAACCAGAACCTATTTTTTGAACCTTTGGAAGTGAAATGTTTTCCATTGCTAAATTCTCATTCAAGAAACAAGCGCCAATAGTTGTAACTTCAGGAAGGTCAACGCTTTCTAAAATTTTGTTCTTGTTTAAAAAGTTTGTTCCTATACTCTTTGCTTTTGGAAGAGAAATCGTTTTCATTTCTTCATTTGAGAATAAAAAGTCTCTTTCAATTTTTTCAACTTCAGGAAGGTCGCAGGTTCTTATTGCTTTATTTTTCATCAAGAAACCTGATGTGATGGTTTGTGCTTTTGGAAGCGAAACTGATTCCAATCCCTCGTTTGAATACAAAAAGTCGTGACCAACATAAACCAGTTCTGGAAGATTCAGTTTTGACAGTCTTTTATTCCAACTCAAAGCACCTGCGTGGATTGTCTCAAGTTTTGGAAGCGAAAGTTCTTCAAGGCAATAATTTGATTGCAAAAACATTCTGCCTGCAGTTTTAAGTTCAGGAAGAGAAAGCTTGCAAAGTTCGTTGTTTGCCTTAAGAAACCCAATGCCAACTTCTCTAAGTTTTGGAAGCGAAAGTTCTTTTAAATCTTTATTTTTTGCCAAGAATGAATCGCCAATTTTTTCAACATTATCCATTCTCAAACTTTGTAATCTTTTGCAGTTATAAAGAAACTTGTCTTTTGCTTCTGTTTGAAAGTTGTTTTCATAGCCAATAATTGCACTGCTCTTGTCAATGGTAACAATAAAGTGTGTTTCATCATTTTTGGTGACAATAATTTTTCTTGAACCAGCATCGCCTTTTTCGATATCAATTTTTTTGACATCTTTGAATTCTTCAACAAATGGGTCATCACCGTTTCTAAGGTCTGTAATTTTCTTCTCTTGTTTGTCGAGCAAGAACCCATCAATAAGTTCATATCTTGCCTTGTCAAATTGAATAACTTTTCCGTTTTCAATCAAAACATTGTTTTCACAAAAATACAACTTTCCTTTTGGAAGATTGACGCTTTGATTGCATTTATAAAGTTTGTTGTCATCGCCTTTAACAAAACCATCAATCACAATTGAACTATAAAGGCTATAATCAACTATGCTTTCAATTCCGTAGTGTGTTGAGAAGCTATCCCTAAGCCCTGGAACAATAGAGTCAAGGTCATTTGAGAATGTGTTGTCAGGATTTTCAACCGCGTGGTTGTATCTGTTTTTTATTGAGAGCTCGCCATCAAACTTACTAAACTGCAAACTCATTACTGAAGTTCCATAGTCGTCTTGTCTTTGCGGGTTAATAAAATCTTCTCTTCTTAAGTTTTCAGCATCTTCGTGAACAGCGAAGAATATATCAAAATATTTAATTCTTGTTGGGTCATTAAATGTGCAAAGAAGTTCGTCTTCTTGATAATACTTCATATATGACTTAACGTCTTCGTCAGATTCGCATCTGTAGAGTTTGTAACCTTTCTCTGCAAGCAATTCTTCAGGAGTCTTTTCTTGATAACCTGCAGGGTCTTCTTCGATTCCTGCTTTATTATAGACAAAATATTTAAATTCCAATTTTTTGTCGTCGTCTGCTGTAATGGCATCAAACAAGGAACGAGATGGCGCAAATGTGTCTGTTAAAATTTCAAGAAGGTCCCCCTCCCTTTCTAACAGTTTTGGAAAAAGAGACCTGCAAAGTTTTGCAAAATCCTCTCCATATAACTTTTTAATCTTTTTAAGCTCGCCGTCCATAATTTCCCTCCAGCGATTATTTACGTTAATTTCATAATAACACAAAAATTCAATGTTTACAATATTTTATAATAACAAAACACACATAAAAAAGCAGTTTTTGATAAAACTGCTTTTAATTTCTTGTATTTATATTATATAAATAAAAAACTTCGCTGTAATCTTTGCCTAACATTTGAAATGGCTCTTCTCTTTCATCAAGCACTCCGCCCCACTTTTCATAGACTTTTCTAGCCTTCAAGTTATCCTTTAAAACTCCAATCACAAACTTAGTTTTTCCTTTATCTTCAAGCCATTTGTCAAAGATTTTTTTAAGGCTTGATGCAATCCCCAATCCTTGATAGTCTGGGTGAACATAAATTGCCATTAGGTCTGCGTATCCACACTCTGCATAATATGGATAGAACGATGATGTTCCTGCGAGCATCAACCCAACAAGTTCGCCATCTTTTTCCGCAACATACACGATATGCTCAGGGCTTTTTGTGTAGTCACAAAATTGCTCCATTTTTACGCTTTTCATCTTCTCTCTTTCCAAGAAGATTTCTTCTGGGAAAATATGTTTGTATGCATCTTTCCAAACAAGGTTGTTTAGGTCAACATATTTTTCAGCGTCGCTAATGTTTGCCTTTCTAATCACAACGCCATTTTTATATTTGCCATAAAACAAATCTAGTCTAAAATTTTCTTCTGGAATTTGACCATAATAAATATCAAATTCATTCTCACCAATAATTGAAGAAATTTCATTTAAATAATTTAATGAAAATTTAATCAATTCTTCATCATAAACAAAATTATCTTTATAAAAAACTAAGTTTCCTGACAAAAAGTAGCCTCTTGTGAGCGAGTTGAATTCAGCCTTTTCAATACCCTTTGTTTGACAAAATTCAAAGTGTGACATTGAACTTCCAAAAGGCAAAAATTCTAGCTTGTTTTTATAGATTATAAAAGCCTTTCTGTTTTTGTGAAAGTCTCTTGCGTCATCATTTGTGTGATATCTAAAATCAACAGTATTTTTATCCATAAACCAAGTATATAAAAATTAGAATTTGTTGTCAATTTAAAATTGTTTTCCGCCCTTGTCTGTGCACATTTTGAACAATGCCCAAACACCCCATAAAAACCATAATTGATGTTGAACCAGCAGATATAAATGGCAGAGGCAAGCCTGTTGGAGGAACGAGACCTGTGACCACTGCGACATTCAAAAGACATTGAATGATTATAATTGAGCCAATGCCAGCAGAGAGCAAACAGCCAAATTTGTCTGGTGCGGTTTTTGAGATTTTTATGATAGTTAAAAATAAAATAACAAACAATGCAATAACAAAACTCACACCAACAAAACCAATCTCTTCAGCAATGATTGAAAGAATGAAATCAGATTCTGAAAATGGCAAGAATAAATATTTTTGTCTTGAATTAAAAACACCAACGCCAAACATCCCACCAAGAGCAATCCCTAAGAGCGATTGAACAAGTTGAAACCCCTCACCCTTGCTTGAAGAAAATGGGTCAATGAATGCAATGAGTCTTTTTAGTCTATAAGGCTCAATCAAAATAAGCAAAACTACAACTGCTATTGCTGGAACTGCGAGAATAATAAAATGCTTAATTTTTGCACCGCCAATAAAGAGCATAACAACCATCAATAGTGCCATACAAATTGTGATTGACATATTAGGTTCAAGAATAATTAATGCGCAATAAATTAACCCGACAATTAAAACAGGAATCAACCCTTTGAACGATTTAATTTTCTCGCTTGATTTTGAAAGAACACTCGCAGAAAAAATTATGAATGTTATTTTTGCTAGTTCCGACGGTTGAAAAGTTATTATGCCAAGATTAATCCACCTTGTTGCGCCATAGTTTGAAAAACCAACTCCAGGGACAAACACGAGTCCCAACAAAATGTATGAAACAACCAGCAAAACCCATTTTAATTTTTCTAATTTCCTGTAATCAAAAAAACAGAAAAAAATAAAACAAAATAAACCAACAATTATTCCAAAAATCTGTTTTTTTAAAAAGAAAAATTTATCACCATAAGTAATGTTTGCAGAATAAAAACTTGCACTATAAACAAACACCGCACCAACACACAAAAGTGCGAGCATAACAAAAAATAATAAAAAATTAAATCTATAATTTTTTTGTTTTTTTACTGTTAATATTTTCATTGTCGCTAATATCCTCGACAATCTTTTTAAAGAAATTTCCCCTTTCCTTATAATTAGAAAAACAGTCAAAACTTGCACACGCTGGTGACAATAAAACAATATCTTTTTCACGAGATTTTTTAAATAAATATTTTGTGCAATCTTCAAGACTATCACAAATTTTATAGTTAACAAAACCGCAATTTTGTGCAGAAAATGCAATTTTATGTCGAGTTTCCCCAAAAATTGCTATATTTTTTACATTTTTAGGAAGATTTTTAAATAATTCATCAAAATCGTAGCCTTTATCACTGCCGCCCAAAATTAAATGAATATTGTTTTTAAAACTCTTGCAAGCCACTATTGTGCTACTGATGTTTGTTGCTTTGCTATCATTGTAAAACTCAACACCAGATATTTTTTTAACAAATTCAATTCTATGAGAAACCGCAGTAAAACCAGAAATTGATTTTAACAATTCTTTGTTTTTCGTCTGCAAAAATACTGCTAAACACGCGCAAAGAATATTTGATAAATTATGCTCACCAACCAACTTTATACCACGAAGTGAAACAAGTTTTTCTTCTTTTTGATTGTCATTAAAATATATGCAATTTCTTTTTACATAACAACCTTTAACGCGTTTTTTGGTGCTAAAAAAGAAGATTTGCGCTTTTGTTTTTGGAGGGGTTTCAAACAAAAATTCGTCATCAGCATTGAGAATTAAATAGTCTTTTTCGGTTTGTTTTTTTGTTATATTAAATTTACATTTTACATAATTTTTCATCGTTCTATGTCTATTCAAGTGGTCAGGCGAAATATTCAAAATTGCAGCAATTTTTGGTGAAAAATTTTTTATGTTTTCAAGTTGAAAACTTGAACACTCCAAAACCGATATGTCGTTTTTGTTATCCTTGCCAACCAAACTTGAAACTGGAATACCAATGTTTCCACCAAGAAAAACACTATGTTCAAAGCCTTTTAAAATGTGATGAATTAAACTGACTGTTGTTGTTTTTCCGTTTGTTCCAGTCACCGCAATAATATCACTTTTCAAAAACTTTGAGCCAAATTCAAATTCACCAATAATTTTTATTTTGCGTAGAATTGCTTGTTTTATCAGTTCAATTTTTGGTGAGATTCCAGGACTTGTCACAATAAAAGACAGACCAGAAAATAGCCTGTCTAAGTATTCCTTTTCAAATTCATTTTTCTCTATGTCTTCGTGGGCAGCAAAAACAACTTCAACATTTTCTCTCTCAAGCAAGTCACCTGCAGACCTTCCACTAAGACCTCTGCCAATAATCAAAACTTTCATATAAATCTCCCCTAGAGGATATTTAGTAAAATGGTAACAACTCCAACAAAAAATGTGATTAACGAATAGCACATTGTTATGCGCACTTCGTGACAACCTTTTTGTTCAAAATGATGGTGGAGTGGCGCCATTAAAAACACCCTCTTTTTAGTCAATTTATAATATGCAACTTGAATGATTACTGACACTGCACTCGCAACAAACATTATACCTAAAATAGGAATGAATAATTCTAGTCCTGAAAATACGGCAACGCTTGCAACCAAACTTCCAAGAGCAAGCGAGCCTGTGTCACCCATAAAAATTTTTGCGGGAAAACAGTTGAAAACCAAGAAACTCAAAAGAGCGCCGATTGTGACAACTGATAGGACTGCAATGTTTTGAAACTCATTAACCATAACAACATTTGTTCCAATTAAACCAGTTTCTAAAAACGCCAAAAGCAGCACGACAAAAGTTGTCATATAACACATTGTCGTGGAACCCGCCAATCCATCGAGCCCATCAGTTAAGTTGACCGCATTTGTGCTTGCAAGGTAAATTATTGCTACCAGTGGAATTATCCAATAGTCAATGTCAATCAAATAGTTTGTGAACGGAATATTGATAACCGAGCCGAGCATTGAATTATAAACAAAAAATCCAATCCCAACAGAAATTAAAAGTTGAAAAATTATTTTTTGATAAGGTTTTAAGCCAAGATTTTGTTTGTTTTTAAACTTAATAAAATCATCTAAGAAACCAACCAGCCCGTAAGCCAAAAACACAATTAATGACATTTTTGCCAAGGTGCTTTCACCATTAAAACAAATGAGCGAAACAACTGGGATTGATATCAAAAATATAAGCCCACCCATTGTTGGAGTTCCCGCTTTTGCACTATGCGATTCAACATATTTTAAAATAACTTGCTTTACTTTTTCACGCTTGATAAATGAAATCACGAGCGGTGAAACCACAAGCGTGAAGAAAAATGCATAGATTAAATATTGAATTAATTTTATATAATTAATCATTTTTATTCCTTAACTTCAAAATTTCTTCCTTATCACTATAATGTGTCTTTTTCCCTAGTTCATCAATGTAGTCTTCCTCGCCCTTTCCTGCAACCAAAACAACATCGCCGACTCCCGCCATTTTGTTTGCAAACACTATCGCCTCTCTTCTATCAAGAATCACTTTGTAGTTTGAATTTGTTATACCCGAAACAATATCATCAGCGATAGTCTCTCTCGATTCAAAACGCGGATTATCTGTCGTAATTACCACAAAATCAGCAATTTTTGATGAAATTTCGCCCATAATTTTGCGTTTTTGCGTTTCTCTGTTTCCGCCGCAACCAAAAACACATATTAATCTTTTGTCTTTTTCTTTTAACTGGCTGCATAAATTCAAGACATTTGTCAGTCCATCTGGAGTGTGAGCATAGTCAACAATAAAGGTTTTTCCGTTAATATCAAACGAATTAAACCTGCCTGGAACAGGCTCAATTTTTGACACAAGTTTTGAAATTGTCTCTAGATTAAACCCGAGCGACTGCATATAACAAATTGCGGAAAGAATGTTTGAAACATTGAATTTTCCAAGCAATTTTGAAGTGAATTTTTCACCATTTATTTCAAATATTTGAAGATTGTTTTTTAGTTGAATGCTCCTCGCGCGAAACATAGATTCATCACAAGTAGAATATGTTAAAACTTTCGTTTTTATACCACTAAACAGCCTCATTCCAAATGGGTCGTCGATATTCAAAATTGAAAGCCTTGTTCTGTTTTGCAAAAACGCTTTTTGCTTAGCACTAAAATAAGTTTCAAGAGTGCCAAAATAATCTAAATGGTCTTCAGTTAAGTTAGTGAAAATCATTGCATCAAAAACAATACCATCAAGTTTATTTAGGTCAAGTGCGTGAGCCGAAACCTCAATAAAGATATTTGTTATCCCTTTTTTGTTTAGCATTTTTAATATTTTGTGAAGTTCAATCGGGTCTGGAGTTGTCATTCCTGTTTGAATAATATTGTCATCAAAAATCACACCATTTGTTCCAATGGCGGCACACTTTTTGCCAAGCGACTCAAACACTGATTTTAAAATGTATGTTATTGATGTTTTGCCGTTTGTTCCAGTAACACCCACAAGTTTAAGAGACTTTGCGGGGTTGCCATAAAATGCTGCTGCAATAATTGACATAGCGTGTCTAGCATTGCTAACAATGACTTGTGTGACTGAAACACCCACAAGTTCCCTTTCGGTTACAATGGCAACCGCACCTCTCGTTATTGCATTTTTTGCATAATTTTCACCATTTGACTTCGACCCATTTAAACAGAAAAACAGTGAATCTTTTGTTGCATCAATATCTTTGTGTGTTAGTGATTTAATTTCTAAATTTAAGTTGCCAACAACTCTGCATTTAATGTTTTTTAAAAGCGAATATAATTTCATAAAACCTCATTCAAAAATCAACAAAACGACATCGTTTTCTTTAACTTCTGTGCCTGGTGCAGGGATTTGTCCCGTAACATAATCACCGTCACCCTGAACAAGATATTGCAGACCACTTGAAGCAAGTTCGCTTGATGCTTTGGTCAAAGTTAGTCCAATATATGTTGGAAGAACAAACGACTCACCCTGCGATTCATTAGTGATGTTGTAAGATTCAAACTCAAATATTTTTTCAAATACACTCTTTGCAATAGGAGCAGCAACCACACCACCATAGTATGCACCAACTGGCTCATCAACATAAACATAAACCAAATATTCAGGGTCATCGTAAGGTGCAAATCCTATGAACGAAGCAATATATTTTCCCTGTGCTATTGCACCATTTTCATACTTTTGAGCAGTTCCAGTCTTGCCGCCAATAATATCGTAACCCTCAACCTTTGCATATCTTCCACCACCTTTTGAAACCACAGAAAATAGGAGTTCACGCATAGTTTTGCTGGTTTTTTCGCTAAAAATTGCGTTTTTTGTTGTAACTTCTCTATTATAAACAACCCCACCAATCTCATTTTTTATTGAACTAATAAAGTGAGGAACAACAACCTTTCCGCCATTTATTACAGCGCCGACACCAACCATCATATGGTTTGCAGTTATTGAAATTGTTTGACCAAAACCCATTCTTGCAAGGTCTGGGGCGGTGACCGATGGCATCGGCATCAACACCGCACTAGTCTCACCAGGAAAATCAATACCCGTTGTTGAGGTAAAGCCAAGTTTATCAAGATAGTCATAAAATTTCTTTGTGCCAATCTTTGCAATCAAGTCCATAAACACGCAGTTGCAAGAATTCATCAAGCCTTGTTCAAGCGACTGACTGCCGTGACCAGAACGCCTTGAACAGCGAATTTTTACACCATTAATAATTCTGTATCCACCACAATAATAAAAGCTATTTTTTGATGCCAAACCCTCTTCGATGGCGATTGCGGCAACGATTGCCTTAAATGTTGAGCCTGGCTCAAATGTGTCTACAATAACACCAGCCCTAGACAAAGAGTTTAGTTGTTCATAGTCATTTCTTGGGACATTGTTAAGGTCATAAGAAGGAAGTGAGCAGCACGCCAGAATTTCACCCGTCTTTGGATTTGTGACAATACACGAAACTGCCTTTGCTCCAGTTGACGCGTGTGCCTGTTTCAAAATTTTCTCAACCTCGTTTTGAATTTTGAAATCAATGGTCAAAGTCAAATTAAGACCACTTATAGAATTTTCATAATATGTTATGGCGTCATCAAGTTTGTCTCCCCTAAGGTCTGACTCGACAAGGCTAACACCATCAATTCCTTTGAGGTATTCGTTATAAAACGCCTCAAGCCCGCTTTGACCGGCGTTGTCACTACCAACAAAGCCCAAAACCTGACAAAGCATTTCGTTGTAGGCATAGTTCCTTTCAGTGTTGGTTGTGAAAAAAATTCCGTCTTTAAAATTTTTCAAGATTTGCTCAACAACGCTCTTTTCGATGTCGCTTTTAATTTTAATTTCACTCAAGTTTTGTGATGTGATTTTTTTGTAAATTTCGTCATAGTCTTCGTTAAGCGTGCTCGAGAGAGTTTTTGCAACCCCCTCAAAGTCTGTGGTATCTGCAGGTCTAACATAGACATCATAGGTTGTGTAACTTGATGCTAACACCACACCATTTCTATCAGTAATTGAACCCCTTGTTGCAGTAAGTGGCAGGTCTCGCAGCCATTGGGTTAAGCCTTTTTGAATAAAGAATTCGTCATTTAATACTTGAAGATAAAACAGCCTGAAAATTACTGTGACAGCAAAAAAGATTATCAGCATTATTAGTGCCGATAATCTTTTAATCATTGAATATGAACTATATTTTATTGCCATCTTTACCCCAAACCAAACAAAAAATCTTTTGTGTAGTTTGAGATAGTTTTAAGCAAACAGTCTGCTCAAAAATTCACAAACATCATTAAACCAGTTAGATTGAATAGCTTCTGGACCTGCAGGCTGTTCGTAAAACTCGCTGATATCAACAACGATTGTGTTGGTGTCGTTGGTTTCAACAAATTCATTTGTTTCTGCCCATTGTCTCAAATATTCATCATCACTTACTAAAGTGTATGTGGCTTTTGAATCAGTTATGCTTTTTTCAAGGTTTGCAATTTCGATTTGCTTTGATGCAAATTGTGATTCAATTTTTCCAACTTGAATAAAGTTGAAGATTGAAATGAAAAGTAAGCAAGCAACAAGCATTGAAAATACTGCAACAACAACCTTCATTCTTGTTTCTAAAACAAGTTTTGCTCTCTTTTTGATTAAGTTGACTGTTGGTTCACTTCTTTGGATTACAGGAGCATTAAGAGAAGGTGTTTCAAATCTTTGCTCTTGTTCGTCTTCTTCTTCAAAAGTGTTTTGAGAAACAGAGTTGTATGATTTTTGCTCTGTGAAATTTTGTGTTACTGAATAATCTTGGTCGTCATCAAATTGTTGTGAGTTTGCAGAGTAATCAGTTTGAGGGCGATAAGTTTCTTGGCTAGTTTCTTCACTAGTCGTTGTTGTTGATGAATATTTTGAGAAGAAATCATCTTCAAACATACTTTGCCCTCCTTTGAATTTATATCTTTTCTACAACTCTAAGTTTCGCCGGAGCTGACCTAGAGTTATAGGAAATCTCTTCTTTAGTTGCTTCAACTGGGTGTTTTGTGATGAGTCTCACCACTGGCTTGTGTCCACAAACGCAGATTGGAAAGTCTGGCGGACAAATGCAACCTGTTGAAAGTTCTCTAAACTTTTGTTTTACAATTCTGTCTTCAAGTGAATGGAATGAAATTATTGCAAGTCTGCCATTTGGATTGAGCAAATTCACAGCCTTGTCAATGAATTCTTTGAGCGCGTCAAGTTCGCCATTTACTTCAATACGAATTGCTTGGAATGTTCTTTGAACATTGCTTCTGCCATCTTGACCACGATATCTTGGAACTGAAGAAAGGATAATTTCTTCAAGTTGTTTAGTGGTTTCGATTGGCTGTTGTTCTCTTTGCTTTACGATGTGCCTTGCGATGCTTTTTGCGAATTTTTCTTCGCCATAATCACGAATAACTCTTGTGAGGTCTTCTTCGGAATATGTATTTACAAGTTCGTAAGCTGAAAACGGGTTTGCTCTTGACATTCTCATATCAAGTTTAGCGTCTTGTTTGAAAGAAAATCCTCTTTCGCCATTGTCGATTTGATAGGAACTAACCCCTATATCAACCAAAATTCCGTCAACCTTGTCTAGCCCAAGTTCTTCAAAAACTTCATCAATGTTTTTGAAATTGTTATTCACAAACTTCACATTTTTGAAACTTTCAAGATTCTTTTTCGCGGCTTCAAGGGCTTCAGTGTCTTGGTCAATACCCACCAGGAGTTTTATGTTCGCTTTTTCGAGCATTGCTTTAGAGTGACCACCCCCACCGATTGTTCCGTCAACATAAGTGAGGCCTTCACGAATGTTTAATAGTTCAATGGTGCTTTCTTTCAAAACTGGTATGTGCGAAAACTCCATATTACACTCCAAATTTTGCTAAAACACTAAAGTCGGTTTCTTCATCATTTTGAGACTCAGCGTCCCAAACCTCTTCTGCCCAAATTTCAACACGGTTTCCAACACCAACAAAAACAAGATTTTTTGTGATGTGTGCGTGAGAAAGAAGTTCTTTTGGCAAAAGCACACGTCCTTGAGTGTCTTCTTCAATATCAAAAGCTGAAGATAAGAATTTTCTAACTGGTTTTTGTGCCTCAACATCAAAAAGAGGAATCGCCGTCATCTTTTCATAGAGACTTTTAAATTCGTCCGCTGAAAAAACAAACAAGTTATTCCCTGTTCCTTTGGTAATCACAAAATTAGAGCCCAGTTCGCTCTTAAACTTTGAAGGCATACGCATACGATTCTTGCTATCGATGCTGTGTCTGTAAGAACCAATAAGCATACTATACCCCTCCATTAAAGTTTATAAATCTATTATATTAAACTAAAAATCAAAACGCAACACTTTTGACCACTTTTGACCACTTTTTTAACAAAGTTATTAACAATGTTGTTAATAACCTCATAAACGCTGAAAAATTCAGCACTTTAAAAGTGGCTAAAAATCCCTGAAAATTGGTTTTTGTATATTTTAACCATATAAAATGAGTTTGAAATTAACGCTTGGTGGTTAAATTTAGACATAAAAAAACTAGATGCTTTTGCATCTAGTTTTGATATTTATTCAGCAGTAACTTCTTCTCTCTTTTCTGGTTCAGCATTAACAACAGCTGTGTTTGAATTATTTAGTTTGATTACACCCTTTTTGGTTAAGAGCATAACAACAATAGCTGCAGTGTCAAGAACAGCAAAGATAATCATAAACACAATAGACATTGTTCTAAGTGCAATCATTGTGTTTTCTTTGTAGATTAATTTCATACCTTCATTTTCAATAACAGCTTCAGTTGATGAAATTTTTCCTGCATAATTATATTCTTTTGTTGTTAAATTGTATGTATATAATTTTCCATCAGTAATTTTATATGTTGAGGTTACAACCGCATCATCTGTTTCTCCATTAAGTTCATAATAAGATGTCAATGTTATCTCATCACCATCAAATGTAACAACAGAACTAATTTCCATACCGCCAATATTTGCTTCATATGTATATTTATTTCCTCTTGGAACAGAGCTAATAACAATTAACGCTGTCAAAAATAAAACAAATAAACAAGAAAAGGCAATCGGTAAAATCTTTTGACAACTCTTTACAATTGAACCAAAAAAACCATTTGCTACATTTGATTTTTGTTTCTTTGCAAGATTTAAAATAACAGTGTCTCCACTCACAAACAACTCAACAACATCACCAACTTTAACGTCCCAAGTTGCATTGCTCTTCTCTGTTTTTACGACCGAGCCATCGTCTTTGCCGATGAATACTTCATCTTCTGTAACTTTAACTACTTTATTCATTTTTCTCTCCTGTTGATTTAAAATTTTTCTATATGTATATTATTATAGTATACATTTGTGAATTATTTGTCAACGCTTTTGGGTTATATATAATATACAAATGTATATTAGAATGAGTATATGGAAATATTAAATAGAATAAATGAATTAAGAAATAAACGCGGTTGGTCAATATATAAACTTGCAGAAGAGTCTGGAATAACTCAATCAACACTTGCAAATATGTTCTCAAGACAAACTTTGCCAAGCCTCACGACCTTGAAACAACTTTGTGATGCTTTTGGAATAACAATGGCTCAATTTTTTCAAGGAGACTCAAATGAGTTTAATGACGAGGAACAATTGATAATTTCAAATTATCGAAAACTTGAAAAACAAGAAAAAGAAGTTATTAAAAAACTTTTAGAATCAATTTTAAGTGAAAAATAAAACAGCTACAAAATGTAGCTGTTTTTTATTCATAAATTAAAACGGGGTCGTTGCCGATATGGTCGCAAGATGTGAAATAATAATTGATTCCGTTTATGGTTTCAAGGCGTTTGCAGTTTGTGTAGCCGTGAAGATGACCAAAGACAACATCACTTACGCCAAACTCTTCAAAAAGATTCATAAAATCACTTTGTTCGTTTTG
>SVHI01000041.1 GCA_015055905.1 Clostridiales bacterium | reverse complement strand
GGCTAGAGACATCGCTAAATATTTCAACAAAAAATATGGCTACTCTCTTGTTGTGCCACAAGAAAAGATTAAAGAGAGCGTTGCGACTCTTGAGGGTCTCGATGGCAGAAAGATGAGCAAGAGTTATGGAAACCAAATTCCTTTATTCTGTGAAGAAGAAAAACTTAGGAAACTTGTTATGTCTATAAAGACTGACAGTTCTCTTCCAACTGAACCAAAGAGCACAGATTGCACTGTGTTCAAATACTTCAAACTTTTTGGAACTGCAGAAGAAGTTGCAGAAATGGAAAAGAAGTTTGCTGAGGGTATTTCTTGGGCAGATGCTAAAAAGCAACTATTTGAAGTTATGAACAACTATCTCAAACCAATGCGTGACAAATATAATTATTATATGGAACACTTTGACGAGGTTGAAAAACTTTTAGAAAAGAGTGAAAATGAAATAAGACCAATCGCTCGTGAAACTATTGAAAGGGTTAGAAAGGCTGTTGGCGTTATTTAAAATTTTGTGGCTGAGGTAATGCGATGGTTAGAGTAATAGATTCGATTGAAAGAATTGAATCGCTTTTAGCGGCAGATATTCAAAATGTTCAAGACGAAGAAGTTATTTTTAATTTAAGTATCAATGAATACACAGAGCCCGTTGCACGGGCTCTTGTGCGTTGTGCGCAAAAATATATTAATGCAGGATTCGCTCCATCATTTAAAATTCAGGTTAAAAATTTTGATTACACCGCCAATGATTTTGAAAACCTTATTAATCTTGAATCGTCTCTTGGTGAAATGGGTGTTGACTTAAAGTTTACGGAATTTGAAGAAGAGTATTCAGTTGATGAGGCACTTAGTGCATTTTTTAAATGCGATGACTTTGCAAATTTTGTAAAACAGACCAATGCGTCACCATTTGAAAAATATTTAATGATTTATAGATATTTAACGTCAATGGTATACAAAGAGAATGATGAGCACCCATTAAAAGCAAGACAACTCATTTCTGTTATGAATAGCAACGATATTGTTTGCGTTGGTTATTCAAAACTTATGAAATACCTTTGCAATGCTGTTGGCATTAAATGTGAAACTCAAAAACTCAAGATTTTCAAAAAGAATTCAAGCAGGGTTGGTGTGCATCAAACTAATGTCGTTTATATTAAAGATGATAAATATGGCATTGATGGTTACTATTACGCTGACTCGTGCTGGGATTCAATAAAGAAAAATAAAGAACCATTTTTAAAATATTTGCTTGCGCTTGTGCCGATTGATGATGTTCAGCATATCAAAGATAAAAAGTTTGAGTTTTTCCCAAGCACCGCTGCGCTCTATGATTGCAGAGCGATTGAAGAGATGCTATTTTCAAAAGAGGCAAGGAAAGAACTTTCCAAAAAGTTTGATTTTGAATTTCAAGAACCTGGTCTTCCAGAGTATTTTAAGGAAACAAACTCTACAGGTTCAAGACTGGTTCAGCTTTCAAATCAAGTAAAACAAATGTTTCTTGATGCGGGTATACCTGCTGACTATCTATCAAAGAAAAATGCGGAGTCATTCCCAAAGGCTTTTTATCCGGAGTTCTTTATTGCGTTAATGGCAAAAGAGCCACCAGAAATAAATATGGTTAACTTTTATTTAAATCAAATCAAAAAAAGTTATGGCAAACAAGTTGAGTGTGATGACGGAATGGCTTACACCAAACATCAATACACCTATGGCTATGATGATATTTATAGGGAGTTTGATAATTTCGCTGATGGCGATTTCAATTTTAACATTTGGGACATCGGTGACTATTATGAAAGTATTGACTATGTAAAAGCGTTTGACGAATTTATGGCTCAGGCTAGGGAAACTAGTAAACCTATTTCAATGGATACGTTTGGTGCTGCCGTTTATAATTCGCTTTTGGCTGAGGGTGTTGAAGAACGTTACGCAAGAGTTCAAGCGGAAAGGGCTATGGAAAGCAGTATGAAAAAAGCAGAAAGATTCTTCGATGTTATGGCAAGCAACTGTTTTACTAAGGCTGCTATAGAAAAAAGAAAACAAAAACAACAAAGGGGCTAAAAACTAGCCTCTTTTTGTTTGCCGTATGTTAAAAATAAAATAAAAGAATTTTTTCCAAAATTTTTAAAAAAGGTGTTGACATTATTATTTAAAAGTAGTATTCTTTACTGGCTGTCACAAATTATAACGATTTTTGACAGATAATATCGAATTTGAATTTATGTTAAAAATTTTTTAAAATTTTTTAAAAAAGGTGTTGACAAAAGTTTATAGATTTGATATTATAGACACGTTCCGTATGGAACAGACGCAAATTGACAAATGAATATATTGAAATGTACAAGGTTTTTTAAATGAATTTAAATGATTCTTGTTAATTTCTTGAGAAAAAGAAAACATACTAAAATACAAACTTTATTAGTCAGTATTAATGTCTATTAGAGTAAGAATTAAAACGCAAGAGTTTGATTCTGGCTCAGGACGAACGCTGGCGGTATGCTTAAGACATGCAAGTCGAGCGGGAGATGTTAGAAGCTTGCTTCTGACAAATCTAGCGGCGGACGGGTGAGTAACGCGTGAGCAACCTGCCTCTTTCATCGGGATACCAACTGGAAACGGTTGTTAATACCGAATATGACCACAGCATCGCATGATGCAGGGGTGAAAGGGTTTACTGGAAAGAGATGGGCTCGCGTCTGATTAGCTTGTTGGTGGGGTAACGGCCTACCAAGGCGATGATCAGTAGCCGACCTGAGAGGGTGATCGGCCACATTGGGACTGAGAACGGCCCAGACTCCTACGGGAGGCAGCAGTCGGGAATATTGGGCAATGGAGGAAACTCTGACCCAGCAATACCGCGTGAAGGATGAAGGTTTTCGGATTGTAAACTTCTGTTATAAAGGAAGAAAAAAATGACGGTACTTTATAAGGAAGCCCCGGCTAACTATGTGCCAGCAGCCGCGGTGATACGTAAGGGGCAAGCGTTGTCCGGAATGACTGGGTGTAAAGGGTGTGTAGGTGGCTTTTTAAGTTGGAAGTGAAAGCCCGGGGCTTAACTCCGGAACTGCTTTCAAAACTGG
>SVHI01000004.1 GCA_015055905.1 Clostridiales bacterium | reverse complement strand
TGCAAGCAATGTTGTTGCAATTTGTCTTTCAAAAAGCCAATACAAAAGTTCTTCTTTTGTGCCAGTCATATCCCAAGGTCTCTTTTCATATTTTGCTAAACCATTAATGAGTTCAAAAATGGTGTCAATATCGATTTTTTCAGCCTTTTTAACAACTAAGTTTTCCATAAAAGTCTCTCTTTGTGTGATAAAATTTTTATAAAAAAAGTAGGAATTGCTTCCTACTTTTTTGGTGCTGATGGCCGGACTTGAACCGGCACGGAGTGTTAGCCCCGAGGGATTTTAAGTCCCTTGCGTCTGCCTATTTCGCCACATCAGCAATGGAGGCGACAATCAGAATCGAACTGATGGTGAGGGTGTTGCAGACCCGTGCCTTACCGCTTGGCTATGTCGCCACATTATAAATGAAATTTATACCAATTATAAATTGATATTATAAACGGCAAGTTGTTCACTTGCCGCTCATTTCAATATGGAGCGGGAAACGAGATTCGAACTCGCGGCATCTGCCTTGGCAAGGCAGCGCTCTACCACTGAGCCATTCCCGCATAAAATAAAATACTCACTACCCCACTACAAGTGAAGTAGCGAGCAAGATTGGTGGGGACTATAGGGCTCGAACCTATGACCGCCTGCTTGTAAGGCAGATGCTCTCCCAGCTGAGCTAAACCCCCGCGTTCGTAACGAACAATAGTAATATACCAAATCTTAAACTAAATTGCAAGTGTTTTTATAAAAAATTTTAACTTTTTTTAAAAATTAATTTAAGACTATTTTTGGTGAGTGCTCGTTAACGCTGTTTTTATGATAGATTGCAAGAATTTTGCTATATAAATTAATATTAGGTTTAATTTGTTCTAAAATTTCTTTTGCTACTGTGTAGGCGTAAACTGAAAAGTTTGACATAACAGAACTGTCGATTCCGTGTTGGTTTGTGCCCATAATTGAACCTGCCCCACGAGTTTTGAGGTCAAACTCAGCAATGTCAAAGCCGTTAGTGTGGTTTCTAAAGTAGTTTATTCTTTCTAAGGAATTTCCAGAAAGATTGTCTGCCAAACAGAAACAATAAGCCTCTTCACCATTTCTGCCGATTCTGCCCCTAAGTTGGTGAAGTGTTGCTAAACCAAACCTTTCAGGAGTTGCAATAACCATTAAGTCGCTATTTGGAATGTCAACGCCAACTTCAACAATAGTGGTTGAAACAAGCACTTTGATTATGCCCTTTCTAAACTTTTCTATAACAGAATTTTGTGTTTCTTTCTTGAGTTTGCCGTGAATTAAGCCAATTTCTCTGTCATTAAACACTGTGCGGAGATAGTCATAGGTGTTTTTTGCTGAAAATTTAATAACGGAATCATTTTCGTTTTCTTCGTCAATTTTTGAGCAAACAACATAAGCCTTTGAACCTGTTAAAAGCTTATTTTTAATGTAATTCCACATATCATTTTGTTTTGATTTAATAACAATATTTGTGGTTATATTTGCAGATTTTGGGCGTGAAAGCAATGTTGAAATCTCAAGTGAGCCATAAACTACAAGTGAAAGTGACCTTGGAATTGGAGTTGCACTCATAACAAGAATGTCAACACTCAAGCCCTTTTCTTTGATTGATGCTCTTTGCTCAACACCAAACTTGTGTTGCTCGTCAATAACGGCATAAGAAAGGTTTTTAAAAGTTACTTCGCTAGAGAGCAACGAGTGTGTGCCTATCACGATTTGAGCCTCGCCTGACTCAATTTCATTAAGGATAATTTTTCGCTTAATGCCCTTTACTGAACTTGTGAGCAAGCGAACAGTTATTCCAAGTGAAGAAAATAATTTTAAAGCGGTTTCGTAGTGTTGTGTTGCCAAGATTTCAGTTGGAGCAACTATAGCGCTTTGAAAGCCATTTTTGGCTGAAATAAATGAACCAAAGAGTGCGACAACGGTCTTTCCAGAGCCAACATCGCCTTGAAGAAGCCTATTCATTGAAAATTTTGATGAAAAGTCATTTTCAATATCAAAAATTGCCTTGCGTTGGTCGGCTGTTAAACTAAATGGCAACAACTTTTCATATTCAAACATTAGATTAGTTATGTTTTTATAATTGTTGGTTCTTAAGGTGCGTTTTGTGAGTTTGTTATACTCGTTGCCCGCCAAAATTGGAATTAGGTTTTCAATTTCAATTCTTTCTCTTGCCTTTTCTGCCTCTTCTTTTGATAGAGGATTGTGGATTGATTTATAGGCTGAATGCAAATCGGTTAAGTTATATTTATATAATAATTCACTTGGTATAAATGTTGAAATATTCAGCATTTCAAGTGATTTGTTGATTGAATCATTTAATGTTGCTTGACCAATTTTGTCAATGCTTGAATAGATTGGAAGCAGCCCAGAACCTGTGATTTTTGATGCAGGTTTGAACATTGTGACTACAAAATTATTTTTCTTAGTTGGGCTATTTTTTCCATACAAAAACACTTCCTGACCAAGATAGATGACTTGTGAAACATAGGTTTGGTTGAACCAAGTTGCAGTGAATGTGTGCCCCACTTCGTCGTTCATTTTGCAAGTTACAAAAGTGATTGCCCTAGCCCTGATTGTTTTTGGAGTCTCGATTGCTGTGGCTTTGATGAGTCTAACATTGCCATCGTCAGCGAAAGGCTCGGTTTTTGTGAAGTCATAATATTTGTATGGAAAGTAATTGATTAAGTCTTCACAAGAAAAAATGCCATTTTCTTCAAATGACTTTTTTCGTGCTTCGCCAATGCCTTTGATGCTTGTTAGTTCCATAACAAAATTATATCAAAAGCCTAATATTTTTTACAACAAAAAAGAAATGGCTTTCGCCATTTCTTCAAATTATTCAAGTGAAATTAAGTAATAATACAATGGTTGAGTTCCATCGTGACAGTCAATTTCAAGGTCTGGATATTTATCCTTGAGTCTGTCAATGAGTGCACCAGCGTCAACAGGGTTAACATCTTTTCCGTAGAAGAGAGAAATTGTTGAAACTTCGTCAGTCATAAGTTTTTCGATTGTGTCTTCAGCAACATCATTGATGTTGTTACCTTTAGCAACAATCTTCTTCTCGCCAAGACCCATAATGTCGCCTTCTTTGAGTTTGAAGCCATCGATTGATGTTGACTTAACAGCATAAGTAACTGAACCAGAAATAACGTTCTTGATTGTTTCTTCAACATTGAATTTGTTTTCATCAATAGATTGTTCAGGGTTGATAGCAATAGCTGCTGAAATACCTTGAGGAATTGATGTTGTTGGAAGAACAAAGATGTTACGTTTTGAAAGGTCGTTTGCAAGTTCTGCTGCCAAAATGATGTTTTTGTTGTTTGGAAGAACGAACACGTTTTCAGCGTAAACTTTGTCGCAAGCTGCAGCAATGTCTTCAGCTGAAGGGTTCATTGTTTGACCGCCTTCGATAACGTAGTCAACGTTAAGGTCTTTAAAGAGTGTTGCAAGACCTTCACCAGCGCAAACAGAAACAATACCGATTTTCTTGAGAGTTTCAGGTTCACTCTTAACTTTGAGTGCTCTAAATTGTTCAAGCATATTTTCAATTTTAACGCCGTTGAGTTCACCAAGTTTCAAAGCGTGTGAAAGTGCAACGCCTGGTTGGTTTGTGTGAACGTGAACTTTGATAAGGTTAAGGTCACCGATACAAATTACTGAATCGCCAAGAGTCATAAGAGTTTCACGAAGTTTGTCAATGTCAGCAACAGTTGTCTTTTTGTTGATGTTGATGATAAAGAATTCTGTGCAATATGCAAATTCGATATCAGCCAAACTGTTATAGTCAACAAGTTCGCTGTCGGTCATTCTAATTTCGCCGCCAACTTTGTCTGAATCAGATTGAAGTTTTAATACGCTTTCGTCACCTGAAACGATTTTAAGGAAACCGTTGAAGATGATGAGAAGACCTCTACCACCCGCGTCAACAACACCAGCTTTTTTAAGAACTGGAAGAAGTTCTGGAGTCATTGCAAGTGCTTCTTCACCGATATCAATAACTTGTTTTAAGAATGGTTCAAATTCGCTTTCTTTTTTAGCAATTTTGATTGAAGAGTCAGCCATTGCACGGATAACTGTTAAGATTGTTCCCTCTTTTGGTTTTGTAACTGCTTTGTAAGCAACGTTTGCACCTTCAATCAAAGCGTTTGCAAAATCAATGGTTTTGATTTCTTTCATTTCAGTGAAATAAGAAACAAAACCTTTGAAGATTTGTGACAAGATAACACCAGAGTTTCCTCTAGCGCCTTTGAGTGCACCTTTTGAAATAGCGTCGCAAACAGTTTCCATATCGTTGTTTGCACACATATTAAGTTCTTTAACAGATGACTTCATTGTGAGTGACATATTTGTTCCTGTGTCGCCATCTGGAACTGGGAAAACGTTAAGCGAGTTAACGTATTCTTTGTTTTCTTCGAGGTAATTCGCACCCGAAATTACCATTTTTCTAAGCATTGCGCCTGTAATAATTTTATCCACTATAATTTCTCCTGAATTTACATATATAAAAAACGATTAAGTTTGCAGCAAAAAAGAGCAAAGCCTTTCTTTGCCTAAACTTTTACACCGACTACGTTGATATTGATTGAGTCAACAAGCATACCTGAAAACTGCTCAACGTTATATTTAACAACACGTCTAACAGATTCAGCAACCGCATTGATGCTGACACCGTATTTAAGGATAATATCTAAGTCAATATTGATTCTGTCGCTAATTGTTGAGATTTTGATACCACGAGGCTTGTATGCCTTTTTAAATAAGTCACGAACTGAATCTGAAAACTTATTTCCTGCAAGGTCAACAACACCATACACATCAAGTGTAGAGTGAGCAACAATTAAAGCAATGGAATTTTCAGTGACTGAAATTTTACCATATGAGTTTACCGTTGTAACTGACATAATTTCTCCTTAATTTTATTGCATAACAAACCAAAGTTTGCCTACAAACTTATTTTAATAATAAACTATATTCAAAAAAAAATCAACACTTTCGTGAAACTTTCAGCAATTAAACTGCCCTATAATTAAAATTTTTTCAAATATTTCATTCAAGCACTTGCAAAAATCAATATTGTGTGTTATTATTAGCAAGGAATTTTAATAATAATGCCCAGGAGGTAGAAAAATGAGTAGAGTTTGTAGTATTTGCGGCAAAGGTTCTAGTTCAGGTAACACTCGTAGCCACGCTTTGAATATAACTAAAAGAACTTTCAAACCAAACATTCATAAGACAACAGTTGAAGTTGATGGACAAGTTACAAAAGCTTATGTTTGCACAAAATGTATGAAAGGTTCTAAAAAAGACAAATAAGTTTAGTTTTTAAACTCAAAGTTCTAGCATACCCTGCTAGAACTTTTTTTGTCGTGTAAAAAATTATTGATTATTTTGTGAGTTTTGATATAATTAGATGTGGAGGCAAGAATGTTAGAACTTGTTAATGTATGTTTCTCTGTCAAAGAGAAAGGAAGAACTAAAGATATTTTAAAAAACATCAATCTCAAAATTGAAGATGATAAGTTTTTTGTTATAACTGGACCAAATGGCTCTGGAAAGTCTACCCTTGCAAAAGTTATTATGGGTATCAACAAAGTCACAAGTGGAAAGATTTTGTTTAATGGTGAAGACATCACTGACCTTGGGGTTACCGAAAGAGCGAAACTTGGAATCAGTTTTGCATTTCAACAACCTGTCCGCTTTAAAGGCATAACAGTTAAAAGAATGATTGAACTTGCAACTGGTGGCGAAATCAATGTTGGTGACGCGTGCAAGTATCTCGCTGATGTTGGGCTTTGTGCAAGAGATTATATTGACCGTGAGGTTGACACTTCTCTCTCTGGCGGCGAACTTAAGCGTATTGAAATTGCATCAACTGTTGCTAGAAACAGCAAACTCACTGTTTTTGATGAGCCTGAGGCAGGAATCGACCTTTGGTCATTTAATAGTTTGATTAAGACTTTTAATAACTTGAAAAACAAGTATAAATGCGGTTTCGTGATTATTTCACACCAAGAAAGAATTTTGGATATTGCAGACCAAGTGATTGTTATTTCTAATGGTGAAATTAAGAAGATTGGCTCAAAAGCTGAAATCTTGCCAAACCTTGCTGAAATCTACTCTGCTTGTTCAGTTTTAGAGGAGGCTAACTAGTATGGAAAACTTAAATAAAATTGAAAAAGACCTCCTTGAACAAATTGCTGGACTTCACGAGATTCCTGAAGGCGCATATAACATTAGAAAAGACGGAAAACTCCTCTCTCGAAGAGTTAATGCAAATATTGATATTGTTTCTAAAGAAGACAAGCCTGGTATTGACATATTCATTAAACCAGGAACAAAAAATCAAAGCATACACATTCCTGTAATTGTGGCAGAAGCAGGACTTAAAGACCTTGTTTATAATGACTTTCATATCGGCAAAGATTGTGATGTAACAATCGTTGCGGGCTGCGGAATTGCTTGCGGTTCAAGTGAAGACGAAGGTCACGACGGAATTCACTCATTCTATTTAGAAGAAAATGCAAGAGTTGTTTATATTGAAAAACACCTTGCTGTTGGTGGCGGCAAAGGAAAAAGAATCTTGAACCCTATAACCAACATTGAGATGAAAAAGAATTCTTATATGAAGATGGAAACATCTCAACTTGGCGGTGTTACCTCATCTGTTAGAGACACAAACGCCGTTCTTGGCGAAGGCGCAAAACTTGAAATTAATGAAAAGATTATGACCGCCGATGACGACTACGCTGAAACAAACTTTAATGTTGACCTTAATGGAAAAGACTGTTCAACCCACGTTGTTTCAAGAGCGGTTGCTAAAAACAACAGTCATCAAGTGTTTAAGTCGGTTGTTAACGGAAACAACAAGTGCTTTGGTCACACTGAATGTGACGCAATTATTATGGATAAAGCAAACATTATTGCAAAGCCAGAAATCACTGCATCTTCAACTGATGCGTCGCTTATTCACGAGGCTGCTATTGGAAAAATTGCTGGAGAGCAAATTGTTAAACTTCAAACCTTGGGACTCACTGAGGCTGAAGCGGAACAAGAAATCATTTCAGGATTTTTGAAATAAAAAAACGCTATCACTTGATAGCGTTTTTATTTTGTGTTTTAGCCTCTTTCTTGAGGTCTTTCCATTACTCTGCCATTTGTGTATTGGCTGTAGATTTGGTTATTTGTAAGGTCAATACCAAGTTTGTTTGCATTTGCTTTAGCGTCTTCAATCGCAAATCTTTCAACTTCTTCAGGTGTTTTACCCTTTTTAAGACCAACGATATTTTCGTTTTCACGAACATAAGTGAAACAAACAACCGGTTCTTTTGAATAAGTTTGAACTTTTCTTGAAAAGTCTACCATAGCATAGAAATCTTTTTCAGCTTCGTCTGGCTCTTCAATATAACTCATATCAACAAGTTTTTTAGCCTTGATTGACTGAGGAGCAATCTTATCAAGTTCATACTCTCTCAAAATTGAAAGGTTTTCTAAATATTTCATCACTGCTCTGTCGTGAGCGTTGTGGTAACTTGACCTTTTAATGAGCAAGTATTTAATAGCAAGTTCTCTTTTGATGTAGTCAACAATACTTTGAACATTTTCTTGAACAGCTTGGTTGTAAGCCGCTGGATTTGACTTTTTGAGACTTCTGGTTTGTTCTTGAACGTCTTCGTGTGTTTGGAAATGAACATAATCAGAAACGGCCTTAGAATCATCTTTTTGGGCATTGATTACGCTTGGTAAGATTTTAATTTGCATTGTTGTGAAAATTTCGTTTTGGCTAAGTTTGAACTTAAGAGTGAGTGTTGATGGCACACCATAAGCGTCATTTCTTTCAACAATAGCACGAATGAGATGGTTTTCAAGGTTTTCTGATGGATATTCATCTTCCTCAAACTTTGACATAGAGTCAGTGTTGTTAATCTTGATTTCGTCGTCAAATCTATATCTTCCATTTCTACATTTATTTGGTTGTTGAATTTGCATAATATACCTCCAAATTTAAGATTTCAGGCCACATAGTATAATAATATTATACAAAAAAAGCCTTTTTATGTCAATATAATTGTTATTAAAAAATAATTTAATCACAAATTAAAATTTTGAGTGTTTTGGTTATAATAAAATAACATTATTGTTCACCAAGTTCTGTTGGATTTGAACTTTTTGGAACTATTGCATTTCCCCTTTCATCAACAGACATTGGCTCAAGTTTTGTTGGTCTTGCAGGAGCGTCAAGCCTGCCCAAGCGATTGCTTGATTCAACGCCGTAGTGTTTAAGAGAATTTGAAACTAAACTGAGATAGTTTTCAGCACGTTTCAAGGTTGAGAGACCAAAATCGTCATAGGCGTCTTGTGAGAGTTGATATCTGCTTGGCTGTCCGCTATTTGAAATGATTCTTGATTGTCTGTAATACATTGAGTCAACAGGAAAACGCATAATTGTTTCGTTTACGCATTTGTCGGCAATGCCAAAAAGTTCAGTGAACAAGTTCCAGTCAATGTTAGGGTTTCTTTCAGCAATTAATTGAAGGAAACTCTTTTTTCTTGCGTAAACATTGTGTTTGGTCATAAGCGCTTCGACTGCGTGGTCAATTTCCATAGGGTGACCAGCAAGTTCAGGGTGAGCCTCAAGCACTTGTTTTTCAAAGATTTGTTTAGCTTTTTTAATTCTAACACCATCTTCGGCAATTTGGTCGAGGTATTCTTTTTCGGTCATTCCGTCTGGTGGAATGAATGAGCCCTCAATAACAAATTCAGGATTTTGGCTATATTCAAGCAAGATTTCTCTGTCATCACGAGAAAGTTTCATTGGTGAGTCAACACTTTCATTTGGGAAAAGTATACTTCTTCCAACGATTCTGTTGCCTGACCTTTCATTGCGTTTTGCTGTGTCGTGGGTGTTTTCGTCAGCGTCAATTCTAACTGCAAAACCAAATTTTCTTGGAACTGGACTAACATCACCAAACAACATTTTCGCTAAGTGCTCGTCCATAGGCTCAGCGTTTTGGTTTTCAAGCAAAATAAGGTTTCTTGAGTTTGAGTCGGTTTCGCCAAATGCGTTTGCAAGGAAAAAGTTTCCAAGTGCACACTGAACAAAAGCACGTCTATCCATTATTTTTGCAAGTTCTTCGTCATAGAAGATGTTTTGCAAATCCATAAATGTCAAGGTGTCTGGAGCGTAGCCAAGTGCATTTAACAAAATATCAAATCTAACAGACCTAACTGGTTGTTTTGTTTCAGCATTTCTAAGGTTTGTGAGGTCTGCTGTGATAATGCCGAGTCTGCCGTCGTGAATAACGCCATAAGGTTCGTGTGGCACTGCGTGCATACCTAAAAGTGATGAAGAAACCATTTTGTCATATAAAACAAATGGAGATGAATAAGGCTTGAAATAAAATGATTCATAAACGGTTCTTTCTACCCCGTCAATGATTTCCTTTTTAGGGATACCAATTCTATCAACATTGCTTGATTTTTCGTTGTTATAAAGCAATGAAGAATCTGGCAAGTTCACAGGAAATGAACGTGCTGAATCAAGCCTGAAGAGTGAATTTTGACCAACTTGAACAAGGTCAACTGCTGTTGCTCTTGGCAATATGTCTGACCTGTAAGAAGATGCAAATAATTTTTTATATTCACCTGTTGTTGGCATTAATGGCATAGTCTTTTACCTCCACATAATTCTAATTATATTATATCATAAAATTATTCTCAGTTCAATATAAACCAAAGAAAAAACAGGGCCTTAGCCCTGTTTTAGTTTTGTTTTTGTTTCTTTACAAATAGTTTTAAAATTCCACTGATGAATTTTGGTGCTTTAATGCATACGATTGTCATAACTTTGACCTCCAATACTGCATTATATGACTGGCATCAAAATGTGTTAAAACTAAATATCTTTGAAAAGTTTATTGATAAAGCCGCCACCTTTTAAGGTTTTGATTGCTTTTCTCATATTTTTTGCTTCAAAAATAGCCTTTGAACTTACAATGATGTTTGCGCCCATTCTTCTTAAAATTGAAGAGTTTTTAAGGGTTACACCGCCATCAATTTCAATATAGACTTTCTTGTCCATATCTCTAATTTCTGCAACCTTTTCAGCAGAACCAGGAATGATTGTTTGACCGCTTGCGCCTGGGTTTACGCCCATAACTAAAACAACGTCAACAAGCCCAGTTTTTAAAATGTCGCTGAGTTTTAATGCTGGGGTTTGTGGAGAGATTGAAATTCCCGCCAAAACATTTTTGTCTTTAATCATTTTAAGAACCTTTATAGGGTCTTTGCAAGCCTCATAGTGAACAGTGATAATGTCAGCGCCAGCCTCTGCATAGTCAGCAATAACATTTTCAGGGTTTTTAACCATTAAATGCACATCTAGCATCAAACTAGTCATATCTTGAATCTTGTTAACGAGTTTGTGGTCAAATGTTTTATTTGGCACAAATTTTCCGTCCATAACATCAAGGTGAACCATATTTGCGCCCGCTTTTTCAATGTCGCGAAGAGCGACCTTTAAAACATCATCATTGTTGTAGTCAATACAAAGTATTGATGGTGAAATTCTAATTAATTTTGAAGCCATAGTTATTCTCCTTTTTTTAAACTTGAACGTCTAAGTTGTCCGCAAGCGCCAGCAATGTCGCTGCCGAGGGTTCTTCTGGTTGTGGCTGAAATGCCGAGTTTTTTAAGTTCTTCCCAGAAAGCCGCACTCTTTTCTTTTGTTGGAGGTTTGAGTGCTGGGTTTTCCTCGATTGTATGAGGTGTTGCGTTCATAGGAATCAAGTTCATATGATATGACAAGCCCTTGCAAAGTTCTTTTAATCGCTTTGCGTCGTCAGGGTTTGTGTTGATGTCAAGTTCAATATATTCAAACACGATTCTACGCTTTGTTTTGTTGAAATAATAATTGATTGCAAAGAAAAGTTCTTTTAAAGAGAAAGCTTTTGCAACCTTCATAATCTTTTTTCTATGCTCGTCGGTTGTAGCGTGAAGAGAGATTGTGAGGGTAATTCCAAGGTCTTCGTCTGCAAGTTGTTTAATTTTGTCAGCAAGTCCGCAAGTTGAAAGAGAAATATTTCTTTGAGAAATATTCATACCCTCTTTTGCTGAAATAAGTTTAATGAATTTGACAACATTGTCATAGTTATCAAGAGGCTCTCCGCAACCCATTAAAACAATGTTTGTAATTTTTCTATCAGTAGATGTTCCGCCATTGTGTTTGTTTATAACCAAGATTTCTGAAAGCATTTCGCCAGCGGTTAGGTTTCTAACTAACCCGTCAATGCCTGTTGCACAAAAACCACAACCCATTCTGCAGCCAACTTGAGTAGAAATGCAGATGGTGTTGCCGTATTTATAACTCATTAAAACGCATTCAACGATGTTTCCATCAGGGAGTGACAAAAGATATTTTTTTGTTCCGTCTTTAGAAATTAGTTCTTTTTCGATTTTGACAGGGTTTTCGATAAAGTTTTCTTTAAGTGTTTCGCGAAGTTCTTTTGGAATGTTGTTCATTTCATCGAAACTAGCGTAGTCGTTTGCCCACTTAAAAACTTGCTCTGCCCTATATCTTGGCATCTTTTCGACAATGGTTTCAAGTTCTCTCTTGAGTTCAGTGAGACTCAAATCCTGTAAGATTTTCATAAGGTTCTCCTATCTAATTTTGATAACGGTTTTAAACGCGTCATAAGGATTGATTTTTCTTCCGTTTGCTAAGATTTTTGCAGTAAGAACTTTTCCGCCTGGGAATTGCATTTCGAGAAGTTCAAGTGCGCCGTCAGCGGTTTTAACAAACACGCCAGCCTTTACAGAACTTCTTGGCAAAACTGTTCCAGGCAAGAGTTTGTTGTCTTCTTCAGTAAGTTCAATGTCTGCAACTTTTGCTCTATAGATTTTGATTTGTTCATCGCCAAGCATTGTTCTTGCGATTGGGTTTGGGTTTGCTCCGTGAATCAAAGCCTTGATTTCTCTTGAAGATTTTTCCCAAATAATTGAACAGTCGTTCTTGCTAATTTTTGTTGTAACGGTTGCGTGGATATCATCTTGAGGAGTATATTTTGCTGTTCCGTTTTCAATGTTGTCAAGAACCTCTAACAAAAGGTTTGAGCCAAGCATAGCAAGCCTATCTGAAAGGTCTCCAGTGGTTTCATTTTCAAAGATTGGAGTCTTTACAACATCAATAATGTCACCAGTATCAAGACCAATTTCGGTTTTCATAATGGTTACGCCAGTTTCGCTTTCACCACGCATAATTGCTGTTTGGATTGGTGATGCACCTCTATACTTTGGAAGAATTGATGCGTGAACATTGATAACGCCAAACTTAGCAATATCAAGAATTTGTTGTGACAAAAGTTGACCGTATGCAGCGGTTATCATAATGTCTGGTTGGAGTGAAGAAAGGTCAACAACCCCGTCTCTTGAAATCTTTGTGAATTGATAGAGCGGCAAGTCTCTTTGCAAGCAATATTTCTTAACTTCTGAAAACTCAATTTTGTTTCCTCTGTCACTTGGTTTATCTGGCTGAGTTACAACCGCAACAACCTCGTGGCGAGACTCCAAGAGTTTCTCTAAGCAAGTAACTGCAAACTTTGGTGTTCCAAGAAAAACTATTCTCATTATTTGGTCTCCTTTTTCTTTTCATATTCGCCATACTCGTTTCTGTCTTTAAACATCTTTGTAGCTTTGTCGATATACAAAATTCCGTCAAGGTGGTCGCTTTCGTGACAGAAACATTTAGCCTCAAAGCCAGTAAACTTCTTGTTTACTTTATTTCCATTTCTGTCTTGATATTCAACCCAAACCTTTTCTGGTCTGTCAACGGTTCCACACTTTCCAGGAACAGATAAACAGCCTTCAACCTTGATTTTGTTTTCGCCTTCTTCTTTTAAGATTTTAGGGTTAATACACTCACGAATTTCCTTTCCAGCGTGCATAACGAAAACGCGTTTTAAAACGCCAACTTGAACACCTGCAAGCCCAGCACCTTCTGCTTTGTGCATAGTCTCAACCATATCGTCTAAAAGCATATGAAGATTTTTATCAAAATCAACAACAGGTTTAGATTTTTTTCTAAGTAATTCGTCTCCCTCTTTAACAATGTTTCTAATTGCCATAATATCTCCTTAAGAAAGGCTTTGTGGGTTTATTTCAATAAACGCACTAACGCCCGTTTGTTTGTTCATTTCAGTGATTTCAAACAGTCTCTTTGTTATAACGTCTTCATTGTCTGGCCTGATTCGCAAAAGTATTTGAATTCTATACTTATTTTGAATTTTGCCGATTGGAGACTTCATAACTCCAAGATAAATGAAATCTTTTTGGAAAGTCTGTTGAACCTTCTTTACTTCTTCATAATACACTTTTGCGGTTTCTTTTGCAAGTTTTTCGTCTTCTGAGGTAAAGAGAATTCGCATAATCTTTGAAAATGGCGGATACATAGTAATCTGCCTAAGATTGATTTCTTTTTTATAGAATGCTGGATAGTCATAGTAAGACGCCAGTTTATAAACATAATGACGAGGCACATATGTTTGAAGAATGATTTCGCCCGACTTGTCTGCCCTTCCCGCACGGCCAGCAACTTGAGTGATTAATTCAAAGGTTTGCTCGGTGGCGGCGTATGATGTTTGATAAAGACTAATGTCTGCATCAATAATGCCAACCAAGGTTACGCTTGGAAAGTCGTGACCTTTTGCAATCATTTGGGTTCCAACTAAAATTTGGGTCTTTCCGTTTCTAAAGTCAGAAAGAATCTTTAAGTGTGAGTCTTTAGTTTTTGTTGTGTCATTATCCATTCTGCCGATAGACACATTAGGGAGAAGTTCTTGAAGCTCTTGAACAACTTTTTGTGTGCCAGTTGCGCCGTTTGATAGTTCTGTGTTTCCACATTCAGGACACTCGGTTAAGACCTTATATCTATTTCCGCAGTAGTGACACTTTAGGGCTCTATCATATTTGTGATATACAAGCGAAACATCACAAGCGTCACACTTTGCGACCCAGCCACACTTTTTACACATCAAAAATGATGAAAAGCCCCTTCTATTAATAAACAGCATTGCTTGGTTGCCTTCAGCAACTGTTTTTGTGAGTGCGTTTTTGAGCGCTGTAGAAAATACTCCAGTGTTGCCAGTTCTAATCTCTTCACCCATATCAACGATATGTAGTGGTGGAAGTTCTCTTTTATTGATTCGTTCTTTCATTTCAAGAAGCTGATAGTCGCCAACCATTGCGTGATGATAAGACACAAGACTAGGTGTGGCGCTACCAAGAACAAGAGATGAAGAAGAGAGTCTTGCTCTTTCCTTTGCAACTTCAATAGTGTTATATCTAGGGTTAGAATCGCTGTTATAAGAGTTGTCGTGCTCTTCGTCAATAACAATAAGCCCTATGTTTTTGATAGGTGCAAAGATGGCGGACCTTGCGCCGATAACAATCTTTGCTTCGCCAAATAAAATTCTTTGCCATTCGTCAAAACGCTCACCCGCAGAAAGTCCAGAGTGCAAGAGTGCAACATTTTCGCCAAATCTTGACCTGAAGTTCATAAGAACTTGAGGAGTGAGCGATATTTCAGGCACGAGCATAATACCAGTTTTTCCGCTGTCAATGATTTTCTTCATACAGCTCATATAAACTTCGGTTTTTCCGCTTCCAGTTACGCCGTGCAACAAAAAGACATTGTGTTCGTCTGTGATTCTATCAACAACGCCTTGTTGGGTGGCGGTTAGAGTTACTTCTTTCTTATTTTCGTCAAGCCCTGTGTATGGGCTGCGTTTAAACTTAATTTCTTTTGTTTGAACAATCTTGTCATCAATAAGTTTTTTAAGTGAGCCAGAATTAAATTTCTTGTTAAGTTCATTTTGTAATACAGAACCTTTTGAGAGCAGTTCATTAATAATGCCAATAATTCCAGTTGCATTTTTTCGAACCGAAGAAAGATATTCTTTTGCTTTTATCTCATCTGGAATGAAACATTCAATTTTGATAAGTTCCTTAACTCTGCCCTGTCTCATTTCACTTGGAAGAAACAATCTAATTGCGTCGCAAAGCCCAGTGTTAAATTTTTTCTTCATAAACTTTGCTAGTTCCAGTTGTTCAGGAAGAATCACTGGAAAGTTGTCAATCTTTGAAATTACAGTTTTTAGTTTGCTTGGGTCATAATCACTTTCGGTTGTTATGTCAACAATGTAGCCCTCTTTTATAATTTTGCCAAAAGGAACATAAACCCTCATTCCTATCTCGAAAGTTTCGTCAGGCAAAATATAGTCGAACACTTTATCGACCAAACTGCTTGCAATATCAACTATAATCTTGCCAACTATCATATCTTCTCCACAAAAAAAGTTAGTATATATAAATTATATACTAACTTTCGTTTTCTGTCTAACATTTTAAATTAGTCTTTGTTTTGTTTTGCAACAGTGTAATATTCATTGAAATATTCTCTGCTTGCATATTCAACAGGTTTAACTCTTTGGTGGTCTTTAAAGAACTCGCCTTTGTTTAAAAGCAATTCTTTTGCTCTTTTTGAAACGAGTGAACAAAGAATGTATTTGTTGCCTGCTCTTTCAATAACTTTTTCAATTGGTGGATTCAACCATGACATATCGGTAATCTCCTTATTCTATTGATTTCGTGAGTATTATATCACAAACCACTATGCAAATTGCAATAGTTTTTGCAAAGTTTTTTATTTTTTATTTTATATGAGAAAGGAATTCTTCCTCGTTCATTACAAAAATACCAAGTTTTTTTGCTTTATCAAGTTTGCTTCCAGCGCTCTCACCTGCAATAACAATATCGGTTGCACCAGTTACTGAAGACGATGTTGAGCCGCCTTGGCTTTCAATGATTTCTTCGGCTTTGCTTCGTGGCATTGATGAGAGGGTTCCAGTTAAAACAACCTTCTTTCCAGCAAAGTATCCAGTGCCAGATTCTGCACTAGTTTCTTCAAATGTAATAAAGTTTTCCAAAAGGTCATTTAGTTCAATTCTGTTTATCTCATCAGCAAAGAAGTTGTGTATATCTGTTGCAGTAATCTCTGCAATGTCGTCAAGTTCTATAAGTTCTAAAATGCTCGCTTTTTGCAAGTTTTGAATGGTTTTATAATGTTTTGCGAGTTGTTTTGCGGTTTTTACACCAATTCCATCAATGCCGAGAGCAAAGATAAAGTTTGCAAGTTTCACGTGTCTACTTTTTTCGATGCCAAGCAAAATGTTGTTGATTTTCTTGGTTTTAAATCCGTCAAGTTCAGCCAAGTTTTCCGCTGTGAGTTTATATAAATCACTGAATGTTTTTGTGTTAAATTTGTCATAAAGTTGCTCAAGAGTTTTAACTGAAAGTCCGTCAATATTCATTGCGTTTCTGCTTGAGAATTGAACGAGTTTCAAAACAATTTGTGTTCTGCAACCCAAGTGATTTGGACAATATAGTTCAGTTTCTGTGTCAATAAGTTCACTTCCGCAGCAAGGACAATGTGTTGGCTTGTCTATTACTTTTGATGTTGTGTAAGTTTCAGCAACAGACAAAATTTCAGGAATAACATCATTGCTTCTGCGAATGAACACTCTGTCGCCAATTTTAACTTTTTTTCTTTGAATGTCATTATAGTTGTTAAGAGTTGCTCTTTTGATTGTTACGCCACAAAGTTCTGTTGGTTCAAGTTCAGCAACTGGAGTGATTTTTCCAGTTCTTCCAACTTGCCAAGTGATTGACTCAAGGGTTGTTGAGGTTTCTTCTGCTTCAAATTTGTATGCCACTGCCCATCTTGGAACTTTTTCAGTTTCGCCCAAACGGTTTCTAATGTCGAGTGAATTGATTTTAATAACCATTCCATCAATCAAGTAATCAAGCGAAGAACGAACTTTATCAGTTTTATTAATAAGGTCTTGAATTTCTTCAATGCTGTGAACAATATGGAAGAATTTTCCAGTAAGGAACCCTTGCTTTTTCAAAAAGTCAAAAATTTCAACTTGAGATTTAAACTCGTGGTCTGGGCAATAGTTGATGTTGTATGCAAAAAAGTCAAGTTTCCTTTTTGCTGTAACTTTTGGGTCAAGGTTTCTAATTGCACCGGCAACAGCGTTTCTAGCATTCTTGAGTTTTTCGTCAGTTTGGTTGTTATATTTTTCAAGTTCGCTGAGTTTAATGATGCCTTCACCTTGAACAACAACTAGTCCCTTATAATCAATTTCAAGCGGAACTGTTCGAATAGTTTTCACTTGCTCTGTGACATCTTCGCCAATGTCACCGTTGCCACGAGTTGCTGCTTGAACAAGTTTTCCGTTTTCGTAAGTAATGGCAAGTGAGAGACCGTCAAATTTATATTCAATGGTATACTCCTCATTAAATGAAAATATGTTTTGGTTTCTTGTGTTCCAGTCTAAAATTTCATCAATGGTTTGAGCCTTTCCAAGACTCATAAGTTTTTTGGTGTGATTAACTTTTTTAAATCCAGCAAGAACTTCCCCGCCAACTTTTTTTGACGGAGAATTTTCTAAAACAATGCCAGTTTCTTTTTCTAAATCGAGAAGTTCATAATAGAGTTTGTCCCACTCTTTGTCTGACATTGTTGGGTTGTCAAGAACATAATATTCATAACTTGCTTTATTGATTTTTTCAATCAAATTTTGCATTATTTCAATAGTTTTGTTATTATTTTCAATCATTTTCACACCTATTTTGCGTTTTTTGTTTATTCAATAATTTCCAAGTTTGCATATTTTAATGATAGTGTTTTGATTCCAACAGTATCAAACTTAACAGTTACAAAGGCACTTGCAAAGTCGGTTATTCCAAGAGTGATTATGCCTTCACCAAAGTGTTGATGTCGAACTTTTCTGCCAGTTTTGTATTTGTTATATTCTGTTGGACTGATTTTGGTTTGTGATGATGAATTTGAGGACACTTGGCTTGAACCAGAAACATTTACAACATTGATATGTGACGACATATTGTGGCTGAGATTTTCTTTTTTAGCGTTACTAGATAACACTGAACCAAAGCCAGAGTCGTCAAGATTTGTGTGAATAATATTTCCGTTATAAGCCGTTGGTTTCTTTTTTAGGTCATCAAACATTTCTTCCAAAAATCTTGAATGTGGTGCTGGTCTAATATCTTTTGTTTCATAGTTGAATTTCATTTTTGGTCTTGTGAGGAAGAGTTTTTCTTTTGCTCTTGTGATTGCAACATACATTAGTCTTCTCTCTTCTTCAAGGTCGTTTGGGTTGTTTGAATTAATCGCCCTAGAAAGTGGGAATAACCCATCATTCAAGCCAACCAAAAATACTGTGTTAAATTCAAGACCTTTTGCTGAGTGAATGGTCATAAGTGAAACATAGTTGTCTTCTTCATCAAGTGTGTCAATGTCTCGCATAAGTGTTATGCTTTGCAAGAATTCATCAATGGTTGCACCCTCATTTGCTTCTGCAAATTCACTAACAGACTTAACAAAGTCGTCAATGTTCATACATTTGTTGATATCTTCTTCAGTTTTTGAACCGATTGCATTTTTGATATCAACCTTTTCAACCATATAACTTACAAACTCTTCAAGGGGCATTTGGTTTATATTTTTGTTAAGGTCAACAAACAAATCACGAATAGGCTCAAGTTTCTTTGAGATTGCGTTAGAAATTGGATATTCGCCAGGATTATTGATGATGTCCATAACTGACACGTTATTTTGCTGAGCAACATTCATAAGTTCACCTACTGAAACGTCCCCAATTCCTTTTTTAGGGAATCCAAGCATACGGATTGTGGCTTCTGTATCATTTGGGTTTGCCAGCAAGTGCAAATATGCAACTGTGTCTTTAATTTCTTTTCTTTCAAAGAATTTAAAACCACCAAAAATCTTGTATGGTATGTTATATGTTAATAACTTTTCTTCGACAATACGTGAAAGTGCGTTAATACGCATCAATATTGTGAAATCTTTATATTTATAGCCTGAATTTTGAACCAAAAATTTGATTTTTTCAGCAACAAATTCAGCCTCTTCAATATCATTGTAGGTCATTTTAAGGTCGATTTCAGAACCCTCATTATTCGCCGTCCAGAGTTGTTTTTCAATTCTTGAAACATTGTTTTTAATGAGTTTGTTTGCAAGTGCAATAATCTTTTTTGTTGACCTGTAGTTTTGTTCGAGTTTAAACACCTTGCAGCCTGTGTAGTCAATAGTGAATTGCTTAACGTTTGCAACTTCTGCTCCACGCCAAGAGTAGATGCATTGGTCTTCGTCGCCAACTGCAAACACATTTTTGTATTTGCCTGACAAAAGCCTTACAAGTTTATATTGTGCTGTGTTTGTGTCTTGAAACTCATCAACGTGAATGTATTTGAATTTATTTTGATAATACTCTAGCGTTTCTGGGAACTTCACAAATAACTCGAAAGTTTTAACCAATAGGTCGTCAAAATCAAGAGCATTTGCTTTGAAAAGATTTTCTTCATATTCTCTGTAAACTCTTGTGATAGCCTCGCATTTCTTTTTGTCGTGAATATACTTTGAATACTCTTCAGGAGTCATCAAATTATTTTTTGCGTTAGAAATATGCCAAGCGTATGTTTCAACGTTTATATCGCTGTTTTTGTCGGCAATAATACGTTTTATTGTGTTAGTTTTTTCGTTATCGCCATAGATTGAAAAACTCTTTGTGTAACCAAGCAAGCCGATATCAAATCTCAAGATTTTTGAGCACATTGCGTGGAATGTGCAAACCCACATTCCCTCGATTGAATCAATCATTCGCTCGAGTCTTTCTTTCATTTCGTTTGCAGCCTTGTTTGTGAAAGTGATTGCAAGGATGTTTTTTGGGCTGATATCGAGTTCTTGAACCATATGAGCGATTCTGTGAGTGAGCATTCTAGTTTTTCCTGAGCCAGCCCCAGCGGTAACCAAAATTGCCCCATCAATAGTTGATGCAGGTAGTTTTTGTTCTTCATTTAGATTAGATAAAATAGTAGAGTTTGTCATAATTTTTCCTTCGTTAATATTCTATCACATACCCAGAAAAAACAAAACAAAAAAATGATGCTTAGCATCATTTTAGGCATTATTGCCGAGCAAGTGCTCCTTGATTTTGTTATAGCGTTTTGATATGTCAATAACATATCTTTCTTTTTCAATGGCTGAAAGTTTCTCAAAGACCTTTTTGTCGGTTAGTTCTGCTATTGGGTTTAACACATCGTCTCGCTCCAAAAGTTTCCTTATTTTTTCATATAATGGGTCTTCTTTGAGGTCTTGAGTGTTTACAACAACAGCGTAGTTTGATGGGCTCAAGTATGCTGTGTTTTTGTCTGCTGCAAGGTTAACAGTTTTGCCTGCAGAAGTGAGTCGTTTCTTTGCCTTTTGTGCGAGTAGTTTTAATGCGTTATTTGCCATCTATATTCTCCTTTTTGAAAAAATACTACAAGAGTATATCACATCAAAAACTTGATTAAGTCACATATTCAATTTTAGACAAACTTCGACAAAAGAAAATTTCCACAAAAAAAGACAGGTTTTTCAACCTGTCTAATTAGTCAATTAGCAAAATAGTTTAGCCTTTTCTAGCTCTTTTTCTAGCTGCTTCGCTTTTTAATTTCTTAGCAATAGAAGGCTTAACATATGCTTCTTTCTTACGAATATCTCCGATGATGCCATCTTTTTGACACTTTCTCTTCCATCTCTTGATAGCACTGTCTAAAGTTTCGTTTTCGCCAACTTTAACTGTTGTCATTCTGTTTTCACCTCCCTGACTTATAAACTGAATAGATAATACCACTAAACACACGGTTTGTCAACGATATTTTGAAGATTGAATTAGAAAATTTCATAATCACAGTTTTATTTTAAAAACTATCAAAAACACGCGTTTTAATGTGTTAAAATGTAGAAAAATGCCTTAAAAAAAGAAAAATATACAACATAACATCGAAAATGATGATATGCTGTATATTGTATTTTTACATTAAAATATTCTATTTTTTTACATTTAGACAATTTTGGCGGTTGCGCCGTCAGCGTATGGAGTCAAAATTTTAACGTTTACTTTGCTGTTTGGAGCAAGTTCTTCATTTGATTCAATGTAGCAAAGAATATAGTTTTTTGTGTGAGCTAGATAGTAGTTTTCTTTCTTTGTTTCAATGATAACTTCGTGAATCAAGCCAACATTCTTTTTTAAGAATTCTTGTTTCATAGCATTTGCGGCTTCAGTCATTTTCTTAACACGTTCAGGAACATTTGTTGCAATGTTCTTAAATTTTTCAGCGACGGTTCCGTTTCGTTTTGAATATGGGAACACATGCATTTCAAAAAAGTTTACACTCTTCACAAACTCAAGAGACTCATTAAAATCGTCTTCGGTTTCTGTTGGGAATCCTATAATGATGTCAGTGGTGATTCCTGCATTAGGAAAATATTTTCTAATGAGTTCAACTTTTTCAAGATATTGTTCTTTTGTGTAGTGACGGTTCATTGACTTTAAGGTATTGTTTCCGCCACTTTGCAAACTCAAGTGGAACTGGTCACAGAAGTTTTCAAAAGTTGCAAGTTCACTTAGGAACTTATCTGAGATAACATTCACCTCAAGAGAAGAAAATCTAAATCTTGATGGACTGTTTTTAAAGAGCCTTGCAACCTCAATCAAGCCATCGCTACCCTCAATGTCATTTCCATAAGATGAAAGATTGATTCCAGTGATAACAATTTCGTTTGCAATCTTTTCAAGTTTTCTAACCTCTTTTTCAAGGTCAGCCAAAGGAAAACTTGTTTCTCTTCCCCTCAAGTATGGAATCAAACAATATGTGCAGAAATTGTTGCAACCATTTTGAGCCCAAAGAATTGCTCTTGTTCTTTCGGTTACCCTTCTTGAAACATTGTTTTTTTGAGGTTTATTTTCGGTTGGGTCGTTTTTACAAATTGATTTAACAAGAGCGTTTTTGTCATAGTTGCCAATAATATCTTTAACATTTTCGCTTTTTTTGAAATTATCAGCGTTATTGTGAGATGCACAGCCGCAAACATAGATGCTTGAGTTTGGATTAATCTTTAAGAGTTTGGTTATGATGTTTCTTGATTTTCTTTCAGCTTCGTTTGTTACTGCACAAGTGTTAATAATATAAATGTCTGCTTCATTCAAACCCATTGAAACGCTATAGCCAAGTTTTTCAAGTTCTTCTGCAATGTTTTCGCTTTCAACTTGATTGACTTTACAACCTAGTGTAACTATTGATACTTTTTTCATAAACTCTCCTTATGTTGTTTCCAAAATTTGCATTGCAAGCCCCGCACACACGATTGATGCGGTTTCGGTTCTAAGAATTCTGTTTCCAAGTGAAACAATTTTTGCATTGTTATTTTTTAATAACTCAATCTCTTTTTGTGAAAAACCACCCTCTGCCCCAATCATAATTGCAATGTTTTTGAGGTTGTTTTTGTTTTCAATTAAACTGCTTGCAAGTGTTGAGCCATCTTCAGCCTCGTATGCCACATAAAATGCGTCAAAATCAGCGATTTGCTCAGCAACTTCATTGAATTTATAGATGCCTTTTGTTTGAACAAGACTTGCTCTTCCGCATTGTTTTGCTGCAGAAACTGAAATTGTGTCAAGACGGTCTTGACGGTGTGTGTTTGCTTTAACATCACAAAATTCGCTTTCAAACAAACAGAGAGTGCTTGCACCGATTTCAGTGATTTTTTGCATAACAAGACTCATTTTGTCACCTTTTGCAAGTGCTTGATAAATTGTGAGTTTAATGCTTGGTTCATTGTTAGATTTTTCAGCTGAAGTCACCATAATTTCAGCGTATTTTTTATTGATTGACTTTACTTCGCCAAAATAAAAGTTTCCGTCCCCGTTGAAAAGACAGACCTTTTCCCCCACTCTTGAGCGCATAACATTCACAAGATGATGAAATTCTTCATCTTCAAGGGTTACAATAGAGTTAATATATATTGTTCCATTATAATAATATCTTTTTTCTTTCATAGTTTGATTATAATACAATTCAAGCAAAAGGTCAAAAATTTTGATAAATAAAAAGCATTTACAAGTGTAAATGCTTTTTATTGTTTATTTAAAATCTCTTATTAGAGGCTTTCCGTTTGGAATTATGAGTTTTGAATAGTCGCCATCTTCTGGAATGCCGTCAAAATACGACCTGAACACACAGCCTACTCCGCCGTGAGAAACTATTAAAACATTCTCAAGATTTTCTTGTTTAAGTTCGTCGAGTAGAGAGAAAACTCTCTTTTCCACATCTGTGATGGATTCTGCTTTTTGGTAATTTTTTGTTTTGTCACTGCAAAATCCAGCAAAGTCAAACTCAGTTCTTGTGAGACCTTCAAACTCGCCAAAACTACGTTCAATGAGTCGGTCTTCAATAGTGACGTTTTCAAGACTTCCAGTAATAATTTCGCAAGTTTGTTTTGTTCTATCGAGTGGACTACACAAAATCTTGTCGAATTTAACATCTTTGAGTTGTTCTCTTAAGGCTTCGGCTTGCGCAATTCCGTTTTTGTTTAGAGGAATGTTTGTTCTGCCTTGACATTTTGGGTTAACATTGCCATTCTCATCAATATTTTCGTTCCAGTCAGTTAAGCCGTGTCTAACAAAATATATCATATTCTCTCCAAGATTATAGTTTTTCACCAAAAGATTTCTTTTTTGCGTATTGATTTGATGAAATTGATTTATCAATGTCTGCAAGTGCTTGTTTTTGTTTCTTGTCTAAAGATTTTGGCATTTCAACATAGATTTTTGCAAACAAGTCGCCATATCCGTTCTTGTTAAGGATTTTGATACCCTTTCCTTTAACGGTGATGATTGTTCCGTTTTGAGTGCATTCAGGAATGGTTATTTCAAGAGTTTCATTGATTCCTGGAATCTTAACTTTTGCACCAAGAAGTGCTTCAGTGAATGAAATTGGAACATCTTCATAAACGTCAAAGCCTTCTCTTTTGAGTGTTTTGTGATTTTCAACTTGAATTAAGATTTGAATGTCGCCTGCTGGACCACCATTTCTTCCAGCCTCGCCTTGTCCGCGAAGAGTTAAAACTTGGTTGTTGTCAATACCGCCTGGAATATTAAGTTCGATATTTCTGTTTTCTCTAGTAATTCCAGCACCTGAACAATGAGAACATTTTTCTTTAATTTTCTTTCCTGTTCCTCTACAATCAGGACAAACGCTTTCGGAAATCATTTGACCAAAGAGTGAGTTTTGGGTTTGACGAATCACACCAGAGCCAGAACATCTTGAACAAGTGTCAAACTCTGTGCCATTTTTTGCGCCAGTGCCTTTGCAGTGTGAGCAAGTTTCAGACCTTGTAAGGTTTATGCTCTTTTTTGCGCCAAAAGCTGCTTCAACGAATGAAAGTTTGATTTTAACTTGAATGTCTGCGCCTTGTGATGGTGCGCTTGCTCTGTTTGATGACCTTTTTCCACCGAATGCTCCACCAAAGATATTGCTGAAAATATCGCCGAAATCACCAAAGTCGCCTCCGCCAAAGCCACCAAAACCACCACCGCCGAAACCGCCAAATCCTTGTGGACCTGTTTCGCTTCCATAGGTGTCATAGTTTTGTTTTTTGGTTTTGTCAGAAAGAACGCTATATGCTTGGTTAACTTCTTTGAGTTTTTCAGCGGCTTCAGCATTGCCAGGGTTTAAGTCTGGGTGATATTTTTTTGCTAAAACTCTATATGCTTTCTTGATTTCGTCATCAGTAGCATTTTTGCTAACGCCAAGAATATCATAATAATTTTTTTCTGCCATTATATTTTCCTTAAAACAATTATGCAGACAGCCCGAAAATCGAACTGTCTGTTAATTGGTTATATTTATTTTGTTGTGAAATCATTAAAGTTGTTTGGGTCTGTGTTGTTTGTGTTGTCTCCTGCTTGGTCAGCACCTGCTGCTCCGTTTGGATTAGCATTTTGATACAACTTTGTGAAGATGTCGTTTGAAACTTTTGTGAGTTCGTCGATAGCTGTTTTGAGTGTTGCAGCATCTTCAGCGGTTTTGTATGTTTCTTTTGCTTTGTTAACTGCTTCGTCAAGAGTTTTCTTGTCATCTTCTGAAATCTTGTCTCCACTTTCTCTAAGAACTTTTTCAATTCCTGCGATAAGTTGGTCAAGACTGTTTTTATTATCAACAACTTCTTTTCTCTTCTTATCTTCTTCAGCATATTGTTCAGCTTCTTTGATAGCTTTGTCGATATCTGCGTCTGAAAGGTTTGAAGATGCTGTGATTGTGATGTCTTGTTCTTTTCCAGTTCCAAGGTCTTTTGCTGAAACTTTAACAATACCGTTTGCGTCGATGTCAAATTTAACTTCGATTTGTGGAACGCCACGTGGTGCTGGTGGAATACCAGTAAGTTCAAATCTGCCGAGTGTTTTGTTATCAGCGGCAAATTCTCTTTCACCTTGCAATACGTGAATATCAACGCCTGGTTGGTTGTCAGCAGCAGTTGAGAATACTTGAGTTTTTGTTGTTGGGATTGTTGTGTTCTTTTCGATAAGTTTTGTGAATACACCACCCATTGTTTCAATACCGAGTGAAAGTGGTGTTACGTCAAGAAGAAGAACGTCTTTAACGTCACCAGCGAGCACGCCGCCTTGAATTGCAGCACCCATTGCTACGCATTCGTCTGGATTGATGCCAGTGAATGGTTTTTTGCCGATATATTTTTCAACTTTGTCAAGAACCATAGGGATACGTGTTGAACCACCTACCATAATGATTTTTGCAACGTCATTAACTGTGAGTTTTGCATCAGCAAGTGCTTTTTTAGTGAGGTCGATTGTTTCGTTAATCATTGATTCAATCATACTTTCAAATTTTGCACGTGTGATGTTGATTTCTAAGTGTTTTGGACCAGTTGCATCAGCTGAGATGAATGGAAGTGAAACTGAACTTTGTGTGAGTGATGAGAGTTCAATTTTTGTTTTTTCAGCAGCTTCTTTAAGTCTTTGCATAGCCATCTTGTCTTTAGAAAGGTCAATGCCGTCGCTTTTCTTGAACTCGTCAACTAAGTAGTTAATGATGCAGTCATCGAAGTTGTCGCCACCAAGATGTGTGTTACCACCAGTAGCAAGAACTTGGAATACGCCGTCAGCGATTTCAAGAACTGAAATATCGAATGTTCCACCGCCAAGGTCATAAACAAGAATCTTTTGACCGTCTTGGTCTTGAACTTTATCAAGTCCGTAAGAAAGAGCTGCAGCTGTTGGCTCGTTGATGATTCTCTTAACATCAAGACCAGCGATTTTACCAGCGTCTTTTGTTGCTTGACGTTGTGAGTCGTTGAAGTATGCAGGAACAGTGATAACTGCTTCGGTTACACTTTCGCCAAGATATTTTTCAGCGTCTGCTTTAAGTTTTGAAAGAATCATAGCAGAAATTTCAGGTGGTGTGTAAGATTTTCCACCAGCGTTAACTGTTGTGTTCTCACCCATTTTTGATTTGATTGAACGGATTGTGTTGTCAGGATTTGCAACTGCTTGACGCTTTGCAACTTGACCAACAAGACGTTCTCCTTCTTTTGTGAAGCCTACAACAGATGGTGTTGTTCTGCTTCCTTCTGTGTTTGTAATAACCGTTGCTTCGCCGCCTTCCATAATGGCAACACAAGAGTTTGTAGTTCCAAGGTCAATACCAATAATTTTTCCCATAATTGTCTCCTTTTTGATTAAAAATATATAGTTTTTATTATTTTTTTGAATTGATTTTGCGTTTTTTGATTAGTTAATCTTGTAAACGCTAACAGTTGATGGACGGACAACTTTTCCCGTCTCAGCAAACATATATCCTTTTTGATAAACTGTTGCAACAACTCCATCAAGAGCCTCATCGGTTGCTTCTTCTGTTGAAATGCAGTTGTGAAGTTCTGGGTTAAGGTCAAGTCCTTTTGCTTGAATTTCAACAATTCCAATGTCGGTTAAAACATTTAAAAGTGATGAATAAATCATTGCAAAACCCTTCATAACTTCTGGCTCAATATGTGCCATTGCTTGGTCAAAGTTGTCTAGCACGGGCATAAGTTTTTTTGCAAAGTCTTCGTTTGCTTTTTGACTAGCCTCTCTTTCAAAGTTTTTGTTTCTTTCTTTATATCTATCAAAATCTTTCTTTTGAGAGTCAAGTTCGTTTTTATAATATGATGCAGTTGCAAGGTAATTGTTTATTGTAGATTTTTGTTCTTCAATAGTTTTGAGTGCTACATCAAGTTCGGCTTTAAGTGAATCGATTTCTTTTTGTTTGCAACCTTTTTCGTTTTTGTTTTCACACTCGCCTTTTTTGCATTGTTTCTTTTCTTCCATTTTATTCTCCTTCATCGCTTAGCACATTTTCAATGGTTTCAGCAACTTCTCTTAAAACAGAAATTGCTTTTGGATAGTCCATTCTCATTGGTCCAATAACGCCTGCTGTGATTTTTGATTTGCCTTTAACATTGCAAGATACTGTTACAACTGAGCAGTCTTCAATGCCTGAGTCGTCACCGCCGATGTTGATTGAAAGTTCAAGACCATCATCGTTTTTAAGAATAGGAATAATGTTTTCAGATTGCTCAAGTGTTGCGATTGTCTTTTTAAGTTTTTCAACATCATTGAATTCTGGATACTCAATAAGTTTTTCTTTTCCAGCGATTGTGATGTCGTCGGCAATATGATTGCTTGCCATAATCGCATCAAGAACTTTGTCGAACACATCTTTGTATTTTTTAAGTTCTTTTGTTACAACCTTATCTCTAAACTCTCTGTCTTTGATGAGAGATAAAGGTTTTCCTATAAACAATTCCTTCAAGATATCGCCAGCGGCTTTGAGGTCTTCTTCATTATTTGTTCCAAGATACGCAAGTTCATTGATGATGTTTTCGTCAGTAACAACAACAATAAGCTGTGTTGTTTTGCTAACAGGATAAAGTTTAATGTCTTCAATAATTGCGTTTCGTGATGGACCTGAATAAACAACTGATGCATAGTTTGTTGCATTTGAGATTGTTTTTGCGCTGCGCTCAATAATGTCACGAATGTTTATGAGTTTGTGTGCAAAGTTTGATTGAATAACATCTCTTTCTTTTGGAGAAAGTCTTCTTTCACGCATAAGCTCATTGATATATTTTTCATATCCCTCTTTTGTTGGGACACGGCCAGAAGAAGTGTGAAGATGTGTTAAATACCCCATTTCTTCCAAGGCGTTGAGCTCGTTGCGGATTGTGGCTGAAGATAGTTTTGGCAAATACTCTTCTTGGAGTTGTTTGCTTGAAACCGCTTCAGCGTTTTTGTTTTTGATGTTTGTTTCAATAACTGCGCTTAAGATTTTCTTTTTTCTATCGCTTAAATCCACAATTTTCCCTCTTTAGTAATTATATACTTTTTTGAAGATTTTATTCTCAAAATTAGCAATCTTTTAATTTGAGTGCTAACAGTGTATATGATATAACTGCTAAAAAAAAATGTCAACTGGTTTGTGACATTTTTGTTAAAAAATATATATATTTTATGATACAATTTCAAGAATGATTTTATTCAAAACCAAAAAGCCTTTGTTTGTGCAAACCAAGTGGTTTTTCTCAGTTAAAATCAAGAATCCATCAACAATAAGTTTTGCAATCTTGTCCTTTTTAACAAGAACAAGGTTTTCATTGAAAGTTGTTCTATATTTTGCAAGGTCAATCCCATCTTTTGTTCGAAGAGCAAGCATAATGAACTCTTCTTTTTTCTCTTCCATAGTAAGTTCTTTGCTAGTTTCAACAGGAATTTCTTGTTTTTGTTCGATGCTTGAAACATATTTTATAATGTTTTCTGTGTTTGAAAATCTAACACCATTCATATAAGAGTGTGCTGCAAGTCCAACACCAAGATAATCTTTTCCAAACCAATATGAACTGTTGTGGAAAGACTCAAATGTTGGTTTTGCAAAGTTTGAAAACTCATATCTTTCATAGCCGTTTTTGGCAAGTGTTTCATAGATGTAGTTATACATTGAAATTACTGTGTCATCATCTGCTGGGTCAAGAGAACCGTTTTCAACCATAAGTTTGAGTGGAGTTCCGTCTTCAACCTGAAGCATATATGATGAAATATGTGGAATTTCAAGTTTGGTTAAGAACGCAATAGTATCTTTTATATCAATCATTTTTTGACCTGGATAACCAATGATAATATCTGCGCTGATATTCTTTATACCATACTCGCGAATGGCGCTTACGGTGTTAACAAAATCGTTAACAGTATGTGTTCTGCCCATCATTTTTAAGATTTTTGGGTTTGTTGATTGAAGACCAATACTAAACCTATTAACACCTGAGAGAATATATTCACGAATCTTTGTTTTGTCAGCAGAGTTTGGATTGAGTTCGATTGTGATTTCTGCGGTGTTTTTAACGGCAAAGTTTTTGTAAATAAGTGACAAGAGGTCGCGAATATAATAATAGTCTAAGCAAGATGGAGTGCCTCCGCCAATATAAATGCTTGAAACAGTATATTCTTTTCTATATTTTTTTGATTGAAGTTTAATTTCTTCTAACAAACATTTAAAATATCTTGTTTTGTCGTCTTCTGTTGCAACCATTGAAATAAATGCACAATAGTTGCATTTTGAGTTGCAAAAAGGAATATGAACATATAAGCTCAAAGTATTTTTTCCACTTTCAACAACATTAACGCCGATTTCGTTTATTGACATAATGTCTCCTTTGTTAGTCTATTTTCAAAATGCTCAAGAATGCTTCACTTGGAAGTTCAACTGAGCCGAGTTTTTTCATTTTCTTTTTACCCTCTTTTTGCTTTTCGAGGAGTTTACGCTTTCTTGTAACGTCACCGCCGTAACACTTTGCAATAACGTCTTTTCTCATAGCCTTAACTGTTTCTCTAGCGATGATTTTTCCGCCGATTGCAGCCTGGATAGGAATTTCGAAAAGTTGTCTTGGAACAACCTCTTTAAGTTTTTCAGTAATTGCTCTTGAGCGTTCATAGGCTCTTGTTTTGTGAGCAATAAGTGAAAGTGCGTCACAAGGGTCGCCGTTTAAGAGCATATCAACCTTAACCATATCACTTTTTTGATATCCTGAAATTTCATAGTCAAAACTTGCGTAGCCGTGAGTTGAAGATTTGAGTTTATCAAAAAAGTCATAAACAACTTCACAAAGTGGAAGTTCAAAGTTCATTGAAACACGAGATTCAGAAAGATATTGCATATCCTTATAAATTCCACGTTTTCCAATACAAAGGTCCATAATCGCACCAACATATTGTGGTGGTGAGTAGATGTTTGCCTTAATATATGGCTCTTCAATATAGTCTATTGAATCTGGTGCTGGCATATCACTAGGGTTTGAAATTTCTTTCATTTCCCCTTTCTTTGAGTAAACTCTATATGTTACGCTTGGCATTGTTGTGATAACATCTAAGCCAAACTCGCGGTCGAGTCTTTCGCTGATGATTTCTAGGTGCAAGAGCCCCAAAAATCCACATCTAAAACCATAACCAAGAGCGTTTGATGTTTCAGGTGTGAAACTAAGTGATGCGTCAGAAAGTTTAATTTTTTCAAACGCGTCTTTAAGTGCGTTATATTTTTCACCGTCTATTGGGAAAATACCTGAATACACAACTGGTTGAATATCTCTATAACCTGGAAGTGCTGGGGCTTGGTTTTCAAGTTCGGTTATTGTGTCGCCGACTTTGATATCCGAAACTGTTTTAATTGATGCCGAAATATATCCAACATCACCAGCAACGAGTTCTTCAGTTCTTTCAATCTTTGGTTTAAACACACCAACTTCAACAACTTCAAACTCTTTTCCAGTTTGAATCATTTTGATTTTTGAACCAGTTTTAACCTTTCCGTTCATAATTCGAACGAGACACACAGCACCTTTGTAATTGTCATAATAACTATCAAAAATAAGTGCTTGGAGTGGTGCGTCATTATCGCCTTTTGGTGGTGGAATTTGGTCAACAATTTGGTCAAGAACATCTTTGATATTGAGACCAGTTTTTGCAGAAATGCAAGGTGCTTCATCTGCAGGAATTCCAATGATATCTTCAATTTCTTTCTTGATTTCGTCAGGTCTTGCTGATGGCAAGTCAATTTTATTTAAAACTGGCAACACCTCAAGGTCGTTTTCGAATGCAAGATAAAAGTTAGCAAGTGTTTGGGCTTGAACACCTTGAGTTGAGTCAACAATCAAAAGAGCTCCCTCGCACGCTGCAAGAGACCTTGAAACCTCATAAGTAAAGTCAACGTGTCCAGGTGTGTCAATAAGGTTTAGGGTATATTCTTTTCCATCTTTGTTATACTTCATTGTAACTGGAGTAAGTTTAATTGTGATGCCGCGTTCCCTTTCAATATCCATTGAGTCGAGAAGCTGTTCTTTGCTATCACGCTTTGCAACTGTTCCAGTAAACTCCATTAATCTGTCGGCAAGAGTTGTCTTTCCGTGGTCAATGTGAGCAATAATTGAGAAGTTTCTAACATTTTCTAGTTTGGTTTCCATTTTTGCATTCTACCTCACGTTAATATTTTAAACGAAAACTTATATAAAATCAATCATTAAATGAAATATTATTATATAAAACGAAACATTTGGTTATTTTTGATGCATCATTAAAATATTGACAAGATAAAAAATTGATAGTATAATTTTAGATGTATTAATGTTTATTTTGGAGAAATTATGAGTATATATGAAACTTGGATTGTGAAATCACCAATCGCACATCGTGGACTTTTTGGCGAGAATATCCCAGAAAATTCACTCGCTGCTTTCAAGCAAGCAATTAAAAATAAACTCCCTATCGAACTTGATGTATCATTTTTGGCAGACGGAACACCAGTTGTGTTCCACGATGAAAAACTTGCAAGAATGACAGGTCAAGACGGCTTCATTTCAAACTGCACCCTTGCAGACATTGCAGATTATCGTCTTCAAGGAACAAAAGAAAAAATTCCAACCTTTGCTGAAGCACTTGAAGTTATTGACGGAAAAGTTCCAGTTCTTATTGAAATTAAAAACTATGGAAAAGTTGGTCAGTTTGAAAAAGCTGTTTGGAAAGAACTTGTAAAATATCGCGGAGAATATGCAATTATTTCATTTAACCCATACTCTCTTGAATGGTTTAAAGAAAATGCTCCAAAGGTAAAAAGAGGACAACTTTCAAGTTTCTTTAGAGATGATAAAATCACTGGTGTAAAGAGATATGCGCTTAAGAGAATGCTTTTGAACAAGAAAATCAGTGAGCCAAACTTTGTTATTTACAATAGCCAAGATATGCCAAACAAATATCTTAAAAAGTATTATGGCGTTATTCCTGTTCTTGCATTTACAATTAAAAATGAAGGCGAAGAAAGAAGACTTAAAGGTTTCTGTGATAATATCATTTTTGATAGTTACACACCAGAAGTGCTTTCAAAACCAGAAAAACAAGAAAAATAAAATTCACCGCTTGGTGAATTTTTTTTATAAATAAAAACCTCACTAAACGAAGTGAGGTTTTTTGATTAACTATTTTTCGCTGTATCAACTTCCCTGTTCCATTTAAGGTTATGGAATTGTCTGCGAAGTTTGATAATTCTTTTGATGTTAACTTTTCTAATTGCAAGAATTTTTCCGCCGTTAACAGCAATTTTTCTATACATACTCTTCCAGAGTGAGAATGCGTAAGTGTCATTTGTGAAGCAAGCCAAATAATAAACAATCATTGAAACTTGTGAAAGGTCAAAGCCAGTAATAAAGATTGTTTGAAGCCACATAAACAAACAAATAATGTCGTTTGTGATACACAAAATCCACGCTTCCATATTCATTCTAGCGGTGAATATTTTGCCGATAATTGAAAGTGTTAATGAGATTGCAGCAAGTTCGAGAGCGGTTGTTTGACCGATAACGAATCTAAGCAAACAGTAACAGCCAACTGCAACGACTGCACCAATTCCAAGGAACTTAACGATTTCTTTTTTAGAGAGTTTGTTAACAATGATGTCGTCGTTTTTAGCAAACTTGTCTTGTTTTTGTTTTTTTGCTGAAATTTTCCACTTGATGATTGAAACAATATTAAGTGGTGCGCAGATTGCAAGAACTTTGATAACTTCACCGTAAAGTGCGCTTTGCATACAAATAAACGCATACAAGAAACATTCCGCAATACCAACATAGATACCTGAAAGTTTGCCTCTAGCAACAAGGTCGATGTTGAACATAACAACATAAAGGTCTAAAACATACACCCAACCTGCTGGGTCAAGGAATAAACACACGAAACCCAAAAAGAAGAATGTTAAATACCAAATAAGGGTAAATCTAGAATATTTTCTAAGTCTCGTTAAAAGTTCAACCCTGTTTGCACTTGCGCCATAAACTTTGATAACCTTCTCAGTTGAGTTGATACCGACGTTTGTGGCAACAGTTGCTTTAATGAGGTTGCGCTGGTAGTTTTGATAAAGGCTAATTTTGTTATTTTGATTTCCTCTCATCATTTTCTCCTGAAATTAGTCTTGTTAAATTTCCAGAGTAATAAACTTCTAGTTTATGAAGTGCTCTAGTTAAAACAACATACAAAAGGTTTTGTTCATCTTCAGTGTAGTTTTCGCTTGATGCGTTGCTAACAATAACAGCGTCAAACTCAAGACCCTTTGAAAGATATGATGGAATAATCATAATTTTGTCGCCAACAAAAACATTGTCGTTCTTGTCAACTACCCTAAACTTTCCATTATATTCACTAGAAGCCACTATACACTTATATAATAATGTTTCTTCGAGGTTTTTGCAAATGATTGCAACGGTGTTGTAAGAATTTTTTAATCTTACAGCCTCTTCAATGATGGTTTTTGGCTCATTTGAGTCAAACTTTTTAACTTCAACTGGGTCGCCGTGTCTATCAATTTGTGAATAATTGATTTTGTTAGGAAGAACCTTCTTTGCAAACTCATTGATTTCATAAGTTGACCTATAAGTTTTTGAAAGTTCGTTATAGTCGCTGAGAGCGTTTTGTTTTTGTTTTTTTAAAATTTTCAAAATGCCGTCATAATTATCGGTTTTATTGAATGGCAAGATACATTGGTTGATGTCACCAAGAAGTGTGATATTTGCGTTCTTAAATAGCATTGAGATAATTTTGTATTGTGCTTCAGAATAGTCTTGTGCCTCATCAATCAAAACATATTTGATGTTTTTGTTCGCACTAATGCCGATAATTTTTGATTTTAAGAACATATATGGAGTGACATCTTGGAATTCAAGATGACCATCTTCAAGGTTTTTGTGAGTCTCATCAAAGATATAATCAAGGTCAATGCTTTCAAGTTCGCTTTGGCGATTATGCTTTTTGTAAACAGCATTGCAAAGTGAAATAAATTCTTCTTTGTTGCTATAAAGGTCAGTGTAAAGCCCTGAGATTTTTGTTTTAATTTTTGTGAGGTTTTCCATTGCTTGACCCTTGAGTTTTTCAAGAGTTAAGTGTTTTTGGGTTTTAAGGCTTGCAGCAAGATAAATCTTTTCAACCACCTTTTTTCCTCTCATATACAAACTTTCGCCAGAATCACCAACCGAGTTTGCAATCTTTTCCATTTCATCAAGGTCCATAACAATCTGGTCGTTGATTTCGATTGGCTCAATTCCCCATAGAGACATTTTGTTCTTTTCGATATATGAGTTCAAAATTGAAATATAGAGTTTATCAAACTTAAATTTAAGTTCGTTATATTTTTTTGATGACTGCTCTGTTTTTGCGCCATAAACAATTTCATAAGCATCTTCAATCTTTGAAGAAATGTCAAATTCATTGATGTATGCTTTTGCAAATTCATAATATGTTGCTTGAACAACGTTGTCTTCACCAATATCAGGCAAAACGTCAGAAATATAGTTGTTGAAGATTTCGTTTGGCGAAAGAATCATAACGTTTGAATTGTTGATTTTGTCGCGTTCAGTGTATAAAAGATATGCAATCTTGTGCATAGCAATGCTGGTTTTTCCTGAACCTGCAGGACCTTGAACAATCAAAATGTCAATATTGTTTTTTCTAATGATTTCGTTTTGTTCTTTTTGAATTGTGTTAACAATATTTTTCATTTTGCTTGATGCATTTGCTGAGAGCATTTGTTTTAAAATGCTGTCAATAATTTGCATATCGGTGTCAAACACTTCAACAAGTTCACCATTTGAGATTTTGTATTGTCTTTTGAGAGTAATCTTTCCAGTGATTTTGTCGCCAGTTGAAATTGTATAACTTGCGTTTCCTACTTCGCAGTTATAGAACATACTTGCGATTGGGGCTCTCCAGTCATAAACAAAAAAGTCATCGCCTTGTTGCAAAGATGCAATCCCAATATAGATTGGCAAAACCTCATCGCCATCGTCAAAGTCAATTCTTGCAAAATAAGCATTGTTGAGCATCTTTTTGTAACTCTTGATTTTCTTGTTTGCATTCTCTGCATAAACACTTCTCTTTTGGATATTTGCAAGAGCATAAAAGAATTCAAGGTCAGAAAGCCTGTTTGTTTTATCCCAAGCATAGGTCATTTCTTCTTGAATGTTACTTGAAAGTGTTTTGAGTTTCTTTTCGTAGCCGTCAATTTCTTCTCTTAAAATATTGCATACGTTTTTTAGGTATTGTTTTTCAACTTCGATTTCTTCAGGTGTAATCATAAAACTCCTAGTTGTCTTGATTATTAATAAGTTTTTCTTTGTGTTCAGGCAATTTTATTGATGCCTCACTTCCATTTTTTGATGGAATGTAATAAATGTGGTCTTTGATTTCGTCTGGCAAGTATTGTTGTTCAACATATCCGCCGTAGTTGTGAGGATATTTATATTTTGCCCTTTTTTCATTAAAATAATTATGGTTTTTTAAATGGTTAGGAACAGCCCCAACAAAAGTGTTTTGAACATCTGCTTGAGCCTTTTCCATTGCCACAATAACAGAATTTGATTTTGGACTCATACAAACGTAGATGATTGCGTGAGAAAGCGGAATGAGTCCTTCAGGTTTTCCCATTTGAAGATATGCTTGGCAAGCACTGTTTGCAACAACCAAAGCGTTTGAGTTTGCAAGGCCAACATCTTCGCTTGCGTGAGCCATAAGTCGTCTAATTATTAAAAGTGGGTCGCAACCTGCAGCAATGAGTCTGTGTGCCCAGTAAAGTGCGGCATCAGCGTCACTGCCTCTTAAACTTTTACAAAATGCTGAAAGCATATCAAAATAAAGGTCTTCATCAACGGAATTGTTGTATTGCATACAAACTTGTTTAGCGTCTTCAACGTCAACTTTTGTCACGCCGTTTTCTTTTTCGGCAGAAAGAACTGCAAGTTCCAAGTTTCCAAGCGCAACTCTTGCGTCGCCTCCAGAAGAGTTTGCAAAGTATTCCTTTGCTTCATCGGTAATATTTATTTCAAGTTCGCCAAAACCAGAAACCTTGTCGTTAAGTGCTCTGTCGATGGCTGAAAGAATATTTTGTTTTGTGAGTGGTTTAAACTCAAAAACTCTGCATCTTGAAACAATCGCTCTTGTCATTGACATAAATGGGTTTTCGGTTGTTGAACCAATAAAAATAATGTGTCCCTTTTCAATCGCCTCAAGCATTGAGTCAGATTGAGCCTTGTTCCATCTATGACATTCATCTAAAAGGAGGTATGTTTTTTTGCCATAGAGTTCAATATTTGATTTTGCATCAGCAATAACTTGTTTAACATCTGCAACGCCGCAAGAGACAGCGTTGAGTGAAACAAAGTTGCTGTTTGTTTGGTTTGCAATAATTGAGGCAAGTGTTGTTTTGCCTGTTCCTGGAGGTCCATAGAAAATGCAACTGCCAAGTTTATCAAGTGAAATTGCACGTCTTAAAAAACTGTTTTTTCCAACAATATGTTCTTGACCTAAAAACTCGTCAAGAGACTTTGGACGCATACGGTCGGCAAGCGGTGCAAGTTTTTTTGAGTTCTCTGTGAATAGATTTTCCATAACCCCTCCTCAACTAGTTTATAATTATAACATAATTATAATTGTTTGTAAAGGAAAGATTTTATTTATAGAGAACTTTTAAATAAAGAACCATTAGTTTATTGAGATTGTAAACCCTGCAAATTCTGTCAATCAAAGGCATTGGCGAAGGAAGATTTTGTTTAAACATTTCGGCGTTTGGGTTGAATTTTTGAATGGCGTAAGACCCAGCAAGAGAATAATTATTTATAGAATATTTTTTCGAGGCAATAAACCTCTTTATTTTCTTATCAACCCTGATTGAAAAAATGTAGTTTTTTGCCAGAGAAAAAAGAAGATATTTTGTTAAAAGAATTTTGATAACGCCAATCTCTTTTTTATTTAGTTTAAAGGTAACGATTTGTTTTTTTAGTTCGCTAAACAAAATAGGTTTTTGTAAGATAATGAGAGTTGAAATAATATGTCGAGCCACGGCATCGATTAAGATGTTGTTTTTTATTGCTCTAAACTTTTGTTTGTTTTCTTTTGTTTGATTGTCGACAAAAGAAGATAATTTTAAAATGAATTCTTTATTTAAATTTATGTGCTTGTTTGAGTAGAGTGAATTTTGATTTGAAAAGCAATATTTGAAAAGTGAATTAATTTTTGTTGGTTTGATTTGCTTGTAGTCAAACTTAGTTTTTCTATTAAAAAACAGAGATAAGTTGCATTTTAAATTAATATCAAAAAACGCAAAATAATTCAAAAATAATGTAAAAATATACAATATAACCGCAATTAGCAATAAAATTAAAAACAATGCCATTACTATTAATGTTTTCAATAAAATATATTTTTAAAATAAAAAAGACGACAAATAAATTGTCGTCTGTTAGTCTGTAAGCCGAGTTCTGTCATTAAAGATGAACATCAATCTAGATGCAATATTGCTACTGCATTCAAGCGGTCACGGGAACGAGCGAGCAGCCCATACGTTCCACACCTTGCACCTCACGGAGTTTACAGCAAGTTATTGTCACCAATATCTTGAGTGAGCTCTTACCTCACTTTTTCACCCTTACCAATTTCTTGGCGGTATCTTTCTGTTGCACTTTTCCTCAAGTCACCTTGGCTTGACGTTATCAAGCGTGATTGCTCTGCGGTGCTCGGACTTTCCTCACACTAGATAGTGCGCGTTCATCCAACTAACATAAATATTATACTACTATTTTTCTCGCTTGTCAATGTTATGTTTTTGTTGTTTTTTGTATTAAAATAATTATGATGTGAAAAATACTTAAAAAACTAAAAAACGCAAAATAAACACAAAAACTATAAAATAATATACTCTTGAATTGTTTTAATTGCTTTTTTCTCGAGTCTTGAAATGTATGACCTTGAGATATTTATCTCTTCTGCAAGTTCAATTTGTGTTCTTGGAATCTCTCCGCAAAGCCCAAATCTTTTGATGATAATTTCCCTTTCCCTCTCGTCTAATTTTGTCTTGATTATCTTTTCAACTTTCTTATAAATAATTTTATTTTCAATCTGTTTATCAACACTTGGAGAGTTGTCACAAAGCACTTCATATAGCGACAAATTATTGCCATCTTTATCGACTGAAATTATGTCGTCAAGATAAACCGATTGTGCGTTCTTTTTGTCTGAACGGAATGTCATCAAAATTTCATTTTCAATGCACCTTGATGCGTAGGTTGAAAAACTATTTCCTTTGTTATAGTCAAAAGTTTTTATTGCTTTCATTAATCCAATTGAGCCAATCGAAATTAAGTCTTCATTATCAATAGAAGAATTCTTATATTTTTTTGAAATGTGTGCAACAAGTCTTAGGTTGTGTTTGATTAAAATTTCCTCTGCTTTTTTGTCGCCTTGTTTCATTTTTAAAAAGTTCTCTTTTTCTTCTTTTTCCGTTAATGGTTTTTCGAAAGCACTGTTGTCTATTCTTCCTGTTAAAAATAAAATTTTACATAAAAAATTTAAAAAACTACTTAGAAACATAAAACCCCCAATTTAAGTTTATGTTTCTATTTGTCGAAAAATGTATAAAAAAAAGATAGAGGTTTCTCTATCTATTTTCTCAGTATGTCACCAGCCTCAACTGGGATATCTGTGTAGACCCACAATTTTTGTTGAACATTTTTTGCTTCTTCAACAATGTTGCCGTCTTCATCTTCCATTCTGTCAACTTTGATTACTTTATTGAATGAATCAGTTGGTGAAAGAATTTCTAAACTATCGCCAAGACGGAATTTGTTTCTTTGTTCAATTAAAATTCTGCCGTTTTCTGCCTTTAAAACAATAGCCATAAATTTGCTGTCTTGTTCTTGAATTGAAGACTCATAGTTTTGTGTTGGTTTTCCGTCGCTGAACATAAAGCCAGTGGTATATTTTCTGTGACTTGCTTTTGTGAGTTCCTTTTTGAGTTCTTCAGGAACAGTATATTCTTTTCCTTCTTCTCTACACTTTTCAAGGTGTTCATAAGCTCTCTTATATGCGTTAACAACTGTTGCAACATAATATGGAGACTTCATTCTTCCTTCAATTTTAAGGCTAAAAATTCCTGCCTCTTCAATCTTGTCAAGATAGTCAATCAAGCAAAGGTCTTTGCTATTAAAAATATAAGTTCCTCTGTCATCTTCCAAAAGGTCGAGCTTTTCGTCAGGTCTTGATTCTTCAGTTACTGAATATTTCCATCTGCACGCTTGCACACACTCGCCGTGGTTTGAATCACGGTTTGTGAGATAGTTTGAAAGCAAACATCTTCCGCTGTAGCTTATGCACATTGCCCCGTGAATAAAGGCTTCAAAATCAAGGTCTGGGTTTTGTTTGGTGATGTTTTTGATTTCGTCAATGTCAAGTTCTCTTGCAAGAACGATACGCTTTGCGCCAAGTTTGCCCCACATTTTTGCAGCGTAGGCATTTGTTGTGTTTGCTTGGGTTGAAACGTGAATTTCAAGGTTTGGAAAGTTTTCGTGAACAAATGAGAAAATTCCAAGGTCCGAAATAATAACCGCGTCAACACCGGCGTCAACAAGGGTTTGAACATAGTCTTTCAAGCCGTCAAAATCGTTATGTCTAGCATAGACATTGAGCGTCACATAACCCTTTTTTCCGTGACTGTGAATATAGTCCATAGTGTCTTTGATTGACATACTTTCAAAGTTTGTTCCAAAGGCTCTAAGGCCATAATTTTTTCCAGCAAAATAAACAGCATCAGCGCCGAAGTGCAATGCTGTTTTAAGTTTTTCAAAATCTCCTGCAGGAGCCAAAATTTCAATTTTCTTTTTTAACATTCTGTCCTCTTTTTTGCAAAAATCATTCCGTCTTCAACATTTTTTAATTCGAAATCAGTCAAATCTTTATGGTTCTTGCAAGACTCAATAAATCTATTAAGTCTGTCAATAATTGTTTTATAACGCCTTGAAGCAGGCTTGTTTTCGCCTTCAACATAACCCCTAAAAAGAACATTGTCAGCAACAAATGTTCCGTTAGGCTTTAACATCATCACTATTAGGTCAAGCATTGTTTCATATTGTGCTTTTGGCCCATCAAGAAAAACAAAATCAAAATAATTATTATATTTTCCAGATGCTGCCATATTCGCTAAAATTACTAAACAATCGCCCTCTTCAATTCTCACACGTTTTGAAAACTTGTGAGCGGCAAAGTTCTTCTTTGCTTGCTTGATATAGTCTTTATTATGCTCGATTGTAACAAGGTCTGCGGTTGATGCTTTAAGCATTGTTATTCCGCTGTAGCCAATCGCTGTTCCAATTTCAAGAATGTGATTTGGTTTTGTTTTAATAACTTCATTTTCTAAAATATTATGGCTTTCAGTTCGAATTACTGGAACGCCATACATTGTTGCGTTTTGTTTTAATTGTTTTAATTCCATAACTATACTCTAAATATGATTGGAAGAATCATAGGTGTTCTCATAGTCTTTTTGTAGAAGAAGTTTCTAAGAGGTTTTCTAATTTGGTTTCTAATATCATTCCAATCGTGATTGCTTCTCATATCAATTGTTGCAAGAGTGTCGTGAAGAACAAGTTTTGCTTCTTCATTAAGTTTCTCTGCTTCGCCTGTATAAACAAAGCCACGTGTGATTAAATATGGTTCGTTAACAAGTTCGCCTGTTGAGTCAGAAACACCAAGAACAACAATAACAAGACCGTCTTCTGAAAGGAGTTTTCTGTCTCTTAATACAACGCTTCCAACATCGCCGATTCCAAGACCGTCAACAAGTTGCTCGCCTGCTTGAACATTGCCTTTATGAACCATTGTTGTTTTTGTGAGTTCAATAACATTTCCAATTTCTGGAATAAAGATGTTTGTTTTTGGCATACCAAGTTTTTCAGCCAAAATTGTGTGTTCTTTTAAGTGTCTATATTCGCCGTGAACAGGAATAAAGAATTTTGGATTGATGAGATTGTGGATAGTTTTGAGTTCTTCTTGACAAGCGTGACCTGAAGAGTGAACGTTTTCAGTTACAACAATAGCACCCTTTTTGTAGAGGTTGTTGATAACATCGTTAACCATTTTTTCATTTCCTGGAATTGGAGAACTTGAGAAGATAACTGTATCATTGTCACCAATTTCAACTTTTGAAAACTCGCCACTTGCAAGTCTTGAAAGTGCACTTGCTGGTTCGCCTTGGCTTCCAGTTGAAAGAACAAGAACATTCTTATCTTCAAGTGAAGAGATTTTTTCAATATCAACAAACACGTTTTTGTTGAATTTGAATAAGCCAATTTTCATACCAGCATCGATGTTGTTAATCATACTTCTTCCAACAACTGCAACGCGTCTGTTATATTTAATTGCAAGGTCAATGATTTGTTCAACTCTATAAATGTTACTTGAGAATGTTGCAACAAAGATTCTTCTTGTTGGATTTTCAATAAACACTTTTTCAAGGTTTTCACCTACTCTTTTTTCAGAGATTGTGTAGCCTGGTCTTTCAACGTTTGTGCTTTCGCCAAGAAGAAGAGTTACGCCTTTTCTGCCGATTTCAGCAATACGTGAAAGGTCAATAACTTCGCCGTCTATTGGCTCAAAGTCAATTTTAAAGTCACCAGTATGGAAAATAAGACCTGCTGGTGTGTCGATTGAAAGAGCAAATGCCCCAGGAATTGAGTGGTTAACTTTAACAAACTCAACGTTAAAACAACCAACTTTAACAGCATATCCTGGCTTAACACAAATACCTTTAATACCAGTAAGTTTATGTTCTCTAATTTTGTTGTCGATAAGTGTGAGTGACATTTGGCTGCCATAGATTGGCGCTTTGATGTCTCTTAACAAATATGGCAAACTTCCAATATGGTCTTCGTGTCCGTGAGTGATTAAAATACCACGAACCTTGTGAGCGTTTTCTTTTAAGTATGTGAAGTCTGGAATAACAAGGTCGATTCCAGGCATATCTTCACTTGGAAACGCAAGACCTGAGTCAATAATAACAATATCATTGCCATACTCAAGTGCTGTGATGTTTTTTCCAATTTCGCCAACACCGCCAAGGAAAATAACTTTGAGTTTATTTGGTCCTTTTTGTTTTTTTGCAGCCGCATTAGCGTCACCCTTTGATAACAAAATTTCTTGTTCCATATTCTCGAATTTTGCATCAGGGTTAATGTTGTTTAAATGATTCATAATTTTTTGTTTTGTTTGATTTGAAACATTGTTTGATTTCTTTTTCATTCCAACGTTATAAGAACCCGCATTTTGTTCAGTTTCAGTAAAGGTTCTTTTTTTGGTTGGCTTGAAATTTTCGTTTTGATTATTTCCTTCCATATTATCCTTTTACTTTTAATTTTTTAGTTTTTTTGTTTTCTTTTAAATTTTTATTTTTAGTGCTTTTAGTTTTTTTGGCACTTTTTTCTTTCTTTGGTTTTGCATTTAAAGCCTTTTTTGAATACTTGTTTTTCATTTTTGTTGTTGTGATTTCTTTAGTTTCCTCAGGAGAAACAAAAGTCGCAACATAGTCGTCTTTCTTAACGTTGTATTTAAGTGGATTATAAATAACAGAATCACTCAAGTAATATCTGTTTTCGCTGAGGTTTAAGTAAGTTATAATCTTGAAAATACAAATAAGCATCATTGTTGCAGGAATTGTAAAAAGAATACCTGCAAAAAATGTGAAGATTGAAATCACGCCGTTAATAAGAATAACGGTGAGAAAAATAACAATGCTTTGACCTAAAAGTTTCCAGAAATTTTTAAGAACAACTGGAATGCTTTTTGTGAAAGCTTTAAGTGGACTTTGTTTATCAGCAACGACAAGACCTGTGTAATAAGTTGTGAAAGCAATTTTGATTGATTCAATAATAATCAAAAGAGTTGATAACACAACAAGACCAATGAGTGATTTTAAAATTGTTGTTGAGAATGAAATGTAAGCATAAAGCAAAAGAATAGTGATTGCAATCACCGGCAAGTTAAGCAAGAGGTTTGTGAGTGCAAATCTAAATGACTCACCTAGTTTGCTAACGCCATTTCTAATGTAATTCACTTCCATATTCATTGTGAGTTTTTGATGAAGAATTGAAGACATATTAAAAATCGACATTTGAATTAAAATGTATGGCAAGATAATACAAAGCAAAATTGCCGCTATTAAATTCAAATAGATTTTTGACATATTTCCAATAATTGATGCAAAAACAAGTTCAATAACATTGCTGAGTTGGAATGATACGCTCTTTGGAGAACTATAGATTGTTGAGAAAAAGTCTCTAAGTTGTGTTCCAAGACCGGCTGCTCTCAAAACATCAATGATTGGTGTTACAAGAGTGTAGGTGCAAAGCGCAAATAAAACCGCACAGCAAAATAAGTATACTAGTTGTTTCCAAGCAAGTGCAAAATTAGAAACAAAGAGTTTCATAGTGTTTTTGTAAGACATAAAAGTATCCACCTATTAAACATTACAAATTAAAATATTCAAAAAAAACTTTAATTGTTGGTTTTATTATATTATAACATTTACCTAAAATCAAGTATTTTTATTAATTAACAAAAAACGGGCATTAAAAAAAGAGGCTTATTATGCCTCTTTTTGTGGTTTTATTGAATCAATTTCATTTTGTAAAAGTTTAACAAATTCATCAATATTGTCAGCATATTTGCTTTTCTCAATCGATAAATAATCTTTTAAACTTTCATCACTTAAAATCGGTTCTGTTATGAATGAGTTTAAATCATTTTGTAATTGATTTTCAGTTTGGATAGATTCAGTTTGACTTGCTTCCACTAAATTAGGTTCAGCACAGACTGCAGTATCTTCGATTTCTATTTCGTTTTGAACAACGGGTTCTTGACAATCAATGACTTCAACAGTGTCTATATTTAACACCTCTTCAACGGGTTGAGTTTCAACTTCATTCACCTCTTCAGTCGATTCAGTTTGCACTGTAGATTCATTGCAAGAAATTTCTTGAATAAGTTTGTTTTCTTGTGAAAAATTAATTGTTTGTTTTTGTTGAGGAACAACAATAATTCCAAGCAAAACTAAAATGCTACATAATGCAGTGAATAAATCACTAATCATTGTTTCATCAACTTGAAAGCCAAATCTAGAACCAAGAACTTTTAAAATAAGAATTACCGCGCTGGCTAAACTTACCCAAAAACTATAAGATTTAATTTTTTCTCTTAAGTTCATTATTCCTCCTTTTTAAATTCAAGAATAATTTTATAATTAATGTTATATTTTTATTACTATACAATTTCTTCATTTTTAACAATAGTCATTTCTTCACCATAGCAAACACAAGAATGATTGCTATTAAGTTTAATTATTTTATGTAAGTTAAATTTATTTAAAAAAATGCAATTTGGTTTAAATTCTGTTGAAAAACTATAAAAATTCAATGATTTATCAAATAAATACAACTCAATGGAACCGTCAGTTTGTGGAAATAAAAATACATTTTTTCCCTTTTCAAGTTTAAAAATTTTATTTGAAAATGTCATAATGTTATCTCCGTTTTTAAGTTTAAAATAACCCCTTCTCCGTTAATTCCAAGTTTATTATATTTTGTCATTTCAATCTCATAAGACGCGTCATTTGAACTAACATTTTCAATTTGTGTCTTGTTAAGATTAAGGTTATATGCAACGATAGGTTCTTCTTTTTTGCTTAGGAAAATTAGTAAAGTGTCATCTAAAAATTCAAAGTCAACGATTTCATTTTTATCTATTTGACTTGGAAACCCATCGATAAATTCTTCAGGGTTATCGTAGCCAATAAGATTGTATATATGATATTCATTATCACTATTTTTTTGAATCAAATAATTTAGATTTGTTGAAATATAGTTGCTTACTGCGCTTGAAAGCAGTGGCAATTCATACTCAAATACTTGAGGATAATAATAGATGTATAAGTAAGGTGCAGTGTCTTTTTCAATAATAACTGCTCTGCTTTTTGATGATATTGTTTTTGTGTTGTTTGTATAATGAAAGCCAAGCGATGAATAAACATTTGTGATTGTTTCATCTGCATTGTGTGTGACAATTCTGCAATCAGTTGAGGTTTCGCCTTCTTGTAAGAATATTGACTGTCCGTCACAAAAATTATTTTTATACATTGAAACCAAGTATGAAAAATTATAATTGCTGGTTAGAGTGCTTTTACAAACAAAACCATTTAATGTGTCGTGAGAAAAGTAAGTTGTGTATCCATTGCCATCATCTGCAATTAAACTCAGCATAAACAAATTGTTTTTTGTAAGAGTTATGTCTATTGCTCTATTTGTGAGAACTTTATCCAAATGTCCAAGTGAATTAAAATTGTTTTTAACTTGAACTGCGGCATTGTTAATAATTTTAAATGAGAATATATATGGCTGGATTTTAGTAATTATAAACACGTTATCTTCAAATGAAATAATTTTAGTTACATATTCAAATTTGATGTTATTTGTTGATATTTTATGTATTGAAAAGTCTTTATTAAAATAGCCATAAACAACATCATCTATCACAAAGAAAATTTTGTTTCCGTCTTTAGATAAAAATCTAGGTGTTTCATTATTAAATAGATTATTGAAACCAGTCGAAATTTTATCACCGAAACTATTAGCATAGTTCAAAATATAAATGTCCATTTCATTTTCCAAAGTTGTAAGATTTTTAACAGAGTTCACTGATTTTATGTCATAGTTTAAATCAATCACATAATGAACTTTCGGTGATATTGTTTGAGTGATTATACTTGGTTCTTTTATTTCTTTTATATTCATTCTTGCAAATACTGAGTCTTGTGTTAAAAATAAAATTTCGTTACATTCACCAGATTTGATATCTACACTAAAAGTTAAATTAATGTTGTTATCTATAATTTCAAAGGTTGTCTTGCATAAATATTTTTCATTTGTGCTTGGCAGTTCTCGTTTAATTCTATTTGTTGAATAATTTGAACCGCGGCAAGCATAAACGTCTCCAAGCCCATTTCCAAGTAAAAACTTAATTAACTCATTGTTTCCTGAAGTTAAAATATTGTTTTGAGTTTCGGTTAAAGTTAAGTAAATATAAATTTCAAAAACTAGTTCATTTGATTCTTTAATATAAAGACCGTTTGGGTTATTTTCATCAATCAAATAAAAGTAATTATAAGCTATAAGATTGTCTTTATCTCCATTGTATAAACCTAGTTCGCTTATGTAATCGCAAGAGATTTTTCGAGTATCAATTTTATATTCAAGTTTTGCATATAAAGGACTGTTTTCTATGTCTGTTTGATATGAAATATTTTCATATTCAGTAAAGTAAATAGGGTTAACAATATTGCGAGTAATTTCTTGATTATCATTTATGCCGTTCCCTAAAACCAAAAATTTGTTGTATGGTTTCAAATTTGATAACGCATCAAAAACTGTAGTAAACATTTTATTAAAAAAAGTCATTTCATTTTTGTTTGATTTTATGACAAGTTTGTTGTGTAATTTAAACTTCATAATTGCTCCTCATAGGTGGTAATAGAAATTGAAATTGTTGCATTAATAGACTCACCATTTGAAGAAACTTTTTCAACACTTTCAAACAAATAATTTGATTCATCTAACTTTGTTAAAACGAGATAAGTTTTATTTTTTGCATTATCAAAAAATAAATTGCATTCTTTAAATTCCCCACTAAGTTGGTTAACTTTTTTTATTGAAATTAAATTGTTATTTTCAAATTGAGAGTAATAACATTGTCCAGATTTTATAAAAGAAATAATTAGTGAGTTATTAAAAATTGCAGAACATTTACTAACATTGTTTGCAACAAATTTTTCATTAAAATCTATAGTATTTGAAAAGAATAAATTATCATTATTATCAATCCTTAAAAGATAACAAATGTCATTGTTTTTGTCGTAGCAAAGAGCGTGTGATTTTGCTGGTAAAACAAACTCAAAATCACTCTCTTCTTGAGAGTCGATATTTGATTTGTTTATTTTTTTTAAATACAATCTTTGGTTTGAACAATATGTTAAAATGTAATTTGAATTTGTTTCTATTGCATTAAATTCGTTGTCATTTTTTATTGTAAGATTTCCCCAAATAGTTAGTGTTGATGAACCAATTAAAACAGCCTTATCTTCTTTTGGATTTACAAGAATTTTGGCTTGAATTTTTTCACTAGTTTTATCCTCATAAACACCACTAATTGTTACCGTATGATTACCTACTTCAAATGTTTGTAATAGGTGTCCAATTCTACTATTATTTGTCACTAAATAAAATTCAATTTCTTGTTTTGAGCCAACATAAAAATTAACTAATACGCTATAATACATTTGCGATTTATTGTTATCAAATTTTGCAAGCGAGATTGTTTTTTGTGTAATTACTGTTGCGTTAATACAGTTATTATTAAATAACGAAAATTTTGTATCAATTTCATTATTAGAAATTGTTTTATTTAGCTTGTCTAAACGCTCCTCAAGTTCTATTGTTTTTTTATATAAATCATTAAAAGATGGAGTCATTTTATCCCTCCAAAAATGAGACGTTACAACCTATAGATTTAAGCAAAAAATTAGTGCTAGATTTTATCTCAAAACTAAAGTGTGTTCCACATATATTTATGTTCTCTAAAAGAGTTGAATTCATTCCAGAAAAAGAGTATGACTCCCTCTCGGTTTTTATTATAAAATCATAACCACCAATAGCATCTATTTTTAGTCTGTTTATTGCTTTTAAGAATAAAGAATCAAAAGACAAATTTTCAAATAAAATTTGTGTTTCGTTTTCAATGGTTCCATCTTCGCATAAAGTTATATTTTGATAATTTAAATCACCAACGAATAGACAGAATATTAAGTTATAAAATGATAATGATTTAAAATCATAAACAGATTCAATGTTGTTAACTGAAATTAAATTTTGTCTAAAATCAATTAAATCAAATTCAATTATAAAACTTGCATTATCACGCGTAAAAATATAGTATTTCTCATTAAAAAGAATAAAAATTGCGTTATTTTTATTAATGCTATATTTAAACTGCCCTAATTGCTTTATTGAGTTTCCGTCAAAAAGATACAAATGATTTTTTGTTGAAAATATTAGATTGTCGTTAAAAACTTTAACGCTATTCTTTAAAATAATTGTTGATAATTTTTGAACTAAACTAATGTTGTTTTCTTCTAAATTTAGTCGCAAAATTTCGTATGAACAAGTGATGAAAATTTTATTCAAAATATAGTCTATTGAGATGATATTTCCTGACTCATATTTCATCTCAAAATAATCATATTTTGTTAAATCAATAGACAAATTTTTTAGGCTAGTTTTTTCCGCGTTATACACCTTAAATGGTTCACTAAAAGTGACAAAAAATAGCCTATCATTTGAGTAACAAAATTTGCTAATATTTGGCATACAAGAAGTTACTATTTCATCGCTGTTTTCCACAAGCAAATAATCGCCATTTTGTGACAAAAAATACAACTCATTTTCACATTGAAAAATGTTAATATTTTCATTGAGAAATTCGTGTTTGTTTTCAAATAAATTTGAATCAAAATTTAACTCAAATAATTCAAAATTAGATGTAATTAAAAACAATCTAAAATTGAATTTTTTATTTTCGTCATCAAAATATTCATAAGGAATTATTTTTGTTGTTTTGTTAATAATGTCTATGTTTAAATCTTTTATTTCAAGAGATTTTTCGTTTGAAAATAAGTAGTCAAAAACATCTATAAACTTGCTCCAAGATGACACACCATTACTATCAAATTTTATGTTTTTTGAGTCAATAATTTTTAGTTCATTTGCTAGCTTTGATTCATCATTTGAAAACTTAGAAAATAGATAAAATTTTTCTTTGCTCATAACTTAAATGTTGCCTTTAGTCTTTTGTTAGAATTGACCCTTGATTTATATATTTCCAACATAAATTTATTATTCCAAAACTTCGATTCCTCAAGCATATTTTTGCTTGCTAAAAATTCACTAATAATTCCATATATGATAATTTTTTCATTAATATTTCTAGGGAGTTTTTCTTTGGAGTTTAGGTCAGTAATTTGCTCTGGAAGATATGTGTATTTTACTTCATAAATTTTATTTGGTGATGGCACTAAAATGTGTGTTGTTGACTCTTGATAAAAATGAAATTTTTCGTTTGAAGTTACTGATAAAATCTTTAGTGGTTCGAATGAAAAAGATGTATAGTATATCTTCCTATTTTTGTCTGAAGAAATCTTATCAGCTGCTTCAATAGGAAAATAATTTTGACATAAATTTTTGATTGTGTAATTATAATAACTAATCAATCTAAGTATGTCGTTTTGTAAAGATGAATTGTGAATATTGTTTTGATTTAATAACTCATTTATAATATCATCTCTGTTTAAAAGTTCGGCTGATTTTATTAAAATATCTTTTAGCATTTTGCCTCTCTTTATAGTCTTAAATTATTTTGGAGCGGATAATATTGTGATGTGTTTCTATAATTCTATCTGTTGAAATTTGTTTTAAATTTTTGATATTTTTCTCATATAATTTTTCGTTGAATTCATCAATAAATTTTAAATTTTGATTTAGGTTTTCAATTTTAGAAAACTGCAAATCTGTCAAAATATTTTTAGAAAAGTTATCAAACATTAAACAAATTTCATTATTTCTGGTTGTGTTTAGAATATAAAACTTTTTATTGTTTAGATTGAAATATAGTCTATATCCTTTATTAATTTTAGTTATTATTTGATAAATATTAAACATATCTTTATATTCTTTATAAACATTACGATTTAGTTTCATAAATGCTCCAATAAAATATTATCCACACTTAAAAATAAGTGTGGATTTATATTATGATTCTGTGATGCCTGAAATCTTTGCTTGACCTTTAGGTTTGTTGCAAATGATGTCTGCATATTTTACAAGTGTTGCTTGATATGTTGGTTTTCCAGGTGTTTGTTTGATTACCCTGCCATCTTCGCCTTCAAGCCATTTCCAATCGCAAAGTTGATGCAAATTAAACTCGTTTGTGTTTAATAAATACATAGTGTTAGCTGGTGCGAATCTGTCAGATACTAATGGAATTCCATTGTATGAAATAGCCTTATATCCACCTTCCAATTCAAGGATGTTTACGTTTGTTCTATATGATGCCAAATAGCTTTGATAGTTTCTCTTTACGCCTGATGAGCAAACAATAAAGTCAACCTTGCTATCAGCATCTTCTTCCATATTGTCGATTGCTGTTTGAATAACAATGTCGGTGATGTCTGAAGTTGCACCATCTTTAGAAATGTCTTTTGTATATGGAACTAACCAGTTATATGCAGCTTTGTCAAGACCATAAAGTGAGCCTGTTGTTTTGAAGATTGCTCCAAGACCGGTGATTTCGTTGTTATAAGAACCTTGAACACAAAGTTTGTAACCAAGGCTATCATAAGCGCTTGCTGTAAATGCTGCTGCAAAGAAAGTTACAGTGCCTGTTGTTTTGTCGATGGTTTTGATTCTAAGGTTTTGTTTGATTGGGTTGCCTGAACCAGAAACAATATCAACAACCATTCCTTCAATTAAGTTTTTAGTTGAATCAACCATGAGGCTAGTTTCATCGTTCTCTGTGATGTCAGCGAGGAAGCCTGAGCCGTCGCCATACAACATTCTTCCAAAGTTGAAAATGCTTGCTTTTAAAAGTCCGTCCATTTCGTTTGTGAGCAAGTTTACGAATGCGCCTGAAGAGTTTTCAGATGCACGGATTGCTTTGTCAGAAATCTCAAGTTTGCCATAAAGGTTTTTAAGTGAAAGAACAAATTGTTCATAGTTATTTTCTGCTGATACAGGGAGTTCACCTGTTTCGGTTCCTGCACCAATGCCACCATTAATTCCAAATGGTGCAACCTTTCTAATTTCTTTTCCCCACACATCTGCTGTTGTTTGGTTGATTCTTGCAAGAAGTGGGTTGATGTTTGTGTTAAGTTGATTTGATAATACACCAAGGTATACTTCCTTGAGTGCGTTATCGGCAGTTGATAGTGATACCATTAATTCTCCTTATTTTAACATTTTTGAAAAGATGTCCCCTGCTTCCTTTAAAGTTTTTGGTGTGGAAATACTTGGTGAAAAATAAATATTCGAAGAGTTTCCAGATATAACTTTTGGAGCGGTTTGAACATTGTTTAGTGTGGATAAATATTCTTCGATGATTTTTTCTTTAAGCTCTTTATTTGACTCGATATATTTATTCACATAGTCTTGGTTGTTTAAAGTTTCTGCAGTTTTACGTTCGGCTTCTTTAATAATTTTAAATGCAACAAGATTTTTATTTGGCAGATTTGAAATATCATTGTTTTGCTCCAAAATCTCCGCGATTTCCTTTTTATATTTATCCAAATCAGTTGAATCATTTAAAATATTTTCAAGTGAATCATTGTTAGAAGAAAACGCAGTTTCATTTAAATTCTTTTGAAATTCAGCTAATCTTTGGCTTTTTCTAGTGAATTCAGCTTGAAGGTTATTGTATGCCTCAAGTAATGATTTTGCATCTTTAAACTTGCCAAAATTAGAGTTCTCGCTGTTTTCTGAAACTAGTTCAGGTTCAGCTTCGAGTTGTTCTAAGTTTTCATTTTCCATATTATTTATCCTCTTTTAGATATTGTTTGTGTTTGTTTATATGACAGATTAATTTGTCTAAATATTCCTTATCGGTATTTTCGTTGTCTGCAATAATGAATTTTGTGTGTTCATTAATATGTATTTGATGTTCGTCAATTTCAAGTGGGTCCTCAAGGTTTGTTAGTGTCAAGTTTTCTTTTGAGGCTTTTTTTCTATGAAGTTCTTCAAGGTCATCAAAAGTGCACCAATTATTAAAACCAAGTTCAGACAATATTTTCTCTTTTGTGTCGTGTGATATGGTTCCGTTTTTGTCTTGAAAGATTCCTTTTTCTAGTAGCTTGATAAGGAGTTCTTTTTTATGAGAATTTGTATTGTCGAGTTCGTTCTCACAATCTATAGTGATGTTGTCGCAGGAAATGTCATTGTTTGTCCAATAGAACAATTCAAGCATTCCATTGTTGTCAGCAAGTTTATTGAGTCTTATAGTGCTAGCAAATTGTTTGTAGAGATATAACGCTTGTTTAGCGATTTGTGTTAACGAAGTTCTAAGATGTTCGGCTGTAAATGATAATCTGCTTTCGTCTTCTTCAACCAAGAGTGAAATTGCTGTTCCGCTGTTAATGCCTGCAGGAAGAGTTGTGTTTGTTGAAATTTCACTAATACACGACAAGTTGTTTAATTCGTTTAGAAGTTTTGTTTCTTCTTTTTCAAAATCTTCAGGGATTGTTCCAGGGTCTAAAAATTTTGGAGGTGTTGAGCCGTTCCTATAAACTATAATTTTACCAGGTTCAATTCCGTTAATTTCCAAGTTGTCAATATCAACAGAGCCATCTTCTACTGTTAAAACGCCAGATGTAAGTCTGCTTAAAAACTCGTGTTTTCTGTTTTTTAATGAGTTATATGCTCTTTGAAGAGGAATGCATCTTTCAATAACGCTCATTCCCCAGAAACAAGAAAGTTGTTTGATTGAGACCTGTTTTATGAATGGATAAGTTCTAACATTGCTTTTTGAATTGACGTATGGAAGGTCTCCATCATAAAGAAGTTTGTCTTTGCAAACGATTGTGAGTTTTCCGTTTGGGTGTCTTTTGGTTGGTTTTTCATAACGCTCAATTAACAAAAGATAATCGTGTTTTTTTGAATGAAGAACTTTTGTATAGTTGCTTCTGCCAGAAAAGTTTGAGTTTGATGTGCTGTTTGATAGTTCAAACAAGTCGACATCTTCACCTGCAAGGTTTACTCCCCACACGCTGTTAATTTCTGCTGCTGGATATGCTCTTGTTTCAATGATTGAAGAACAATCTTCAAGTGATTCGGAAAAATTTGAATCGGGATAAATTTCAAATGGTGAGCAAACTGAAATTTTTACATCGCCGCCATTTTTTGATGCGACCTCGTTTGTTGAAAGTTGATTTGTGTCCCAAGAAACTTTATAAAAACTAGTTCCGGTGATTTCGCTCCAGTGTGTTGCTGTGTTTACTAGTGACGAAATATTATTTTCCTTGAAATTTGAGGATAAGATTGCTTTTGCAAGTTTTGCGCTGTAGGTGTCGGCGTCGGTATTGCTTGATGGTTTAACTTCTACTTGTGGCTTTACTTTATTGAGTTTTGAAAGTCTGGATTCAATTATTGGTGCAATGTGGTTATAAACTTCGCGGTTTTCCCATATGTAGTTTTTTTCAATTTCAGAAAGATTCCCGCTTGGCATTATGTAGCTATATTGATTTCCTACATAAAAATTCATATTAAGTTCCCAAATCAGTTCATAAGGGCGTCGCTCTTCTTGTTTTTGTTTAAAATCATTTGTGACAAAATCTACAATGACTTTGTCTTCTTCTTTGCTGTAAAAATACTTTGAATTACTTTTCATTATTTTTCTTATTGTCCTTAAATAGTTTTTGGTATTCTTTGAAGCAATGGTCACAAAGGTATTGATTACCCTTGAAACTATTGGTTATTAATTCTTGTGTTGCTGGGGCAAAACATAAAACACTATCACATTTTATATTGCTGTTGATTTTGTTAATTTTCATTTAAGAGTTCTCCAAGAAGTTTGTCTTTTAGTTTGATTAATTCTTCGTCTGACATTTCGTTTAAATCATTCTCATTCACCTTTTCTTTATTAATTTCAAACAGAATTTTAATAGCGAGCATATCAGGCGGAATATAGTGTTTGGTAATTTTTTTCTTAACCAAAGTAAGTGTTTGAGCCTCATTTTCTTCTTTTCCATTTGATGATTTTAGTGTAACATTTGATTCTTTGTTTTGAGTTTGACCCGTGACAAAATTATCAAACATTGAAATGTTTTGAATGGAATTTTCACGAAACTTTGATTTATTTTGCGTTTTTTCATACTCTTCTTGTTCTTCATAATAATAAAATCCATTTGCTTTTTTTAGAAGAATGTCAATTAGTTGTTTTTGTATTTTGTTTTTATTCATTATCTTTTTAAAAGTTGCCTATATAGTTGTTCCTTGTGTTGTTGAATTTGAGACTTTTTCTGTTTTTGTGAAATAGGTTTTTCTTGAAGGTTCATAATGTAGTATCGAAGTTCGTCAAGTGAATGGTCATCTTTTTTAACTGGTGAGTCGTGACTGCTCCACCTGTATGTTTTTATTTCGCGAATTAAATTTGTGCAGCAAGAAAATATGAAGAGTTTGGTTTTTCCTTCAATATTTTTTAGGTATGTTTTTACTTTAGATATTCCACTTAAAACATCTTTATTTACTTTTGGATTTACCAAAATTCCATTTTCATAAAATAAATCCGAAACACTTTTTTGTGATGCTAATGTTTTTTGGTTGGCTGCACTGTCGATTAATGATTCAATCATTCCATTGTGATTTTTCTTCCAACCAAGTGAGTTTGAAATTTCTTTTATTTTTTGTGAGTGATATTCTATTGTTTTATTTTCTTCATAGTGTTCAGCGATTACGTAAATGTTTCCGTCATAATCTTTTGCGTACCAGTGGCAAGAAAGTGGATTTGATAGTCCTGGGTCGATTGATAGTGTGTCAAACCAACTTGGGTCGACTTTAAAAGGAGTTATTACGTGTGTGTTCAAATCAAATTCAGTGTAAACTAACCCAGAATCAATAGAAGAAAATCGACCAAATTTTCTACTTTCAATCTCATCACTTGACATAGTAAGTGAAAGTCGTTCAATTTCTTTCTTGTTTAAATATGGATTATCATTCCAAGAAATAAAAAGATAAAATACTTCAGGGTCATTGAGATTGTTTAGGTAGATTTGTTCGTAGATAAATGTTAATCCTTTGAGTGGTGTCATTGTGCCAAATATTTCACCATTTTTATCGAGGACTCTCATTTTGCATTCGTTGTAAATATCTTCTGGTGGTTCTTCATCAAACCAAACAAAATCTAAACTTGAGCCTTGAAATTTTTCTCTGCCTTCTTCACACGATTTAAACCAAATTTTGCTGGTGTTTCCAAATGTGTTATTAACTAATATGCATTCAATGATTCCTGTGTCTGGGTTTGTTTTCTTTCCGCTTGTCATAATGATTTCTTTTATTGCTGACTTTGGTAAATATTTTAATATTTTTGATTGGGCAACTTCTTTTTGGACTCTTTGTGAAAGACTTACAACCCAGCACTCTGTTTGTGGTTTATTTTTCTTAAATGGATGAATTCCAAGCGATAGCCAAATTGTTTCAACTGCACCGCACTCTGTTTTGCCTGTTCGGTTTCCTCCAAACACCCACCTGTTTCTTTTTTGAGACTTGTGAAATTCTAGTTGTTTTTCGTGAACAATTTTTCCAGTATTGTAATTTTTTAGTGGCAAAATATTTCTAGATTTTATTATTTTGGAAAGTTGATTTAATTTTAAAATTGAGTCTTTTTTCATAATAGTAAAAGAAAGAATATTTGTTTTTATATTTTGACAAAAATCGCATTTTCAAATCAAAAAACACGAAATATAATATAAATATGAGAAAAATTTGTAATATTTTGTTAATGTTTTGCGTTTTTATGCCAAGCTTAAAATTTAATGTGGTAGATGTTGCTAGTGCTGATTCAACTATGTATGCAAAGGTTTTGAATGGGTGTAATTTGTATAAGACAAGGGATATGGAAACGAATGGATTTAATGACGTTTATTTTGAGGTGCCTGAGACTTATTTTGTGACTATCCTTGAAACGGTTAATGAAAATTGTTATAAGGTTCAGTATGATAGATTTATTGGCTATATTAACCCATCAATGATTCAGGTGTCGACATTTATACCAGCAAACAAAACGCTTGAAGGAATTACTTGTGAAATAAAGACAACCAGTGGAACACAAATTTGGTCTGCCCCAACAACCTCAGCAGATGTTTTAACAACAATTAGCGCGGGGACTAAAGGGATAAATTATATAGCATCTTGTTATGGTGGGGTTCCTTCTGGTGGCGAATGTGATTTGTGGTATTATGTTTCTTATGTTCCAAGTGAAAATTCAACCAATGTTTATGAAGGTTATATTTATTCTGAAAATGTTTCAAACATATCTCCTATTCCTGCAAATTTAGAAACTAATCCAGAGCAAATAATTTCTGCAGAAAATTTGGAAAATAATTCATTATTAATTTCATCAACTGTTAAGACAATTATTGTTGCAATAGTGTCAATTCCAATTATTTTATTTTTTGTGATTATTTTGTATAAAATTGTCAAAATCTTTAGAAAAAATACAAATAAAAATAATTTTGATAAAGGTGTAATAGAGACTGAAAATTTCAAATATGACGAAAGAAATAAAGTTGATATTGGTAAGTTTAAAAAAATTCAATTTACAAAAATTAATAAGAATATTAAACCCGTTCCACACTTTCCAACATATGATATTGAAGATGATTTGTTATGATAATTTTTTTGTTGAAAGATAGTAGTCCTTAACAAGTTTTTTAAATTTTTCGTTTAGCCACGTTTCGTTCTTTACTTGCAATGTTATAAATTTAAGAGTCCAATTTTTTCGTTTGGTTGATAGATAAATTTTGTCTATCAACTTTTCTGTTTTTCTAAAAATTGTTCTTGAACTTACGTTGTATTCTGTTGCAAGTTCGTCAGCAGTCCAGTTGAAAATAAACTTTCGCTCAAGAAATAATCGTTCGTCATCGCCAACCGATGAAAATAGATGTTGAGAAATGAGATAAATGTTCAAAAGATTATTCTTTCGCTCTGACAAATCAATTACCTTTTCGACCTGGCTTAGAGTTGATTTTTCAGTATTGTAGATGTCAGTGATAAATGAGATGGAAGATGCTTGAATTTCTATTATTTTGTCAACTGCTTTAATAACCTCAGGAATATTGTTGTGGACTGATAAAAGAGTTTTTATCCAAAACTTAATTTTTTGCTCTTCTCCAAGAAGGTTTATGTATGATTTTAGCTCGCCATCTAACTGTGTGTTTTTTGCTGTTATTTGTGAAATTTTCCTTTGCATTGAAACGTGCTCCTTGCTGAAAAATGTATATTTTGTCGTTCGACGATTTCATTTTATCTTCTAAGTTTAAGAAACTATTTTTACCCGTGACACTAATTTGCTATTTTTCACAAAATATGTGCAAAATAACCAAAAATTTTTTTAGAATTTTCAACGATTGTTATAACTGTATTACCAAAAGGTCTATTTGGTTTTTTATGAATCCTAAAATAATCAACTTTTGCACGGAATGTTATATATATATAAAATATATAACACAATTTTGTTTTAATAACTATGTAAAAATTTGGGGCTTTTTTTTCCAATAAACACTTTGTTTTTTCGACCAAATTTGATAAAATTAGTGATGTATATAATAATATATATTTGCCCAAGCTGTGGCAAACTAAAAACAAGGTGGATTTTATGGAAAATTTACAAAAGAATTTAAAAAGAAATGCATTCAAAAAAATTGTTTCAACAGTCTTTTCATTTTTGCTTGTCTTTGTGACAGTTTTCTTGACTGCGTGCGCTAACAACGCAGACTCAAACACTGGGTTTGACTCTTATGGAAACCTAAGACTCGTGAGTCCAGACATTGAGTATTATGAAAAAACATCAAGTGACGCGTATAACAGTTATACGGGTTCGTTTTATGTTCCAATGGAATATTACAAAACAACCTATGACACAACTGATTATCAAAACACTGTAGACCGTGCATTTGACCAATCAGGTTTCAAGGCGGTAAAGAGTGCTTACAATGGTAAGTTCTTTAGTGAAATGACAGACTTTGCCTTCCCTGATTACACATTCCTTGTCGATGGTATGGTTTATCAAATTCACGTTGCAGTTGATACTTCTAAATTGAAGTTCGTTACAGGAGCTAACACAGAAAATGTGTATGAACACAAAGCTGGTAGTTCTTACTATCTTTCTGCAACTGATGAACTCTCATCAATATTCACTTTCTATTACAGACAGGCAACTGTTGGTGAATGGTTAGACGCTAGCCATTTCGTTTCTGCTGCATACAAAAGTGAAACTGGTGACTATTTAACAGAAAATAAGACAACTAATGACAAGAAAATCTACCTTAGATTCAATCCTATTCTCTATCAAGGTTCTGATAGAAGAAACATTTCAGTTAAAGCTGTTCCAAACATTGGAATGAATTTGAAAACTGGAAGTGGCCTTTCTAGCCAAGAAAAAACCTATACAACTCAAACAGATGTTGTTGTGGCTCGTGGTGAATCACTCTCTTCTGTTCAAGTTGATTATAAAGCAAACTTCTATACTTTCTCTTTAAACGCTCAAAATAGCATTGACCTTGGTTATGGTGAACTTCTCGTTGACGAAACAACAAGACTTTCTGGTGGTAATGACTATTTCTTCTATGTTAAAGACACAACTGGTGATGGAAAAGTTAATGAAGTTAGAGGCTACTTCCCTAATGGAAAACTTATCACTATTGAAAGAAAATTTGCTTCAGCTTCAGGAACAATTGAAAACAACTATGCTTTCCAATCTTGGACTAATTCTGTTGCTTCATTAAACTCACTTGCCATTGAAGGAAGCTTTAGAGACAGCACAATGTCTTCAACAGACTTCACTTCTCTTGAAGGAAAATATAGAAGTCTTGAAAATATGTTCGAAGTTTATGAACAAAAATATTCTTGTATTTTCGGTTCAAAGACAGGAAGAAGTTACAAGGCTCTTGTTAACTTGAATACTGGAACTAATCCAACCTATGTTTATAGCGACCAAAAGATTGCCGAGTATGAAGGCGGATATGAAATTATTAGCAATGACACCAGCACAGCTGGAAGCAGAATTGGAACCTTCTATATCGCATCAGACAGAAATTACAATGGAACAAGATTCTATGCAAACTATGTTAAAGTTAATGATTTCACATTAGCAGGTTCACTTTTTGATGCTGATAACATCTTGAACGAAGAAAGTGTTGACCTTACTGGTTATACACTTGTGGTTTACAATAGTTTGAACCAAGTTGTCACAAGAGACTGTCGTGGTAATCTCTTCACTTCTAACTCAAACAATACTATCAGCACTTACGATTCAACAACTGGAAAATATACAACTATTGCTTCAAATACATTTAGATTAGAACATCTTTCATATGGCGACTATGTTGTATTTTCTAAAGTTTTATCTGCAACAGATTCACCTGATGGTAAAGAAAGAACATATCATTTCTATGGCGATTATATGACTCCAGTGTCATTTGATACTGAAAAGACCGTAAATGTTCTTCAAAACAGAATTGCTAAAGATAAAGAAATGATTGGTAAAATTGTTACCGCATTTAATCGTAAATTCTATATTGCTCCAGCTGACGTTGCCTTTATTTATGGTGGAAAAATTTATTACATCAATGAAGAAGGCAGAGTTTATAACGAAGGTGGCGAAGTTCTTTCTGGCGCTACCGTTAGATATGCTTATAACGTTAAAGATTTAACTAGCCTTTCAGTTTTGGCTTCAAAATATGAAGCTGATACTTCTCTTGTGGTTAATTTCTATGTTTATGACACAGGCTCACAAAAAGTTATTGAGGCAAAAGAAAAAGATATTTCTTATGAAGTTATCAAATCTGTTACCTCTTATCTTGATGACAAGGGTTGCGTTAAAACAACAGTTTACGTTTCAGTTGTAATGCCAAGTGACTACAACATTGAAAAATATAACCTTATTACAGACAACTACTCTGTTGACCCAATGGTGTTCTGCAACTCAAACGGAACAAACAATACCCTTTTAAGATTTGTTACTGATTTAGATGGCGAATATGTAAAAGATTATTACATCTTTAATGAATCAAATGCTGACGCAGATGATGTTACAAAGAGCGTTGATGAAAGTTTCTTGATTTATGGAGGTAAATATTATGTTTACTACTACAAGAAATTGTCAGGCACAACAACATATTATATGTATCAAAGCACTGAAAACAATAATATGATGGCTCGTGTTGTAACTCAAGCAGGAACAACATCTTATACTTACTTGACTCTTAAGAAAATTTTGGATACTGCAAATGTTTCTGAATTTAATGAAATTGGTGTAACCCAAGGCAACGATGAACTTGATAATCCTTATATTGTTTATAATGGTTCTTGCTACTTCTATGCTAACGAAACAATCAAGTTAAAACATTTTGTTTATTTCTTAAATGAACAACATAACAAAAAAGACCTTTCATATACAATTTATGATAAAACAGCTGCTCAATCTACACCTACTGGTATTAAATCAAACAGTATTGCAAACGAAATTATTTATGACAAGCCAAAATCATTTATTCAATCAGTTATTCAAGGTCATCAATACTTTGATGCCACAAACAAGTCTCTTTTAAGCGCTGGTGGAAACACATACACATCAACCGCTTTGACTTTAACTGCTAGACAAAATGAATTCTTTAACAGAGGTTGGGACCTTTCTGTAGTATTTAAATATGACCTTGGCTCTACTTCTGCTTGTGGTGGAAATACAGCGGTTTGTGGCGCTGTTGACTATGCTCTTGAATCTTCATTTGTTTATCAAGCATTGTCAGAATTTACTATTGGAACAAAAACAGTATTTAAATTCTCACACTATGGTGTTGAATATTACTACTATGATGGCGACAACGATAGTGAATGGGAAATCTATTCAACCTACTCTGGTGACACTTCTGCTAGTGACTGGACAATCGTTTGGGACGGATTTGAAGATTCTAAAAATGACAGTGTGTTCTATTCTTGCAGAGTTGAAAGAGAAGGCGAAAAAATCAAACTTACAAGATATCACACAACAGTAAACGGAAATGTTTATTATTACAATAAAGATAAGACTGGAAATATCGGTCTTTATACAACATTTGCTTGTTCAGATGCTGTTGACCCTTCAATGCTTGGATTTAGAAGCATTTGTAGCGTTAAGAGTGATTTCACTTTAATTTATTTCCATAGATATTACTTCACTGCAAATTCAAAAACCTACTTTGTAAATATCAACAATAACAAAGTTTACACTGACAGCAAGTGCACAAAAGAATGGAGTTATAATGATAACTTTGTTATCTCAGATAATGGCACAACCGCTTATATTGAAATTGTTAACTCATTCACAACAAGATTATTGTTTAAGTTGGGTTCAACAGTAAGCAGTGGTTATATTTACAACTTCAACTACACAGGTTCAAATAACTATTCATTATATATTGTTGATAACAGCGGAAAATTGTATACCCTTAGTGGAAATGAATATATTGAATTCGAAAAATTCCACTATGATTACACACTTTCTTCATCTACCCTCTCGTTAACAGTTGGTTCACTCAATAAAACTTATGTTAACACAGGTTCTTCCGCATCATTTGATGCAATTTGCGGAAATGTTAGTGATTTATTGCAAGACAAAGAAGCATTGACATCACTTTTGGAAACAAGAGGCTTTACTGGAAACATTAGTGATGGTATTCGTGCTTATAACTTGACAGAAAAATATTTCTCTTCTGGCTTAACTCAAGTTTCTACTGAAGTTTATAGGTCAGATATGTCAATTAGTGCATTCCTTATTGACGACAACTATTATTACATCAAGCAAGCATACACTCATACTACTGATGGTGACCTTACATTTACTGGTGGCTATGATTTGTATCTTGACTATACATTTGATGATACTTATAAGATTGCAAACAAGAGATTTGTTAACAAAACAACTACTGATGCTGCAACTCTTGCAACATACCCATATGTTTATATGTCAACAACAACTCCTTATTATGAAGGTGAATTTAAACTCTATGCAGTTTATAGAGATGCTTATATGAACCTTGGAATGTTCTTGAATGATGCATCACAACCAGTTGTTGGATATAATGGCGAATATTATCTTGCTAAACACGAATCTATTGTATTTGACGAATATGGTGCAATTGAAAAAGATAATCTTATTTATTTCCCTATCGTTATTGAAGAAGAACAATTCTATATCACAGGAACAAGTGATGGATTTATGAAACTTTACACAAATCCTGAGTCTGATGGTTCTGGTGAATTTGAATTATTCACAGGTTCACTTGAAAGAAAATATTTCTTCTATAATGATGCAATTTATTCATTCTCAACAGATTCTGACGACGAACTTGAATTAAAAACAACCTACACCGTTTATCCTACTTCAGACCAAAAATCATTTACTGTTAAATTCAACACAGAAACCCTTCTTGGTATTAAATTAGGTGTAAAAGTTAACCAAGTTGACGTTTCAGAAGGTTCATCAAGTGGTCTTAGCGCTGGTAATTATAGAACACAGAACTCAGCTTGCTATGTTTACTATGGTGTTGAGTCAGTTACTAGACAAGGCGAAAGAAAGAATTATTCAACTAAACCAATCGCTGAACAAAATAAAATCACCACAGTCACTGATGATGGAAGTGAAAATGTTAGTTATGAAGTTGATTTCTATTACCCACTTTCAAACTTCCATAACTTGCTTGGAAGTGCTATCTTCCTTGGAAGCGAAATTGAAGAAAAATATGCAAACTACAAAACAACACACGCTCTCACAGAATCTTATGTGAAGATTGATGGTGACACACCTACTGCTGACTACGATGACATTTATTGCTACAACTTCTATACTCTTTGTGGTCCAAAAATTATTAGCAATAACTTCTATTATGTAAAACCTCTTGAAAGCAAAGTTCAAGCTTATGTTATTCAAGAGCAATCATCTGACTCAAATGGTCAAATGACAAACTATGAAGCTATTTACTATACTGTAAATGGTTCATATACACAATATATCAACCAAAACTATATCACTGTATTCTCTGAAACTGACTATACAGCTAGATTCTTGTCAGGTAGCAATGGTATTCCTGGTATTAACGAGCTTATGTCAGATGACCTTGCTGGTGAAAATGGTAACCTTGCAAAAGCATTCCTTTTGAACGTTGAGAACTATGCAACTGGCAAATATAGAATTTCTTATAATAATGTTTATTATTACATTAAGACAAACGCTAACACTGTTGTTGGTTCAGTTGTTGATATCTACACTGATGCTGCACTTACAACAAAGGCAAAATTCAATGCTATTGCATATTTGGTTTCAGGAACAACTCCAACTCAAGTTGTTTTGAACTACTCTTCATTTATGCAAGGTGCAAGTACTGTTCAATCTTTATATTCAAACGGTCAAACCCTTTCAATGAAACTCACCAACCTTACAAACGAAGGTGGTAAACCATCTTACGGTAACGTTTCAAACATTGAAACCATTGGTTTAACTGACCCATCTACAATTAGAAAGGAATATAGAATTCTTGGTGACGAATCAGGTCAAAAATATATTGACTATGAAATCCCTTATGATGGCGCTGCATCTAACAACTTAGATAAGCACTATTATGTAAAAGTTGTTTATACACTTTATACCTGCTATCTTGGTGTTGACGGCTCAATTCAACCAAGACCTTCAAACTTCTATGTTCGTGCGGTTCCAGACGATACAAATCCTGATTTTGACACTTCTAAGTGTTACTATGATGTTTATAGCGTCTATGATGAAAGAGGTGTTCAAATTCAATATATCAGTGAGCTTAAGAACTCTATTGGTGAATCTATTACCTACGATATGCTTTATCAAGCAATCAATAGTTCTTCTGCTATTGAACAACAATATTTGTATGGAACATACTTAGACACAAATGCATACTATTACAACTCAAACGATGGATTTTATTATATCTATGCAGATGAAGCATATTATAGATATGAATATGAATTCTCAAATACTTCTGGTTCATTAAATGAGATTACTGGTGTTAATGAAGATGATTTGCATATTAAAGATAGTTATGTTGATTTAAACTATACATTCTTCTATGATGGAGACTTCTATTACACAGACTACTTTATTGACGAAAATGGAAATGAACATCAAGATGTTTATATGTTTGATTCAAATATTGAACTTGGAGATAACTATAACCTTCTTCATTCACAAATAGCTGTTGCTGCGAAAAAATTGTCAGGATATATTTACTATCCAAGCACAAAAACAATCTTTAAAGATGGTGGTTCAACTGTCTTTGCTAAGATTTCAACAGATATTTCACCTCGTGTTAAAGTATATAATCCAGATATGTCATTCACCGACCTTGCTGCGGTTATGATGGCTTATGATAAATTGACAAGAGCTGTTTACTTCTACGATAAAGTTAATAGTGTTCTTTATAAGAACGTATTCTTCAACACATCTTCAAATACATATACATTTGATAACGCAACAGTTGTTGATGAATTCACTTATGCTTACTATAGCACAATTGAAAAATTTGACTTTAGACCAAGTGTTAAATATTATGTTCTTTCAAGATTTGATTTAGCTGCTGTTGTTACTGACCTTAAAGATGAAGGTGGAAACACCATTGGCAGAGAAGAAGTTGAATATCAATATCCTGTTTATGCAACATATTTGCTCCCTCCTACTGCTGCTCTTCCTATGACAGCTAGCAACGTTACAATGAAAACAGTAACAAAACACTGTTTCCACGCTTGCTACTTCTCTGAAGGAACCTATAAATATAAGTATTTATATAAGAAAGTTGGTTCAAACTATGAATATGTTCTTTATGACAGTGAATTCTATGGAAAAGATTTATCTGCTGCAGGACACGCATATTATGCTGGTGATATTAACGCAACCAACCTTACCCCAATTTCAAACATTAGTAGTGTTGATGACTACATCGTTTCAAAAAATGTTGAAGTTGAATACTTAATTAAGTCAAATACTGTTGAAATCGGAAACTCAAGCCGTTATGTTAAAATTGACAACTCAACTGAAATTGCAACAATTCTTGGAAAATATGTAATTGACAACGTTTCAGGTGAAGTTATTATTGGAAATACATATTCATCAATTTTAACAGCAACAAAACCTGGTATTATCACAAATGATACATATAATCCAATTAAATACTTAAACGAAGAAAAATTATACTATTCTGTTGACTACACAAATCAAGCAAATGCAACTGAAGGATTCCCTGGCGTAACTCTTGTTGATGGTATGCCATATATGAACCCTATCTTTGTGTTTGATGTTTATCATACTCAAGGAACACTTGCTGCTGTTGACCTTGCAATTGGTGTAAACTCAGGATATTATGTTGAAATTATCAACGGATTGGTTGAACATAACAATGTTACATCAATCACAGACTTCTCTTCTGTTACCTTTAAACACACCTTAGCAAACCTTGATGCAGGTGCTGCTCTTGATTCAATGTATTATATTGTTGACTCAAGAACATTTAAAACTCTCAAGGGTTATAGATTGCATAAAGAAGCAAGTCCAACACAACTTACAACATTCTATAACTACTACTACAACACAGATTCAGACAGAGACACTAAGTTCTATATGAATATGTCTGAATATATGGAACTTAACGAAGAAGAAAAAGCTGTTTACCGTGGATTTATTAAATACGGTGCAAACTTCTATAAATATACAACAGAAAGCATCAAACTTGCTGACTGTGCAATGAACGAAGATGACATCAATGTTTACTTTGCAGATTCAACTCTTGTTACTCCAGAAGGAAATATTATTTATAATGATAATATCTTTATTGAAAAAGCTGGTGCATTCATTGCTTTAACTGAAGAACTTGCTGCTATCTGGGAAACATCAGTATTCAAAATGGAAGACATTCCATATTATGATATCCACACTTATCAACAAGATGCAAACGGAAAACTCTATGTTACAAGTGACATTGTTAATGGCGCAGAATCTTCACTTTGCAATGGCTTAGATGAACTTGACACTGAAATCATCTCTTCTAAATCAGATGTTGACTTCAGCAACGTTATCATCGGTGGTCTTACAACCGCTTACAAAGTTCCTTATGATGCTGTTTTGCAATATGGTGCAAGCTATCTTGAAGGTTACTGGATTGAAACAGCTATTCAAGTTTATAACCAAGAATTAGAATCAGAAAAACCAGTTTACCTTGAAACTGGCAAAGACGCTGTTGTTCTCTTTGCTAACCCACTCATTAACTTTGATGGTGAAATCTTCTACAAGTTCAAAGAATGGAGAGTTTATACAAGAGACAGCGCAGAATATATCGTATTCAATGAAGGAACTACAAATGCACTTGGCGATGACAGATTGAGCGCTATTTGCAGATTTAGGTCTCTTGGCTCAGGCTACTATTTATTCTTGCCTGTATATGAAAGAGTTTATGCAGTTTCTCTTGGAACTGCTGTTGATGGTGGTTCAGTTAACATCGGTGGTTCAATTTCTATTCAATCTACAGCACCTTCTGCTTCAGTTGATGAAAATGACTACACTGAAGACTTGTTCACTTATCAATATTTAACAGATAGATATACTGCAACATACATTAAACCATATCTTCTCTATGCTGGTGAAAAGGTTGGTTCTGCTCCAGTATTTGTTAAAACTGGTATTGCAGAAGACTATTTGACAAACTCTGAAGCTATTTCAATTATTGTTGTTCCAAATTATGAACCATACTTCACTGTTTATGTTTACAAAGGCACAACATTAAATACCTCGTTCAAAACAAGACAGAACGACAATTTCTCTGGCAGAACAGGAACTCCTTATATTGTTAGTATGAAATTCGTTGCTGGTATTTACAATGTTACTGTTGATGCTATGAACGACTCAGTATTCTATACTGATGAAGTATTCACAAAAACAAAAACCTTGATTTCTGGTAAGTTATCAACTGCTTATGCAGAAGGTTTCTATTACACAGGACTTGGTTCTGGCTACACAATTATTGACTTTATGACTTATGTTGTTGGAACATATAATGCATCATCACTCAAACATTCTTATGGTGTTCTTCACAACAACTATATGTATAGAATTCCTTCAACACCAGCAAGCAACCTTTCTTCAATGCTTGTTGATTATATGACTTTTGCTAAAGTTAATATTAAAAAATTCAACTTCATTACACAAAATGAAGATTCAAATGTTTCAGGATTCTATTACAACACTAATAATGACCTTACTAGTGGCGAATATTATTATGCTGCTGACGGAAAGACAATTAACTCAACAATTCAGTATAAGACGAACTACTATGAGCGTGATAGTGTTGTTAAACTGATTGCTCAACCTGACTCTGGTTACAGACTTGAGGGTTGGTATCTTGCACAGTTTGATGAAACTCTTGGTTGGGTTATTTCAGATGAAAAAGTTACTGAAATGTATTCGGCTAGTTACCTAAATGAACTTGTTAAGACAGAATTTGAATCAAGCAACACTTCTGTTCAAACATTTAAGATTGCAACAACTGGTCAATATCCAAACGGTGTTGCTCAAACAAGAACTTATAAAATCACAAACCAATACTTTGACGAATTCAATATCGTATTTGGAACAGACAACTCAGTTGTTCCTTATGATATTAAATCAAACTACTGCGGACTCTTTGCAAACCTTGGTTCTTCAAGAACAAATCCAAACTTTGTTAGACTTTATATGAAGAATAACAACAGAACCGATTTGTATTATGATGAAGAAATGTGTCTTCCTGTTAAGGCAAGCGACTTTGCAACTGGTTCAACAAACAACTCAATCGATAAACTTTGGGAACAATATTATATTGGTTACATCAACTTCCACGATGCAGTTAATGCTTCATATCAATATGAAGGAACTCAAATTAAAGAAGATTGGTCAACAATCTCTGGTGGAAGAAAAGTTTCTAACTACACAAGATACACATTCGATGACAGAGAGGTTTATGCAGTTTACTCATATAACAAGTCTACCCTTTCTTATGACGTTAAGTATTATAGAAACAAAGTTGCTAGCAACTTTGACGTTGAAGACCCAATTGATAATCCAAACGTTTTAACAATTCATAACCTTCACTCAAATGCAAGACTTGTTGCTAAGTTCACAGAAACTTATCAAGCATACATCTTTAGTGAAGATGAAGAGGATTCTGGTATTTCAGTTGAAGCTCTCTATTACTACAATAGAGATGATTCAAAAGAAATCATTAGAACAAATGCATCTGGTGGTTCAAAAACACAAGATGATGATGCATTGGTTGGTGGAAACTATTCTGACAACTTCTTCGGTGCTAGTCACAAAGAAGAGACAGGATTCTATCCATTCTATATTCAAAAGGAAGATGATGTTGCTGAAGGCGAAAGAAGATTAACTATCTTTGATGGCTACAACAACTCAGGAACTTGGTCACAAGACACATCTTACTTCCAAAGATATTATACTGCACAGTCTCTTAAGAACTTTGCTGAACTTTCAAAAATCAACCCTGGTGTTCACTATTACATTGACGGTGATGGAAACACACAACAAAAACTTTCTAACCCACTCACTGAACTTGGTTCATTTGAAAGAAATGCTTATGGTATGTTCAAGACTGAAACACAAGGTCTTGCTCTTAAGAACTATTACTTTGACGTTAACACAACCTTGTTCTTGCTTGTTAGAGTTGAAGTTGGAAACTTATTAACAGTTCACTCTCTTGGTCTAGACCAAAGATATGAACTCAACTTCTTGGTTGAGCCTGATATGGACCTTGTTAATAAGGCAAAAGATGACAAATTAAAATATGTTTACTATGTGCTTAAAGTTACATTTAACAATAACTTAGAGCAAACAAATGGAATCACAACAACTGAAGGCAATGAAAACCCTGAATATGTATTGCACCCAGACAAAGCTAGGTCTGTTGCAAATAGCATTTTGAGCGGAACTGCCCTTACCTACTATGATTCATATTATGATATCTATGCATCATATAAGGGTTCATCAGTTGCTACAGCTAACACTTCAATCGCAACAACAAACTACTTAACATTCAAAGTTGGTTCTGCATCTGTTCCTATTAAGATTGCGTTTAACACTAACTATTCTTACATTTATTCAAGAGCATTCTCATTCTCAAGAACAATGGCAGAACAAGTGTTCTTCAGCTACTTAAAAGAAACAACAAATCATTACCCAACCTTCACAAGTTATATTTCTGCTCCAGCATCGCTCTTAACTGCTGGCCCTGGTGGAAATGGTAAGATTAAGATTGGAACAACTGGTCAAAAAGAATTTGACTTTGCAGATTACATCAAGTCAACCGACAATGAGCCAATCATTGGTGCGGAGGCAATGAGACAATACTTTATCTTCGTCTTCCAAAACATCTGCTATGAACAAAAATCAGGCTCTGCAGAAAAGAACTTTAAGTATGCATTAGACAAACTTAAACACTATCTCAGCATTGTTTTGGGAACAACTGACATCTTTACAAACAAATCAATGTATGACCTTAACTATTACGTTACTGTTTCTGGAGATGTTTATGTTACAGATAAACTTATTGAAAGATTGCTTAACCTTAAACTCAATGGTAGAACACTCCGCTCAACATTAACTGACTATACAGTTTCAATGTTGATTGAATTAGAAAATTCTATCTTTGAAAGCATCGGTGACTTTGTTTCAGCATTTAACCAAATCATTTATGCTGCAACATACGAAGAAAACACAATTATTCTTAATAATGTTCTTTATACTAGAACATATTATGAATCAGCTTATAGCACATACTATCAAACAAAATATGGTATTAGTGTTACAAACTATAACAACTATGTAAGCGCACTCAACACTTATGGTATGAGTTCAATTACTGAGATTTTTGTTCAATCAGTAAAAGAACTTTATAGATATTCTCTTTCTAAATCAAACGAAGCAGAAACAACAATCAGTGGCGCAAACTATGTTGCTGAAAAGATTTATAAGTTTGGTATGCCTCAAATTGCAGGTAAGATGAACTACATCAACTTGTCAAGTTTGAAGATTTATACAATAAGCGTAACAACATCTATTGTTGATTCATATTCACAAGATATGGATTTCACAAAGACAAACCCAGAAGATGGAACTTATGTATTTACTGATGCAACCAACTTTAAGACTAACCCATACTACTCTCTCGACGATACAATTTATGTTTCTGGTGGTGTAACAACATCTTCAGGCACACTCAACTACATTGGTGACGCGTTTGAAACAAAACTTGGTGCTAATGACGTTGTAACATATGTTCCTGGATATGAAAAGACACAATCATTCAACAGAAAATATAACCACATTGAAGGTCAAAATGAGTTGTATGAAAAAGACAGTCAAAACAAGACTAACCACTCTTCTTATGGTGATGCTTTATTTGTTGAAAACTCAATTATCCTTTGGGGTGGCTTAAAAGCAAACTATAAAAAGAATACTGACACAGATATTTATGAAAATGCTTACAGCCGTGCAATGCTTACAAACAGCACTGTTAAAGAAAACAATGCAGCATCTGGTGATGACCAAGCATACAGTGAAGCACTTTATAAAGTAATTGAAAACGGTAAATATTTTGTTACATACATTTCTTCAACTACAGTTAATGACTATACAAACACACATCAAAATAATGCTAAATACTACATCTACTCTGAAGACTTTAAGTCAGTTTATATTGCAGATTTAACATTGATTGACGATGTTGAGTTTGAAGATGATGACTTCTCAACAAAATATACATTTGCTGACTTCACAATCACAAAAGCATATACATTTGCTGGTTGGTATTCACAAACCTATGATGAGAACACAGGTTACTGGTCAGAATTTGTGAATGTTTCTGGAACATTTACTAGACCATTTGTTACAACTGCTACAAGCAACACAAACATTACAGCTTTGTTCGTTGCTATGACAAACCTTACATTCTCATATAAAACAGACGAAGTGACTGTAACATTCACTGACCCACTTGATTCTCGTGGTCAAGAAATTGTTGTTGTTGAAGACCCTATTGCTAAAACATCAACACTTTCTGGTTGGTTCTACTTCAACTATGACCCAATTGTTGGTATTGCTCCAACTGGTGGCTACAGACTTTCAGACGACTTTGGTCTCACAATCTTTGATGGTGCTACATCAAATGCTGAAAACAGACTTTATGATGGAACATTAACTTATTATCAAAGTATGAGTGCAACGGAAGAACTTGCTGAAAAGACATTTGATGAAGTTTCACTCACAAGCGCAATGTATGTTAAGTATTCACTGCTTAGCATTTGCGCAACAGATAAGAAAGCAAAAGTTTCTTGCACTATAAATATGAGAACAACGCACGTTGTGTTCACAGAATTCCTTGTTAATGGTTATGAGAACACAGATGGTGATGTTGACACTGTTGTTACAATCTACTCTGCTCTTGCAGCTGATTCTTATAAAGTATTCTTCTGCTCATCACATAATGGTGGAATTTATAAGACAAAAGACTCTGCACATAATGAATTGTATGTTACAGAAGGTGCATTCCTTAGAGTTTATGGATATTTCGATTATGAAAAATATAATGGAAATATTTTAACATCTATCCTCTATAAAGAAGCTCCAGATGCAAATGATGAGAAATTTGAGGCTTGGTTCACAAACGAAATTGATGATAAGACAGGTGTTTTAACAACTGCTTCAGACAAGAAAGTTACTGACCTTGGATTAAATCTCAATAACGGAACATTCTCAACAAGCGACCAAATTTCACTCCGTATGTATTTCTGGTATCCAGAAGTTGATGGAAGTGGCGATGAACTTGTTTATGATGACAGTGGAACAACTGGTGCTGAATACAACTCTAAGTTCAACTTAGACCCATCAAACCACTTCGCATTATTCGTTGCAAGAAGACAATCTCGTAACGTTTTGACAGTTAAACAAGAATTCTACGAAGTTAATAACGCTGGAAACGGTTTAACACAAAGTGATGAACAATATATGATTGTTCCAATGACAATTTGGTATAACACCACATTGTATCCATCACTCACTGCTCCAAGCACTGATACAAACGGACATAGATTCTTCGATTATGCAACTTTGAGCAACACAGAAAGAATGGCTCGTTCAAAAGACTACTACTTCTCTAACATTAAGATGGGTCAAGATTATATGACCATCTCTATTGGAAGTGAATACGATGTTGTCTTTGACGGTGCAAGATACTACAAATTTATTGGATTCTATTCTAGAACAGGTTCAGTTGATACATTCCTCACAAGCAACTTCTCATACACCTATGAAAGTGAGCCTCCTGCTGGAACCATCATTGCTAAGTATATTAGAATTTCAACAATCGAAATTTCTACTACAACTGGTGGAAGCATAACAACAACTGTTTCAAGCAATGCAATTAATGCAACTGAATATAATTCATATAAGAAGATGCAATTTGAATCACAAGTTTCTGTCTTCACAATCACAACAGATGGAACAACTATTGACTCTATGGTTATTGATACTACATCAACCACCATTAGCAATATTAACTATGTGATTTATAATACAAAAGTTGAAGTTACTCCAGTTGCTTCATCAGGATATGAAATTACTAAGAAGCAATTTGCTTTGATTACAAAAACTTACAACATTACTGGCGTTGGTGCTGTTGTTCCTAGATTTAACTTTAATTCAAATCAAATTATTGATGAGAACGGAGTTGAACTTGGTGCAACATATAACTTTGCTACTGCTGGCGGAATCAGCTTTACTGGAAGCAGCCACAATACATTTGTTATTAACAAGTATAACCAAGGTCAAATTAACTTCACATTTGAGTTTACTAGTGCATTTATTGCAACAATTAAACAATATAATATGACCTCTTTAAGTTCTGCTGCGATTTCAACACTCTACACTGGTGGTGTTTACGCAATTATTGGAACTGAAGAAATTGATATTGAATCTATTTCATCTAGTGACTACTTTGAATATAAGTATGCAAACATTATGGATAAGATGACAGCAAACATTCCACAAAATGAGGAATTGTATATTTACTACTTTGCTCAACTCTCTTATTCAGTTATTGGTTTGTATGCTAACGGAACAAAGATTGCGTCAGCAGATGAATTGATTTCTAGGTCAAATTCTATCTTAACTCCAGACGGAAGTGAAAAAGTTTCAGGTAAAACTTACACAATTGGTGGAATTGAATATCTTGTTTATGCAATCAAATATTCTGAAGCAAACCAAGGCATAGGACTTACAGGAAATGTTTCACTCGAAATTCGTTATACAACTGCATCAAAAGTTAAGACAGTAATTTATGGTATTGAAGCAAACGATATTTTGAATAACTCTTATCAAACAATTTATGGTTCAATCTTCCAAGATTCAATGAAAGTTGTTGATGGACAAAATATCTCATACTTGATTGCTACATCATTAGAAAATCAATATGTTCCTGTTTCATCAAACGAAACTAATACAATTACACTTAACTCAGGTTCAGGCTTGAAATATAACATTCAAGTTAAAGAAAACTCTAACTACTCATTTATCTACTATTTCTACTATAAGAAATATGAAGCAACTAAGCTCGAAAATGGCTGGTATTCATTTATGTATAATGGTTCAACATTCTACTATTATAATGATGGCTCAGACACAGCTTATTATGCTCAATCATTTGACTCAGAAGAGTTCTATTTAGATGTTAAGTTTAGAGGTTCAACTGATATTGACCCTAAAGAATATATCTTGATTGAAGAAGTTATCACAAGTGCTCCACAAGCAAGTATTGCTATTGGAACTGCAATGGTTGATAACGCCGACATTGATGAAAATGGCGAATCAGTTATCACAATTTATGCATACTTTGCACAAGTTGTTACTGTTCGTGTTTACAAATCTGTTGGTGATGTTGACAATAACTTCGTTCACGCAGATGATTCAACATATTATTCAACAAAGTATAGAGACTTTATGTCATACTTTGATGCAAAAGTTGTTTATATTGGACCTTCTGGACAAGAAGAAACCAGATACATCTATACTTCAAAACTTGGTTCTAATGGATACTATTTTGAAGATATAACAATCACAAAACTCTCAACCGTAAAGATTTATCCAGTTATTTCAAACGCACTTGAAAACAGATATATCTCTACAGACTATATCACAGTATTTAACACATTCAGTGGTGCGCCAATTTCAGGTTTCACAATTTCACAAGACGCATCAGGCTACTACTTCAAGATTGATACATCAACTAAAGAGCTTAAGGCTTGTTCAAATATCTTTACAACCCTTAACTACTATGCTTCTTATACTATTACTCTTGAAAAGACCATTGATGGAAAAACTCGTGATAACACAGATAGTGCTGACGATACAGTAAGAGATTTGTTACCATTCATCAATGTTTCATCTGACGCAAGCTATCGTGGCGTTTACTACGATAACCAATATTTTATCAATGAAACAACATACTTGTCATATTTCAACAAGAACATTGTTGGTGAAGTTAACAACGAAACTGTTCCAAAGATTAACTATCACAACGCTGACAGCGTTACACTTACATATCCAATTTCTAAGAAGAGTTCAAACGATGTTCAATACTACACCAACCAACTTCTCACAACATCTGTTGCTGTGAATGAGGCTGAAGAAAAACTTGGACTTGTATTCTATGGTTGGTATATCAATGGTTACTTGTATTCAACTGCAAGAACTGTTCAATTACCTCTCAATGGTTTAAGCACAGTTGGTTCTTCATATGGTTTTGTATTACTTTATAAAAAGGATACAAATGGTTCGAACACTACTAAAGATGAAACTGGAAACAGAGTTGTTGGTTTATACCCTCTTCTCTCAACTACAGCTTCTGGTAGTCTTAGATACTATTTCGATATGGACGGAAATGGAAATTACGTTTATATCGACCAAGGCGAAGACTTCGCTAACTTCAAAGGATATATTTCAACAGACCTTGGAGTTTATGGATATGAATATGTTTCAAGCGATAACTTGAAAGTTGTTGCATCTTATGGTTTCTATACAAAAGTTAACTATGATACAAATGTTAAATATAATGAAGAACCATTAACCTCAGCAATCCTTTCAGGTAACCTTTTGAGATTTGACCCAATCAACGAAAATATCATTTACACAAGAGTTCCAGTTGGAACAGAATTTGACCCAACTGCAACATATTATGAATATGATGAAGAAAAGAATACTTATACTCTTTATTCTAAGTATTACACAGACTGGGACGAAGAAAATAAGTTAAAAGATACAATCATTCTTTGCACAAGAAGTGCTGGTATTGAGACTGCTGCAAATGGAAGCCACATCATTGACAAGTCTAATTCATTTGATACACTCATTGCATCAAAACAATATAACTCAATGATTACTAACCTTTCAGATTACAGCCTCACAAACACACTTAACTCATATTCAGTTACATCAAATAAAAACGAAGACGCATTGTATGCTCAAGGTGTTACTAACCTCCTTATCACTGGTGGACACGTAATGGGATATAGAATTAAATACTTTAGATATTCTCGTATTCCTATCATCGTAACAACAACTGGTATTGAAGAAGGTTCACTTGAAGAACTCCTTGCTTCTTACACTTACTCATTTGATGATGGAAAGAATGATATTACAGGTGAATTTGATGAATTTACCTTGTCATTAATCTCAAACAACAATGAAATGGGCTATATGAGTCTTAACGTTGGCGAAATTATGTCTAGCGTAAGAATCACAGCTTATTATGAAAGAGTTTATGAAATTAGCACATTCGCTTCAACCATTGGTGACTACGACGACAACTCATCAAAAGTTGACCAAGATGACCCTAGCTACAAAGCTGGTGGAACCATTTCAGTTTATGGTTTCCAATCAAGCAATCCAACTAGTGTTAACGACGGAACATACTTTACAGATATTTATGATAGCGTCGCTATTACCTGTGTTCCTTACAAGGGCGAAAACATTTCATACATTCTTGCAGGTATCTTTATTAATGGTGAATATCTTGGAATTGATAATCTTGGATTCGACACATACAATTACAACTGTGAAGAAGTTCCACTTACAATCAATCTTAGAAGATTCTTCCTTGGTAACGATAACTTTTCATTAGATAGCTATGGAAAAGATATAAGCATTGAAGCAAGATTTGTTTCACTTGTTAACTTTACCGTTAGACTTAGTGTTGCTAACACCAACCTTAAGTCAGCGCTTTACACAAGCTATTTGATGAACAAAAACAACGGACCAGACGTTAATGCTAAATTCTCAACAATTTACACTAGTCTCGTTTATAATTCTGCTTTATCTTCACTCAAGAATATTAACTATATCTTGCTTGAAGTTGGAACCGAATTCAGCGATACAATGACCTACTATACATATAATAGTGGCACAGGTGTATATGAAGAATATGTTAGAAGCAATGCTGACTGGACCGATGAAAAACTCAACAAACCAAACTATCTCTATAAGAGAATTGGTCAATATGAAAATGCAACACGTAGCATTTGGGACGATAGCGAAGCTTGCACATTTGTTAATGTTGTTCCTGGAACAAAATATAACAGCAATCTCACCTATTATGTTTATAATGAAACAACTGGTGCATACTCATATTACACAAAAGACCCATCTGATTGGGACGCTAACGAATTATATCAAGGTTCACAACAACTCTTTGCTTCAGAATATTTATTGATGGAGTTCAGTGTTGCTTATGGAACATATATTGAACTTAGCGTAACAAAAGACAGTTATATTAACCAATCTGCTGGCTTTAACTTCTCATTCAATGGTTGGTATTTGTTCAGACAAAATCAATTCTCAAAATCTAACTCAGTTGTAACTTATGACACCTGTCTTGGATTCTACGCAACAAAAGATTACTATGGTTCAAGCCTTGACTTTGTTGCTAAATATGAAAATAGAAAAGATGACTACTCTATCACAACACAAAAACTTTATGAAGTTGTAAGTGAAGAGAACTCAATCGAACTCAAGAGAGAAGACATTGAGGCTGATACAGCGTTTGGAAGAACAACAAATATGTTCTCACACGTTGATTCAGGTAAAGAATTCTTATTCACTGGCTGGTGGCAAATTGTTAACGATTCAACCAGACCAGCAACATATCTTCTTGTTACAAATAAGTATTATGATGACCTTCCAAAAGTTACAAACCTTGTTGCAAGATTTGTTGAAATGAAAGATATCACTCTTGACTTCCCTTACGACATCTCAAGATATGGTCACGGTGTTCCTACATATAGTGTTGATGAGGAAACATATAACTCTAGAACCATCTTTAGAGAAAGAGTTGAATATGAAGCTATTCCACTTGAAACTGAATTTGACGCTAATATGACTTATTACACATACAATAGTCAATATGATGTTTACATTAAGTATTCACTTGGTGGAAACGAAGCTGACTGGGTTGATAATAAGCTTGTTAGAGAAAATTATCTCTTCAAGGCAATTAGAACTGGTGAATATATCAATGCTAACTACCCAGGAAAGATTCTTGACATTGCAAGTATGACCCTTACCCAAGATATTAAAGATATCACAGGTTACACAGACTTCAACTATGACCCAAGAATTAATGAAGGAACTATTATTATTAAATATAATAAGACCTACATCAATGCTGTTTATAATGATATGGTTGAATTCGAATTAAAAGAATTTACTGACGCATCAACTGGTATTACAATAAAAAAATTCTATAATGGAAACTACCCTGAAGTTAACTTTAACATTGAAAGTGGAACATTATATAACGACATTCTTGATGTATTCAACTATGCTGATATGAAGTATGTTATTAATGATGAAAACACATCAATCAAAGTTTACTTCAACAAAATCACAATGGTTGCATCTGGTAGTGTTAAAGCAGATATTTCATATAGATACTATTACACTCAAATTTCAACAAGCGATAACAGAATTGGATTCACATCAAGTATTGACAATTCTTACACACTTACACTCAAAGCTCCTGTTGATACCTGCTTGAATAATACTTCATTCACACCACAAACTGGTTTCTATTACACAATTCACAGTTCTACTGATGGTGTAAGTAACACAGGTGAAAAGAACTATTCAAATATCAACAACTTTGAACTCTTAGCATCTAACAGAATCAACACTGTTCTTGGTGAAAGATATGTAATGAAGAAAATCACTTATGTTGACTATGAAGATGTATTGCTCTTTGTTGCAGGCGGTGCATTATTCAATCATTGTCAATATCTTCCTAAATCAGTTTATGATGCAGATGAAGATGCTTACACTGGTGACAACTTCTACTATGACAACATCAATGAAATCTTGTATTTCTGTTCAACTACTGGTGCTTTGGCTAATATGCCTGTAAGTGACATTGTTGAATCACTTGGTGCTGGTTATACCATCAAAAATGAAAAACTTTCTGTTGGTAGCAACCTCTATTCACTCAAGAAAACAAACTATATGCTTTATGACGACGGAACTAAGACAAACTTATTCTTCCAATCAAATGGTTTGCTTTATAAGGAACTTAATACCGTTAGATATAAAGAAGTTAGAGACAACGAGGATATGCTTGAAAGCGAAGGTCTTTCACTCATCGACTTCTATAAAGCAGTTTATGATGATGTAACTGGTGAAATTAAAGAGTTTATCTATTATCCATTTAGACAAGAAGACTTTATTGATGCTCCAGAAACTGGAATGGTTTATATTACAGTTGACAACATCTTTATTAAAGATGAAAACGACTTTATGAATGAAGTTACAGAGTTTGACTACACAATGTATAACAACATCGTTGTTGCACTTGAATTAGACAGACCTGAAACATACATTAAAGATGCTGCATTTAAACCTGCAAGCAATCCTAACCAAGACATTATTGTTAGAAAAGTTGGAAAAGCCGGATATGATTACTACGTTGAAAGTGGCTATAACATTTTGAACGTTATCAATGATGGTTATGCAATTAACTATATTGTTACAACAACTGATGATAATGGAAAATATGAAGACATTGCTTACATTAAACTTCCAGACGGATTCACATTTAGTTCAACAGCTGACTATTATGTTTATGATTTAATTAAACAACAATATAAGCTTTACTCTTATGATGAAACTAACTGGAACAATCTTGGACAATTCAAGAACAATGTTTATCTCCAAGTTCCTGAATATACCCCATTTGATGACACAATGACTTATTATATTTATAATGAGGGCACATCAACATACAGCGTATATTCAAAGAATGATAGTGACTGGGATAGCAACGGATGCCTTAAATTTGGTGTTAAACTCTTCACACGTTCAGACCTCTATATGAGAGATGAAAGTTCACTTGGTGGAAGATTTGAAAGCATCAACATTGAAGCTTCTGGTGGAACTATTAGTTCAAACAATAGAGTGTTCACAGCAAACTTCTATATGTTGAATGTTACTGTTAAACCTGCTTCAGGTTACACATTTGTTGGTTTCTATATTAATGGTGAATATTACAAGAATTCTTATAATACCCTTACAATGGAAATCGACCTTAGCGGATACACTCACGATATTATCTTCGAAGCAAGATTTGTTAAGAGAGTTAACGTTGAATATAGAATTGCGGTTAATAACTCAACATCTAAAGAAGATATTGAACCTGATGTTCTTAAACAACTCACACTCAGCGGAAGCGTTACAAACATCTACAACTCACTTGTTGCTTCATATCAACTTGGTGATAAGGTTTACTCAGTGTCAACCAACATCACTGACATCAAGATTACTTCAGACATTACTGACTTAATCTTCATTGTGAATGTTCCATATGGAACAAAATTGAACTTCAAGGTTGATAAAACAAACCCATCACCTTACAAGTTTAATGGTTGGTATTTATACAAGAATCTTGACGTTTCACTTTCAACTGACCTTGTTTCACACGCTGCTGGCTATGAACTTTATGCAATTGATGATGAGAACACTAACCTTTCATTTGTTGCTAAGTTCTCATCACTTGAAGGTAGCACACTTTCAAAATCAACAAGCGTTGAAATTAAATCTTATGATGACGATGCTGGTGAACTTGTTGTTGAAACATTGTCATTCAATGACTTCTACACAATTCATATGACTGACACAGCTGTTGCTGGAAAATATAATGCAGGAACAATCCTCAAACATATTTATAACGGCGAAGCAGTTGCTAGAGAATACTTATTCACCGGTTGGTGGCAAATTGTTAATGAAGACGTAAGAGTCCTTGTTGATACACGTTGGGAAATGGATTCAGCTAAGAGAGCTTCAATGGTTGCTGTCTTTGTTGAACTTAGAGAATTTGCTATAAGTTACACAGAACTTGCATCAATGAGTTTTGATGGTTTCTGGCATATTGGTTACAACTATATTCAAACATTGACAGACACACCAATCTTAAGTGCATCATTCTCTAAACCTAATGCATATGAACTTCAATTTAGGTCAACAATATTCAGTTCATTCTTTGTTTCAACTATAACTCCACAAAATGGATTTAGATTTAGAAACGAAGTTGGCGAATATGATGCAAACAACAAAGTTAAGCACATTGACCTTAAGTTGTTTGGCGGTGAAACTTATGACGATAAGTTTATCATTTCAAGCAACCTTTCAGAATATGCTGATGCATATATCCGTTATTCAAAGATTTATAGCGACCAAGATGCTCACGAAAGAAATGTTATTAATGAAAGAGAAAAAGATACAATTGATATCACTGTAACTGACAATGCTAACTCATTTGCTGTTACTGTTAACTCTATTAACAATTCTACTGGCTTTGCCGCTAAATCTACATTTGATATTATTACAAGTGACATCATAATGCCAGACAGTTCTGTTTATAACAGTTATAGACAAAACCAAACATTTGGCAGTGTTATTAAATACATCAATGTTGATGGCACAAATTATTATTACTTTAGTAATGATGGTAACCACCACTTATATAAGAAACTCACACCTTATAGAGTGGAAAAGAAAATTGTTGATGATGCTGAAGTTTACTTCATTACAACTATTGAAGATGGAAAAGAAGTTCAAACAGCTGTTGAGGACCTCAAGCTCAATCAAGCAGGTGGAAAGATTGGATTTATCACCAATGATAAACTCACCCTTTACATCTTTGAAGAAGAACTTGAATGCACATTCGACACAACTGCATCAAACAACAAGACATTAGTATTCACAATTAATGGTGACGATACAGTTTATACTGAAACATTAGTATCTGGTATATTCTCTCGCTACTACACAATGTATACTTATGTTACTGTTTCAATTTCTAAGATTCACCAAAGTGAAGCATTTGTTGGCTTCCAAATTGTTTATGCAAATGGTGAAATTGAAGAATTTAAAGTAAGTGAATATGGATATGTATTTACATTCATTGTTAGTGAAGCAATTACTATCCAAGCAGTATTCAAAGAAAGTACTCCATTCACTCACGAAACTGTAGATAATCAAGAACCAGCTAATCCAGGAACTCCTGACCTTAATTATGCAGGAAATAACAATAATTATGGTGACCCAACAACAAGAACTGAAACATTTGCTACAATTTCAGCCGGTGTTAACAGATTTATGTATTCTATTAGCTTTACATATAATATTGGTTCAAACTATTATCACACAGCAATTAGTTACAACTTCTCAACTGGTGCATTTGGAGTTACAGGTTCACCACATATTAAAGTTCAAGATATGATTCCAACATCAAGCAATTCAGTTTCTGATAGCTTTGGTCAAGAATTCTATACTCAAATTTCATTGAACTTCAATAGTGTTACTGATGAAATTGCTGAAGCAATTCTTGCAACTATTATGCCAACAGGAACTATTGACACAGATATTTGCACAATTGTTACTTATCCAATTCACCAATACAACATTAATATCAACGAAAACGATAGAGAAACTGGTATTATCTTGAATCTTCTCTATCCAGCTGAATATTTGAATGAAGTTGACCCTATTGCTTATGCAACACTTCCTTCTGGAAAACACTTCATTAACAACAATAGACTTCTTAAATACCTCACAGGATATTTAATGAATCAAGACTTGTCAATGAAGGCTGGATTCATTGACCCAGCACTCACCAGAGGTGACACACCTCTTACCTTCTCACAAACAATTGTTGGTGAAGGCGCAAGCAGAGACTTTATCGTAGGTTTCAGCTCAACAGAACTTATTGCAGCTAATATCGAAGATAAACTCGATGGTGATTATGTTGATGAAAATTCAGATGGAACACCTGAATGGAACGGTAAGAACTATTATGTTGTTACTGACACTGCACTTACCCCACTCATTTATCACTACAAAACAAGAGGATTTATTAGAATTTATGTTCACCCACAATACTTCATTAATAATGAACATAAATATGCTAGTCAAAGTCAAATGTCATCACTTAGTGAACTTGACTTTGTGAGCGGAGCTATTAAACACCAAGAAAACGAATTTGTTATTATGACAGCTCCATCTGTAAGAGACACAACAGTTTATAAAGGTCTTGACGCAAATAACGCTGACCTTGGTGGTGTTTATTACTATGATATTGAATATATCTTTTCTGAACCTCTCACATTCTACTTTGATTCACCATATCTTGCATTTACTAAATATATTTATACAAATGGTGGAACAAAAGTTGAATTAAAGAATCATAAGACAAACGACAACACCCTTCCAGGTGCTTCAGTTTGCACAAACAACTCTGCAATCACATTGTCATTCTCAGAATATACTGAATTGTCAAAGGTTGCTTCTAAAGATGGAATTGTTGTATTACACTGTTTTGCAACAGAAAATACAAAACAAACCTCATTAGAATTTGAATTTGAAGATGCTAAATTCAATCTTCAAGTTGCAATTGGTTCAACAGACCCAGAAATTTATCAAACAAGTGGTAATGCTGATATCGTTTATGACGGAACTGCTGAAGGTCAAAAAGGTATTCCATATACATTCACATACACTGACCCAGACACAAGTGAAACTAAATCATTCTCAATTACAGCAAGGTCAAGAACTTCTGGTGGTAAATATTATATTGATTTAATTTACAGCCAAGACTTGATTTTGAAGAATGCGAGATTCTCAGTTACACTCACTAACTTTGTGAAAACAAAACAATATAGTGACTGGACAGATGAATATTTCGAAAATATGTCAGCGTTCTATATTGCAGAAATGCCAGAAAAGAACTTGATGATTAAGAAAGCATACTGTGAAAACAAGACCCAAACTGTTCAATCAGACCCTGCTAACCCAACAAAATATTCTTGGAATCTTGGAACATTTGCAAACCAAAACACAATTATTATTGAAAGTGAAGTTTATTACTTTGTTATGTTCTCAACAAACAAATTAAAAGCAGACAACACTAGCCCTATTCAATTAGTTGTTAGAAGCTATGGAGAATCAGATAGAGGCGTTGAATATTTTGTAAACGAAACCGTTACTGTAAGAAATCGTTATGCTTATGCATATGTTCGTCAAGGAGACCTCGTTTATATCAATGCTAATATGATTCCAGACTGGGCTAACTCACCTGTTATTTTCTATCATACTACTCCAGCAACTGGTTTAACAAAATCAGAAATGGCTGCAGCAAAAGTAGGAAATACATCAATACCTGCAAATAATATTTATAATTTGCTTACTACAGATATATACAATGTAACTACAAGCTATCAAACATACATTACAAATGGTAAATTGTCAGCAATTTGTGATGACACTAACCTTTCAAACGGTCTCACAAGCAGCAAGACAAGATTTGAATTCTTGCCTGAAAACAATATCTACTATTTAGCAGACTATTATGGTTGCACAACCAACTCTTCATTTAAGTTGTTTGGTATAATTGCTCCAAATAATAGCTCTAAATTCGATAGAACATCTGGTATTGGTCAAACAATCATTGAAACAACAACTCACGATGGTAGCACATTCAAAGTTCTTGTTTATAAGATTGAGGTTGGTCAAGGTATTTCATTCAAACACGTTGTTGATGTAAATGCTTATAACTTCTCATCATACAAAGTTATTGAACAAAACGGAAATCTTTATACTAGCGAATCTGACACTGAATATAGAAGTGAATCTATTAGGTTTAAAGATTTCACAGTTAGCAAAGACTTTATTGCTTATGCATTTAATGGCGAAGTTAAACAATATATGCTTCTTTCAAAAGTAATGACAAACTGCAATGGTGCAGAGTTTGGTTATTACAAACAAAGAATCATTGCTGCTGAAAAAGCAAAAGACATTGATTATATCTATGTTGAAGATGTTGTTTATACTCCAGATGATACAGGTTCTTCTATGTTTGGTGTTAACGGTGAAATTAGTTCAATGGGAACTGTTACAACTCATAAATTCAAGGCTCAAGATAAC